>NZ_CP045392.1:2884388-3203870 GCF_009363635.1 Erythrobacter sp. THAF29 | reverse complement strand
CGTTTCCCCAATACTCTAGCGCTTTCGGAGCCGCATCCGAACCGCATCTTCACCATTTCGATAGGCGCAAAATCTCCCTTCCCGGAAACATGCGTTTCCCGGAACCCCCCATCGACCAGTTTGTTAGAACCCGGACTGTCCCGCTCCGGGTGGAACACAAATAAAGTACGCTTCGGCCTCGGAAGCAAGCGAGGAATTTTAAAAAAACTGAAATAATCCGGTTGACTCGGCGCTATGCCGCAGACTTGCGTTCAAGCGGCTGATTTCACTCGATATTCGGTTTCGATCACATGCGAATCGCGGGGTTTCCTAGATTTTTCCTTTTCGCGTCGGCGTACATTCGGCGCAAAACAAAAGGGCCGCACTCATTGAGTGCGACCCTGTAGCATACCCTTAGGTAAATTTACCTAACCGAAGCGGCGAATCGCCACCTCGAAAAAGCGAATCAGAGTGCGGCGACTCGCTTCGACAGGCGCGACATTTTGCGCGCCACAGTGTTCTTGTGCATTACTCCGCGAGCAACACCGCGAGCCAGTTCCGGCTGTGCAGCCTTCAACGCTTCCTGTGCGGCCTTCTTGTCGCCGGCTTCGACTGCGGTCTCCACCTTCTTCACGAAGCCGCGGATGCGGCTGACACGCGCACCGTTGATCTCTGCACGGCGGTTGTTGCGACGGATGCGCTTACGGGCTTGGGGCGAATTTGCCATAGGTCTTGTCTGTCTCGCGTTCTGTGGCGGCCGCGTCTGCGCGACCTGATGAATTCTCGGGTTTGTTCGAAATCAAGAGCGCACGAGATTCGCCTCGAAGCGCCGGAAAGCGCGCCACATAGGGCGGGATCGGCGAATCGTCAAGAATTCCCTCACTTCTGGCACTTCGGGCAGTACCACGTGCTTCGACCGCCTTGCGCGATGCGACGGATGGTCCCGCCATCCTCGCGCCGGCACGGCTCGCCGGTGCGCCCGTAAACGTCGAACCTGGTTGCGAAGTATCCGAGCTCACCGTCCGGTTGGGCATAGTCGCGCAGGGACGAGCCACCATCGCGGATAGAGGTTTCGAGCACGTCCCTGATCGAGGGTACGAGGCGTTCGAGTTGCGGCCCTGTTACCTTGCCCCCCTTCTTCATCGGATGGATACCCGCGCGCCACAGCGCCTCGCAGACATATATATTGCCCAGCCCTGCGACGATCCGCTGGTCGAGCAGGCAAAGCTTGATGCTTTGCGTTTTGCCTTTGAGCGCGGTTTTGAGGTGATCGACGGTCAGTTCCGAACCGAGCGGCTCAGGACCGAGCGCGGCAAATTGAGGCCAATGATCGAGGAGGTCTGTACGGACCAGATCCACCGAACCGAACCGGCGCGGGTCGCACAAGGCAAAACGGTGCCCTTCGGTTTCGAGAACGAGGTGATCATGTATGTCGTCCTCATCGGGGTCGATCCGCCAGCGCCCGCTCATGCCAAGATGGAAAACCATGGTCGAGCCTCGGTCGAGATGGATCAGGCCGTATTTGGCGCGGCGCGATAAGTGCGTGACGCTGGCTCCTGTCATCACCTGCACGAGATCGGGCGGGAAGGGGCGTCGCAAGTCCGGGCGGTTGAGGGTCACGCGAGTAATTCGCGCTCCATCGAGGAAGCGCGCGAGTCCGCGCACCGTTGTTTCGACCTCTGGCAATTCGGGCATGAAGCATCCTCTAACACCCTTTGCGCTGGCCGCAATTCCATCTAAGGCCGCCGCCATGAGCGATGCAGATCAAGAAACCGTAAGCTTCGGCTACGAAAACGTGACCCCGCAGGAAAAGACCCGTCGCGTTGGCGAAGTTTTCACCAGCGTCGCGAGCAAGTACGACATCATGAACGATGCAATGTCGGGCGGACTGCATCGGCTGTGGAAGGACAAGTTCGTCCGCCGCGTGAAGCCGCAGCCGGGCGAACAGATTCTCGACATGGCAGGCGGCACCGGAGACATTGCTTTTCGCATGGCCGATCGCGGGGCCGATATTACGGTTGCGGACATCAATCAGGACATGCTCGATGTCGGTGCCGAGAGAGCGATGGGGCGGAACGAGGCGAAAGGCGCCGGAAGCCTCGTATTCACCCGCCAGAACGCTGAAGAGGTCGATTTCGCCTCCAACACGTTCGACGCCTACACCATCGCATTCGGTATCAGGAATGTGACGCACAAGGATCGCGCGCTGAAAGAGGCGCTGCGGGTGCTGAAGCCCGGCGGGCGTTTCTTCTGCCTCGAGTTCTCGACGGTTGAATGGCCGGGCCTGCGCGAAGCCTATGATGTCTACTCGGACAAGGTTCTGCCACGCATGGGGCAGGCCATTGCCGGTGACGCCGATTCGTACCGCTACCTCGCCGAATCGATCCGCAAGTTTCCGCCGATGCCCGAGTTCGAGCGGATGATCCGAGACGCCGGGTTCGCCAACACACGGGTCGAACCGATCCTGGGCGGACTGGTCGCGATCCATTCGGGCTGGAAGATTTGAACGAGCGGGAACGGAAAGAGCCTTCGCGCGCCTTTAGAGCATGACGTCCCCTGTCATCCATTTCGCCCGTCTTGCACGATGGGGCATCACTCTGGCTCGCCGCCGCGCGCTTGTGGGGATCGAAACCGACCCCAATGCGCCGACCACGGTGACGCGCCTGGCCAAACTTGCGCGCTGGGCGACCTTTACGAGCAAGCGCGGCGAACCGGATTACGCGGGCGCCTTCAAGGCGATTGGTCCGGCGGCGATCAAACTGGGGCAATCGCTCGCGACCCGGCCCGACCTCGTTGGCGAAGAGGCCGCGCGCAATCTTCTGAGCCTGCAAGACGCTCTGCCGCCGGTTGGTTTCGACGAGATCAGGCGCTCGATGGAGGCGGCATTCGATCAGCCGCTCGAAAACCTCTTCGCCGAAATTGACCCCAATCCAGTCGGTGCGGCCTCGATCGCGCAGGTCCATCGCGGCGTCACCACGGACGGTCGGCGGGTCGCAATCAAGGTTCTGCGTCCAGGAATTCGCGAGAAATTCGCACGAGATATCCAGACGTATGAATGGGCGGCCGCTCATGTCGAAGCGATGGGCGGCGAAGCGCTGCGTCTGCGGCCACGCCTGACAATCGCGAATTTCAAGCGCTGGACCAATTCCGAGCTCGATCTGCGCCGCGAGGCGGCCTCGGCCTCCGAACTCGCCGAAGAGGTGAAGGGGATCGGTGGCTACCGTATCCCCGAAATCGACTGGGACCGCACCAATGGCCGGGTCATGACCATCGAGTGGGTCGATGGCATCAAGATTTCCAAGCGCGATGAACTCATCGCCAAGGGCCACGACCTCAATGCCATCGCCGAACGCCTGGTCATCAGCTTTCTGACCCAGGCGATAAGCGCGGGTTTCTTCCATGCGGACATGCACCAGGGGAACCTGTTCGTTGAGGATGATGGTACTATTGTCGCTATCGATTTCGGGATTATGGGCCGCATCGATCGGCGCGCGCGGCAATGGCTTGCCGAGATCCTCTACGGCCTGACGACCGGCGACTACCAGCGCGTCGCAGAGATCCATTTCGAGGCGCAATACGTTCCGAGCTATCATTCGGTCGGCGAATTCGCGACCGCGCTGCGTGCGGTGGGCGAGCCGATGCGGGGCAAGCCGGTCAGCGAACTCAGTGTTGGACAGATGCTCGACGGGCTGTTCGCGATCACCCGCGATTTCGACATGCAGACCCAACCGCACCTTCTGCTGCTGCAAAAGACCATGGTGATGGTCGAGGGGATCGCAACACAGCTGAATCCCGACATCAATATGTGGGATACCGCCGCGCCTTATGTCCGCAGCTGGATCCGCGACGAACTGGGGCCGGAGGCTGCGGTGGCCGAGAGGATCAAGGAAGACGCCGACACCCTGTTGCGCCTGCCGTCGCTTATCCGGCGGATCGAGGAGAGATTCCCGCCCAAGGGCGGCGCGCCCGAACCGCCGCCGCTTCCCGAGATCCGGCTCATCACCGAGCGGCGTGAACGCGCCGGCGGATCGCGACTGGGCTACCTAATCGCGCTCGGCCTGGGTGCGGGCGCGATGTGGGGCGCGTTCAGCATGGGTTGGCTTGGCTAGGCCCGTTCGGGCAGCACCTTCGCCCCGATCAGACCAAGGACACCGAATACAGCTTCGAAAACCATCGGCTGGATATACCCTTCGAAGCTGCCGTTGATCGCCAGCGAAACCACGCGTGCCACCAGCGCCACCAGCATCAGGGCGGCGCCGATCACCAGCGGATCGCTGCGCTGTTTCCACGCGCCCCAAAGGAAGCACGCGGCGCTGACACCGAAAAAAGCCGTCATGTCGGCCCGGATCGAGGTGATCGCGTGTGTCCCTTCGACCGCGATCCCGAAATCTGCGCCCGAGGTGACCGGATCGGTCAGAAAGCCGAAAGCCATAAAGGCTAAGACCAGCCCGCCCAGGGCAAGCAACACGCGCAATGCGATTCTCATTCGGAATTCCCCCTCTCGTCTCCGCGATATCTATCGATCAAATGACCGTGAGGCTCAACAAAATTTAACCATTGTAAGGCATGGCATTGTGCGAGTTTGCGTATGCTCTTGGCTGTTTGCACCCGTACAGCTAGGCTGAATCGCACCAGACGGACCAACACCATCCTGCACGACCGGGAGACACGAGAACAGATGAACGGCTCGATCGGCCATTCGCGATTTGGGAAATGGGAGCCTGGGCTTTGAGCAAGGCTGCCCCTAAAGTGCTGCTCGTCGTCGGCGGAGGTATTGCCGCATACAAGTCGTGCGAGCTCGTCCGACTGATCCGCAAGGGCGGTGGCGATGTGACTTGCGTGGTAACGAAGGGCGGGCAGCAGTTCGTGACGCCGATGTCGCTTGCCGCTCTCAGTGAAAATCAGGTTTACACCAACCTCTTCGACCTCAAGAACGAGGCGGAGATGGGGCACATCCAGCTCAGCCGGGAGGCCGACCTCGTGGTTGTATGCCCCGCCACCGCCGATCTGATGGCGAAGATGGCGGCAGGCATCGCGGATGACCTTGCGACCACGCTGATCCTTGCGACCGACAAGCCCGTCATGGCCGTCCCGGCGATGAATGTGCGCATGTGGGAACACGCCTCGACGCAGCGCAATGTCGAGTTGCTCCAGCAAGCCGGCGTCAACGTTCTCCATCCCGACGAAGGGCCGATGGCCTGCGGCGAGTTCGGCTATGGCCGACTGCCCGAACCGCACGCGATCTGGCGCGAGATTGCGGCGCATTTCGGCATCGAAGTCGAAGAAGAAGCACCCGCACCTGCTCCCGCGAACGATCGAGGGCAGGAAATCGAAGTCGAGGCGCTCGAACCCGAAGAGGATGAGGGCGCGGGCACCGGTCTTGGCGGATTACTCTCCAAGATCATCCCCCGCTCGACTGCGAAACGCAGCCACGAAGATATCGAAGCGGAGTACGCCGAGCTCGACGAACAAGTCGATGGGCAATCCGAAGAGGGTAAAGAAGTCGAGGTCGAAACCGACGAGGAAGCGCCTGCCGAGGAAGAGGAGATCGAATTCAATCCCGATCTCGGCGGACCGCTGCTTGCGACCAAGGGGAAGGCCGGTGCCGCTCCGCCGATCGATCCCGAAGCGATCAATCACGAAGTCGATGATCGCAAGTCAGAGCCAGAACTGGTCAAGGGCAAGCAGCCCTCTTCCGCAGACCTTGCGTCGGTCGAGGAAGACGCGCTGGGCGGAGAGGCTTTCACGGTCGACGCAGGCTATCGCCCGCTCGAAGGGCGCCATGTCCTCGTCACCGCCGGCCCGACGTGGGAAGCTATCGATCCGGTGCGATATATCGCCAACCGGTCGAGCGGAAAACAGGGTTTTGCCATCGCCGCCGCCGCAGCAGCGCTCGGCGCGAAAGTCACGCTGATTGCGGGTCCGGTGTCGCTGAAAACTCCGCCAGGCGTGGACCGTGTGGACGTGGAAAGCGCTGACGACATGAGCAAAGCGGTCAAGAAGGCGCTTCCCGCCGATGCCGCCGTAATGGTGGCGGCAGTCGCGGATTGGCGCCCCAAGGAATATCTCGGCGAAAAGATCAAGAAGCGCGGCTCTGCACCGCCCGCGCTCATGCTCACCGAGAATCCCGACATCCTCACCAATATTGCCGCCGGAACCAACAGGCCCGAACTGGTGATCGGGTTTGCCGCAGAAACGGAAAACGTGCTCGACAACGCGAAGAAGAAGCGCAAGCGCAAGGCCGCGGACTGGATTGTCGCCAACGATGTCTCGGGAGACGTGATGGGCGGCGACAAGAATCGTGTGCACATCGTCAGCGGTGACGGGGTAGAGAGCCTCGACGAAATGCCCAAGAGTGCGGTAGCGATGGCGCTCGTCGAACGCATTGCTGCGTCGTTCAAAGCAGAGGCTGCCGAATGAATTCCAGGATTGGGGTGAGCGAAGGCGCGCCCACCAACGCTCCCGTGCCGGTCGAGGTAAAGCGTCTCGCCCACGGAAAGGGGCTCGACCTGCCCGCCTACGCTACGGATGGCGCGGCCGGGATGGATGTGGTGTCGGCCGAAGACATCACGCTCGAGCCGGGCGCGCGACATCCGGTCGCAACCGGGCTCGCGCTCGCTATTCCGCATGGCTTCGAAATCCAGGTCCGCCCGCGCTCAGGGCTGGCCCTGAAGCACGGCATCACCGTGCCCAACACGCCGGGCACGATCGACAGCGACTATCGCGGCGAATTGAAGGTCATCCTGATCAACCACGGCGCGGAAGCCTTCGCGATCAAGCGCGGCGATCGGGTTGCGCAGCTCGTGCTCGCGCCGGTGGTGCAGGCGGCTTGGCAGGAGGTCGATGAACTCGACGCGACGGAGCGCGGCGCTGGAGGCTTCGGCTCTACCGGCGGTCACGCGAAGCTGTAGGTCCTTCAGTCCACTCAGGAATCAAAAAGGGCGGCGCCGATCCCATGGTGCCGCCCCTTCGTCCCATCCAAGGGGTGATTAGGTAATCGGTCTTAGCCGATTAGCGCAACGCGCGCACGGATTTTCCGTCGTCCTTGATGGTGATGCGCAGCGTTTCGCCGGAATTGCCCGGAAAATCAGTGAACAAAGCGTCCACGAGGTTCGGTACCAGCGTCTGCAGGCGGTTGCTCCGCGACACAGCCTGAGCGTTTCCTTCGAAAAGCCGCTCGCCGCTAGTGGTCGAATCGATCTTCACTTCGATGTCGCTGGTGTAAACCGTGTAGCTGCGCACTTCGGGGCCAGCGAGGAATGGATCGTGGAAGCCGAAGGCATAGCCCCGGCGGAATCCGTATGGGCGGCCCCAGGGGCCCCAGTATGGATCATGAAAAGCGCTGCCCGTAGTACGAACGCGTTCGCGGCCATTGTCGACGTGATAGTCAAAGCGCACGAGCATCGTTGCCTCTGATGGCGATGCGGCTTCGGTGTAGCCCAGTTTTTCGAGCTCATCGGCAACCATGTCGGCATAGAGCGAGAATTCGAGCCCACCTGCCAGCTTCGGGTCATCGGCAACCACCGCGAAACTCTGGCCCTGAGGAGCGGGGAGCGTCGTGGTGAAGCGCGAAACGTCGGCGTTGAATGACGGGGCGCAGGCCGAAAGACCTGCGGCAAGAAGAACCGGAAGCGCGAGGCGCTTGGCCGAAACTATGAGAGGATTGGTCATGGCATACCCTATTGATTACACGCGTGAATACGTCCACCGGCGAAGTCAGGCGCGCTTCCCCTCGCATGGCACCTGCTTTGCAGGCACCGACCTCGCACATCAGTCTGTCACTGAGCGCGGAAAGTGTAAAGTATTCGGCTGAACCGGGTTTGAACGTGCCCTAGCAGCGATCAGCCGCGCACCAGACCGAGCGCCTCGTAAGCCTTGTCCAGCGTTGGAAGACCATGTTCGCGAGCCTGCGCCGCACCGCGAGCGAGTATTGCGTCGAGCGCCTCCTGGTCGCCCTTCAACTCCATGAAGCGTTGATTGATCGGCGCCAGAGTTTCGACCAGCAATTCGCCCAGTGCAGGTTTGAACACGCCGAAGCCCTGTCCGCCATATTCGGCGAGCACTTCGGACGTGCTCTTGCCGGTGAGCGCGCCATAGATGCCGACAAGGTTCTGCGCCTCGGCCCGTCCTTCCAGACCCTTTTCCTCGCTCGGCAGCGGTTCAGGGTCGGTCTTGGCCTTCTTGACCTTCTTCATGATCGTATCGGCGTCGTCGGTGAGGCTGATCCGGCTCATTTCGGACGGGTCGGACTTGCTCATCTTCGCCGTACCATCGCGCAGGGACATGATCCGAGCGGCAGCGGGCGGGATATAGGGCTCTGGCAAGGTGAAGAGTGGCGCATCCTCGTCGCAGAAATCGTTGTTGAACTTCTGCGCGATATCGCGGGCAAGCTCGAGATGCTGCTTTTGGTCCTCGCCCACCGGAACGTGCGTGGCCTGGTATAGCAGTACGTCGGCTGCCTGAAGGACGGGATAGGTAAAAAGCGCGACGGACTGGCCTTCGCGGTTTTTGCCGGCCTTGTCCTTCCACTGCGTCATGCGATTGAGCCAGCCCATGCGCGCCGTGCCGTTCAGGAGCCATTGCAGCTCGGTGTGTGCAGGAACCTGCGCCTGGTTGAACAGCACCGTCTTGGCGGGATCGACACCGCACGCAACGAGCGTTGCGACCATTTCGCGGGTGTTCGTGGTCAGCTCCGACGGTTCGTGCGGCTGGGAGATCGCGTGGAGATCGGCGAGGAAGATGAAGCAATCGCCCCCGCTCGCATGCGCTTCGTCCTGCAGCTTTACGTAATTGACGATCGCGCCGAGATAGTTGCCAAGATGCGGCTTGCCCGTGGGCTGGATGCCGGAGACGACTCTCATACAAAGATTCTTTCTGATCTAACCTTGGCGGCGCATTAGGCGCTGGACGGTGCTTTTGTCGAGGACGCCGAGGATAACGGCTCCAAGGCCATAGCTGACGGCACCCACGCCAAGGATCGCGGCAATGCCGCCCGCTTTTTCAAGAATTGTACCGGTGAACCACGCATCGATGTGCGGCATCAGCAACCATAGTGCTGCGCCCATCAGCGCTGCTGCGATGATGATCCGTACCAACCTGCCGATCAAACGCGTCGGCAGTCGGTAAAAATTCCGCGCATGCAAGATACCGCCGAGCAGGGCAATGTTGCACCACGCCCCAACCGCACCTGCTATCGCGAGTCCGACCACCCCGATGCGTGGCACGAGCAGGATATTTAGGCCGATGGTGACCACCAAACTGGCCGCTGCGGTGTATACTGGAGTGCGGGTGTCTTTCCTCGCAAAGAAGTTGGGCGTGAGAACCTTGACGAGCACATAGGCCGGGAGACCGATCACAAGGCCTTGAACGACCATGCCCGTCACCGTCGCATCTCCTTGCGTGAAGGCCTGACCCGCCATGAAGACCCGCACGAAGGCAGTGCCTGTGAAGAAAAGAGCGACTGCGCACGGCACCGTGAGCAGCATGGCGAGTTCGATTGCGTTTGATTGCAGGCGCGAGGCCTCCTCATCCTCTTCGCGCGACAAATAGCGCGAAAGTGCGGGAAGGATCGCGGTCCCGAGCGCGATGCCGATAATGCCGAGCGGCAGCTGGTTCCACCGGTCAGCCATTTGAAGGTAGGTGTAGCTCCCGACCGGCAACGTCGACAGGAAGAACAGGTCGACGAAGCGGCTGATCTGGTACACCCCAGCGCCGAATATCGCCGGAACTACGAGCACGCCCAGCTCCTTTACCCCCGGCGTCATCTTTGGAAAGGCGAGCCTAAGGCGGAAGCCAGCGCGCCGCATGAAGAAGCCGAGCCAGACGACTTGCAGCAAACCCGAAAGCGACAAGGCCCAAGCCATTGCCTGCGCCGTCATGCGACGTCCCTCGATATCGGCATCGAGCGTCAGTCCGTAGGCGAGCGCCGCGATAAGACAGATGTTCAGTAAAACCGGAGCGGCTGCGGCGGCGGCAAACCGCGACAGCGAGTTGAGCACTGCCGCAATCAATGTCGCGATGCTCATAAACATCAAATAGGGGAAGGTTATGCGCGCCATGAGAATCGCGATGTCGAGATTGCGTGGATCGTCCGCGAGCCCTTCGGTCACGAAGAACTCGACCACCCAGGGCATGGCCAGCATTGCGATGCCGCCGAATACGATCAGGATCGGCAACAGCACGGCGAGCACCGCGGTGGAGAACCTCTCCGCCTCGCTCATGTCGCCGTCTTCCTTCAGCCGCCGGTTGAAGAGTGGGACGAACGCGCTTGCGAAAGCCCCTTCCGCGAACAGGCGGCGGAAGAGGTTGGGTAGCATGAAGGCTAACTGCCACGCATCGCCCATTGCGGTCGCGCCGAGCACGCGTGCAATGAGGATATCGCGGACAAAACCGAAGACGCGGCTGACCGCAGTCAGCCCGCCTATCGTTCCGACATTCTTGAGCAGGCTCATTGGCTAAGGGCCCGCAGCGGCGATCGCTTACGCGTCGCTTTCAGCCGGCGGCGTCGCGCCACCTTGGCCTGCGGCTTCCTGCGCGCGGGTCTGCTGCAGCTGCTGAATGTAGAGCCCGTTGAAGTCGATCGGGTCGAGCAGCAAAGGCGGGAAGCCTGCATCGCGAACGGCATCGGACACGACGCGGCGCGCGAACGGGAAGAGAATGCGCGGTGCTTCGGCGAAAAGAAACGCGTGGGCTTGCTCTTCGGGAACGTTTCGGATGCCGACGAGGCCGCAATAGGCCAACTCAACGATGTAGAACGTGCCCTGTTCGCCGGTTGCGGTGATGTTGATCTTGAGCGAGACCTCGTGGACTTCATCGCTCACCGCTTCGGTGCCGATGTTGAACTGCACATCGATCTTTGGCTGTTCCTGCCACTGGAATACCGCCGGCGAATTCGGATTCTCGACCGAGAGATCCTTCACATATTGCGTGATGATAGCAGCCGACGGCTGGTTGTCAGCGCCGTTCGGAACTGCATTCTGATTGTCGAGGTTCTGGAGGATATCGCCTTCGTCGGCCATGGTGATCGATCTTTCGAATTTGGATTGTGAAACTGAATTGCGCGAAGCATCCGGCATCTGTCTGACGCATCGCTTCGTAATGTGGTATATCGAGGCGCGCGCCTAGCAGGCGCGAAGCGTGCTCGCAACCGGATGAAACGCGCCTCCTTATGCGAAACGTGCAACCATAAGGGCGTTGGCGAATTGTAATTGATACCTATTTAAGGCACGTAGGAAATCTTGGCGCCGCGCGAACCCGATGCAATCCTGCATCCACGTGCGTTTCCATAGGCAAGAAGGCCAGCCGTAATGGCCCAGAGGTAGTCGGACCAATATTGTGATCTTTGAAATCATCATTCTCGCTATGATCGCCGCATTCCTGGGGCTGCGCCTGTATTCGGTTCTGGGTCGCCGGGCGGAACACGAAGAGGAATCGATCCCGCAACGATTCGATCCCGGCGAGAATCGCGCTCCCAATCCTGCACAGACCCAGACAGCCGCTCCGATGGCTCCGCCACGCGTGGTCGAGCTCGAAGGGGTGATGCCGGCTGTAGAACGTGGGATTCGCGAAATCGCCGAGGCAGACCGGACATTCGACCTGCCAAGCTTCCTGGAAGGCGCGAAAGCCGCGTACGAGATGGTGCTCGAGGCTTTCTGGAAAGGCGACCGCGAGACACTCCGAGAGCTCTGCGACGATGATGTCTACGAAGGCTTCGTTGCAGCGATCGAAGCGCGCGAGGCGGAAGGTCATGTGCTTGAAAACAAGCTGATCCGGATCGAGGAAACCCGCATCCATTCGGCGTCGCTCGACAATCGCATGGCGCGGATCGCGGTGCTGTTCGTCGCCGATATCGCTGCCGTCACCCGCGACAAGGATGGCAATGTCGTCGCCGGGTCGCTCGACGATGCAATCGAGAGCCGCGATGTGTGGACCTTCTCGCGCAACGTCGCCGCGCGCGATCCCAACTGGCTGCTAGACGAGACCGACGAGGGTTAGGGCCGCGCGGGTCTTCGCCCGCCACCAACACGGGAAACCTGCATGCGCACCGGCACGGCATTGGCAATCGCGCTCTTGCTGACCGGTTGCGGTCGGCTCATCCCCGAGGCAACACCACCGGTCTCGAACATGCCTGCGCCGCCTGCGGCCGCGGTCGCTGCGAGCGCCTTTGCTCTGGGCGCAACCCCGCTCAGCGCGACCTATGGAAGCCGGATTGGTAACGCAGACGCGGCGGCCGATCTGGAGGCCTTCCTGCTCTCGTGCCCTATAGCGACAAGCCGGGATGACCGTTCGGGGCTTACCAGGCCTTCCGACTGGAATGAACCTTGTGAGGCCGCAGCCCGCTGGCCACGCAGCCGTGCTGCCGAATTCTTCTCCAGCCAATTCACACCCGTCCGGGTCGGCGACGGCGCCGCGTTTGCGACCGGCTATTTCGAACCGCAGATCCGGGGCAGTCGCACGCGCCTAGCGTCGACAGATGTTCCCGTCTATGGGGTCCCCGCAGACCTGGTACGGTGCTGGCGAGATGGAACGCCGCAAAGCAAGCGCCAGGGGCGCCCGCCTCTTGGCCGCCGCGCGCCTGATGGCTCCTGCGTACCGTACTACACGCGCGCCGAGATCGAACGAGGCGCGCTCGACGGAAAGGCGCCGGTTATCGGATACGCCAGCGATCCCATCGAATTCTTCTTCCTCCAGATTCAGGGTTCTGGACGGCTCGTGACCGAAACCGGCGAAGTGATCCGCATCGGCTATGCCGGGCAGAACGGACACAGCTACACAGGGATTGGCGGGGTCATGCGCGAGCGCGGCCTCTTCGGCGACGGACCGGGACAGTATCCCGGATCGATGCAGGGGATCATGCAATACCTTCGCGAGAACCCGCGCGAAGGTGCTGACCTCATGCGCATGAACGAAAGCTGGGTCTTCTTCAGAGAACTCAATGGCGAGGGGCCACTGGGCTCTATTGGAGTGCCAGTCCGTGCGCGCAACGCCGTTGCTGTCGATCCGCGCTTCGTTCCCTATGGCGCACCGGTCTATCTTGATCTCGACCGTGATGAGGCGGACGGGATCTGGATCGCACAGGACACCGGTGGCGCGATCAAGGGTGCGAACCGCTTCGACACGTTTTGGGGCGCAGGAGACGATGCTCGCCGGATCGCGGGCGGAATGAGCGGGCGAGGGGAGGCAGTAATCCTGTTGCCGAGAGCAAGCGCAGAACGCCTGCGCACAAATACGTCATCGCGATGAGTGTGCCGCGCGGCTTGAGCGATGAAGAGCAGGCGGCATGGGCGCGGCTCGCCCAGAGCGTGACGCCGCTCGACGGACGTGTTGTGCCGAATGCGCGCAGCGAGAAGGTTGAGCGCGTCGCCCCAGTGAAAACCGCCCCAGAGCCGGTAGTGACCCGACGGCCAAATCCAGCTCCCGGTCTCCCATCTCGCACCCCACCTCCTCCGCGCAAGCATTTCTCATCCGAACTCGACTCGCACTGGAACCGTAGGCTGAAGGCAGGGCGAATCGCGCCCGATTACACACTCGATCTCCACGGACATACGCTGGATGCTGCCTATTCGCGGATCATGAGCGGGATCGACCAGGCGAGGGCGATGGGTGCGCGGGTGGTTCTGGTGATCGCGGGGCGCGAGCGCCCGGTCGACCCCGCCGATCGCGGCACCAGGCGCGGCGCGATCCGCGCCAAGCTGCTCGACTGGCTGGCGGCGAGCCATCATGCGGATAGCATTGCGGCTGTGCGCCGTGCGCATATCCGTCATGGGGGAGAGGGCGCGCTCTACCTCGTGCTCCGCAATGAGCGCTGATCCTCAGCTACCCAGCAGCATAACGTTCATCAGGCGGCCCTTGATAATGAAGGCCCAGATGCCGGGGATCATCAGCGCGCCAAGATACAGGCTGACGATCTCGTTGCGATGACCTTTCATGTCACCCCGGCGTGCTTTGGCAATGATCAGGTATGATGCCCGCAGCGTGATCGGCACGAAAATATGGATCCAGCTTAGTTCCATGCCGGGGCGAATAAAGAGCGTGCTCAGCGAAGTGATCACCATCAGCGCCACCCACAGCTTGCCGAGCTGCTTGTGCAATGCCGTGCCCTTCGGCGCGAGCAAGAGATAGAGGCCGAGCGGTACGCAAGGCAGCACCGTGCTGACATGGAAGACGATGACGAAATGGCGCAGATGCGGCAATTCGCCGGACAATCCGAGCATCGCGCGACCGATCGCGACAAAGCAGATCGCGGTCATCAATGTACCGGAAACGATGACAAGGCCGCGCGTCAATGGACTGAGGTCCAGCGTTCCCGCCGGGCGGTGGAAGGGATTGAAGAATTGCAGGCGGTCGGCTGTTGCAGCGGTCATCGATTGTCTCCGTGTCTGGCGGTGTGTGACCGGTTTGGCCGATGCCCGTTGGCGAGCAATCCGGATTGGGGGATCGGGTAGTATCCTGCGCGAAAAGCGCGGATTTGCGGGGGTTTGCCACTTTACGAAGCGCGAACGGGCGCTAGTCTCGCAATTATGGACGGTGAATTGCAGTCTTCTTCGGCGGCCACGAAGCGACCGCTGGCGCGCAAACTGGTGATCGATCTTTCGGTCATGACGGTGATCGGCGTGATGCTTGCCTTGATCGGGCCCTTCGGCAGTTTTGGCGATCCGCTCGCGATCCGGCTGATGGTCTGGGTCGGGCTCGCTTATGCGGGCTATTTCATCTACTCGCCCGTCGGCTGGGTCGTGGAGCGGATGACAGCCGCGCTCGACCTTCCGAGGGTATTTCTATGGGTTGCAGGCACTCTGATCGCGACGGTTCCGATGGCAATCGTCGTCTGGTCGCTCAACCAGTTGAACTCTCCAGTCTATCGCGTACCCGGTGCCGAAGAAGCGCTGACACACTATGCCTATGTGCTCATAATCGGAGCGGGGATCACGCTGCTTTTCAACGTGATCGAGTTATCCGGAAATGCGAAGGTCGAATCCGCATCGGTGCCGACACCGGCCCCACCCGCGTCGATTTCCGAACCGAGAACTGCGATTTCGCCCCTTCTTGCATCGCTCCCGGACCATCTGGGCAGCGACATCATCGCGCTCGAGATGGAGGACCATTATTGCCGCGTCCACACCGCGCTTGGCTCTGAACTGGTGCTGACGCGGCTGCGTGACGCCATGACCCAGATTGACGGTATCGAAGGCATGCAAGTCCACCGCAGCTGGTGGGTCGCGCGCGGCGCGGTTGAAGACATAGTGCGCGATGGACGAAATATGAGGCTCAAGCTCGCTCGCGATGTCGAGGCTCCGGTGAGCCGTGCAAAGGTCAGCCAACTGAAGGCGGCTGGCTGGATCTGAACTCGGCTAAAGGGCCCGGTTAATGAGGCGCTTGAGCCCGAGCAGGCCCGCCCCAAGGGACGCGAAAAGCACCGCCAGTCCGGCATTGTTCACAAGAAACTGCGCCCAGCCAAGCTGCGGTAGGTCGAGGAAGAAGTAGGCATAAAATCCGGTCAGCTCGCCGAGCACAAACGCAAACGCCCCATAGGACAGCGGCGGGACCATGATGGCTGGAACAAGTGGCAGGATGCGGTGAGCACGCGGGGTAAAGGCCAGCCACCAACCGATGAATGCGATAGGTGTCACGGTGTGAAACACCTGGTTGGTGATCCGACCAATGCCTTCGGGCTGGTGGTCGCCGGCCAGCAATCCCCAATAGACAAGGCCGATAACAGTCAGTGCAGTCGCGATAGCCGCCATAACGCCGCGTGGGACCGTGCGTCCCAAGGCAATCGCTCCCATTGCGAAAGCCGCAGCGACGTTGCCCCAGATCGTGAAGAAACGCAGCAGACCGGCTGCATTTTCCAGCACTGTCCCTTCCCCCAGCGTCGTCTCAATCGTGTAGGATGCGAACACGAGCAGTGCGATTGTCGCCGCAATCCAGCGACCTGTCCTGGGTGCTTTATCCGTCATGGTTCGCCCTTGCCTCAATCGCTGAAGGAATTGCAACAGAAAGACCCCCGGCAAGCCGGGGTCAGGCTGCCGGGGGTCTCTTGCGACCCTGATCGGATGGGGGGAGATCAGGGTTTTTCATTAGCGCCGATCAGTGATACTTGGCGTAGCTGAGGTCGAAACGGTCGGCGTCCATCACCTTGGTCCATGCAGAAACGAAGTCGTGGACGAACTTCTCTTCTGCGCCATTTTCAGCGTAGACCTCGGCCTGCGCGCGGAGTTGCGAATTGGAGCCGAAGACGAGGTCGGTGCGGGTCGCGCGGTAGCGTTCCTCCCCCGATTTGCGGTCGAAACCGACATATTCCTCGTCACCCGACCCGTCGACCGCTTTCCATTTGGTACTCATGTCGAGCAGGTTCGAGAAGAAATCCGGCGTGAGTTGGCCCACACGGTCGGTGAAGACACCGTGCTTCGTGTTACCGGTGTTCGCACCCAGGGCCCGCATTCCGCCTACCAGGACGGTCATTTCGGGGATCGACAGACCCAGTAGGTGCGACTTGTCGATCAGCATGTCTTCGGTGCGGACATTCGCCTTCGTCTTGAGGTAATTGCGGAACCCGTCGGCGAACGGCTCGAGCGGCTGGAAGCTTTCCGCATCGAACTGCTCTTCCCTGGCGTCGCCGCGACCGGTGGTGACATTGACGTTGATGTCAAAGCCCGCATCCTTTGCCGCTTTCTCAACCGCAGCCGCGCCGCCGAGCACGATGGCGTCTGCCATCGAGATCGAGCCGCGCAGTTCATCGAGCTTGGCAAGCACCTTGCCTAGTTCTTCAGGATCGTTGACCGGCCAGTTCTTTATTGCATCGAAACGGATGTGCGCACCGTTCGCGCCGCCGCGATGGTCCGAATTGCGGTAGGTGGATGCGGAGGCCCACGCCGCCTTGACCAGCTCGCTGACTGACAGGCCGCTGTCCAGCACCTTCGACTTGAAGACCGACACGTCGCTCTCGGAAACCGGCGTTCCTGCCGGGATCGGGTCCTGCCAGATCAGGTCTTCTTCCGGCACTTCTGGACCAAGGTAGCGGACCTTCGGACCCATATCGCGGTGGCACAGCTTGAACCATGCGCGCGCGAAGGCATCGTCGAGCGCCGCCTGGTCGTTGAGAAAGCGTTCGGAAATCTTGCGGTATTCCGGATCGCGCTTCAGCGCCATGTCGGCTGTGGTCATCATGGTCGGTACCTTCTTCGAAGGGTCGCGCGCATCGGGCGCCATGTCTTCGGGGTCGGGGTTGACCGGTTGCCACTGGTTTGCACCTGCAGGGCTCTGAACGAGTTCATAATCGTACTTGAACAGCAGGCGGAAGTAGTCGTTGCCCCATTCGGTGGGGTTCGGGGTCCACGGGCCTTCGATCCCCGAAGTTGTAATGTGGCCCTTTGCGATTTCTTCTTCATCATGGAGCCAGCCGAAACCTTGCAGCTCCAGCGCTTCGCTTTCGGGAGCGCCGCCAAAGGTGTCTGCTGGCTTCGCGCCGTGCGCCTTGCCGAATGCGTGGCCGCCAGCGGTCAACGCGACGGTTTCCTCGTCGTTCATTGCCATCCGGGCGAATGTTTCGCGCATGTCGCGCGCCATGCCTTCGGAGTCATGCGGATTGCCCTGCGGCCCTTCGGGATTGACATAGATGAGACCCATCTGGATCGCCGCGAGCGGATTTTCGAGCGCCCTCCCTTCCTTGGGCTCTATGCGCGTTGCAACGCCTTCATTCACCCATTGTTCTTCGGTGCCCCAATACACGCTTTCGGGCTCAAAGACGTCTGCTCGGCCCCCACCGAAACCGAATACCGGACCGCCCATGCTTTCGATCGCGACATTTCCGGTGAGAATGAACAAGTCGGCCCAGCTGATGTTCTTTCCGTACTTCTGCTTGATCGGCCAGAGCAGGCGGCGCGCCTTGTCCAGGTTGCCGTTGTCGGGCCAGCTGTTGAGCGGCGCAAAGCGCTGCTGTCCGCTGCCCGCACCGCCGCGTCCATCACCGGTGCGATAGGTGCCTGCTGCATGCCAGGCCATGCGGATGAAGAACGGACCGTAGTGGCCATAATCGGCCGGCCACCAGTCCTGACTGTCGGTCATCAGCGCCGTGAGGTCTTCCTTTAGCGCGTTGTAATCGAGTGCATTGAACGCCTCGGCATAGTCGAAGTCTTCGCCATAGGGATTGGCGCTCTTGCCTTGCTCGGTGAGAATATCGAGCTGGGTCGCCTCTGGCCACCAATCCTTATTTGTCCGGCCCAACAGCGTGCGCAATTCCGCGTTGCCGTGAAACGGACATCCACCACTCATATCACCTGTCTTCGCGTCCATGGGGGTATCTCCTCTCTCTCCAAGAGACTCGGGAATATCCGAGCGTCATGACACGAGGATGATACGTTCCGCTTTATCAGTCCAATCGATTAAAACGCGAAGATTGATTGGATTAAGCGATCAGGCGGCTGCTGCGATCTCGTCCACCGGCTCGTTACGGATCAGGTAATCGAATGCGCCGAGTGCGGCTTTCGAACCTTCGCCCATCGCGACCACGATCTGCTTGTGCGGAACGGTTGTGGCATCGCCAGCGGCGTAGATACCGGGAAGGTTGGTTGCCCCTTCCTCGTCGATCACGATCTCGCCGTATTGCGACAGTTCGAGTCCGCTGCCTTCGAGCCATTCGGTGTTGGGCACGAGTCCGATCTGGACAAAAACTCCTTCAAGCTCGATGCGGTGTTCGTCTCCGCTGGTCCGATCCTTGAAAACGAGCCCGTTGACACGCGAGCCATCACCAGTGATCTCGGTCGTCTGACCGTTCGTGATAATCTCGACATTGGGGAGCGAACGCAATTTGCGTTGCAGAACTTCGTCAGCGCGCAGCTTGGCGTCAAACTCTATCAGCGTCACGTGGCCGACGATCTTTGCAAGGTCGATCGCGGCTTCGACGCCCGAGTTGCCGCCGCCGACAACCGCGATCCGCTTGCCCTTGAACAGCGGTCCGTCGCAATGCGGACAATAGGCTACGCCTTTGTTCCGATATTCGGCTTCACCCGGGACGCCAAGGTTCTTCCAGCGCGCGCCGGTCGCGAGAATGAGAGCGCGCGCTTTGATCGTCGCACCGTTCGCCATCACGATCTCATGCATGCCGCCCGCTTCGCTCGCAGGCTTGAGCTGGGTTGCGCGGGCGAGGTCCATGAGGTCGATCTCGTTGTCGCGAACCTGTTTCTTGAGGTCTTCCGAGAGTTTCGGGCCTTCGGTGTAGCTCGTGCCGGGAAGGTTCTCGATGCCGAGCGTGTCCTGAAGCTGCCCGCCGAAACGATCGGCTGCGATGCCGGTCCTGAAGCCCTTGCGCGCAGTATAGACCGCGGCTGCTGCGCCCGCGGGGCCGCCGCCGATGACGAGCACTTCGAAAGGTTCTTTGGCCGACATCTTCTCTGCCGCCTTGGCATCGGCGCCGCTGTCGAGCTTCGACAAGATCTCGGCCAATTCCATCTTACCGTTGTAGAAGCTTTCGCCGTTGAGGAAGGTTGCAGGGACCGCGAGCACGCCGCGTGCCTCGACTTCGTCCTGGAACGTGCCGCCTTCGATCAGCGTCGCGGTGATGCGCGGGTTTTCGAGCGCCATCAGCGTCAGAGCCTGCACCACGTCGGGGCAATTGTGGCACGAGAGCGAGAAGAACATCTCGAAATCGTAATCGCCTTCCAATGCGCGGACTTGTTCGATGAGGTCGGCGTCGATCTTGGGGGGATGCCCGCCTGCCCAGAGAAGCGCAAGCACCAGGCTCGTAAACTCATGGCCCATCGGCAAACCTGCGAAACGCACCCATTTGTCTGCATCCGAAGCGCGCCGGATGATGAAGCTGGGCCTGCGCTCGTGCGTGCCGTCGAACTGCGCGCTCACCATATCGTGAAGCGCGGCGATCTCCGTCAGCAGCTCACGCGTCTGCGCGCTCTTCTCGCTGTCATCGAGCGACGCAACGAGTTCGATCGGCTCGCGCAGGTTGGCGAGATATTGCTTAAGCTGGGTCTGCATGTTCGCATCGAGCATAACGAATACCTTTCGAGAACGCGGCGTGTCGGAGCGGTCCCGCGCAATCATGCCCGCACGGGTGGGCTTGTTGGCCCGGACACCTTGGATGGGTGCCCGGGCCATGCAGTCTGCGCGGCTAGGGGGAGGGGGAGAGGGCCGCGCAGGCTTTGAAGCTACGGCCTAGATTTTCCCGACGAGATCGAGCGAGGGAGCAAGCGTCTCGCCGCCTTCTTCCCACGCAGCCGGGCAGACCTGGCCAGGGTTTTCCCGGACATACTGCGCCGCCTTGATCTTGCGGGTCAGTTCGTTCGCGTTGCGGCCGACACCTTCGCATGTGATTTCCATGATCTGGATCACACCATCGGGGTCGACCACGAAGGTCGCGCGATCGGCAAGGCCGCTGTCTTCCCGCAGCACGCCAAAGTTGTTGGCGAGCGTATGCTTCTGGTCGCCGAGGAACGGGAACTTCAGCTTTCCGATCTTTTCGGATGTGTCGTGCCATGCCTTGTGGCTGAAATGCGTGTCGGTCGACACGGCGTAGACTTCGACGCCCATCGACTGGAGCATGTCGTACTTTTCGCCGAGATCTTCGAGCTCGGTTGGGCAGACGAAAGTGAAGTCTGCGGGATAGAAAAAGAACACCGACCACTTGCCGGCCAAGTCATCCTGCGTGACGTCGAAGAAATCTTTGCCGGCCTGGAAAGCGGTTGCTTTGAACGGTTTGATGGTGGAGCCGATAATGCCCATGAGAGAGGTTCCCTTTTTTAGTCTTGGTCTGGTGGTTTGAAACTGTCGGACCGATCCGGTCGCACACCCCAAATAAGGGGCACTGCGCTGCACAAAAGTGAAATTGTGCGATTGCGAAGATCGAAAATTTCAATCGACAAAACGGGAGCGAATTGAAAAGGTTCCGCAAGTCCGGCGTAGCGGTTTCCCACGCTAGCGCGCGGACATCAGGTCAGGATGCGAGCCGCTTCGCCTCGCGGAAGCTTACCAGCCTGCGCTGTTCCTCGTCATAAAGAGCGAGCACGAACAGGCGCGGCGTTTGGCGCAACGATATCCGGTTGAAATCGCGCAATTCGGGATGCGCCTCGAGCACGTCGGGCAAGCGATAGAACGGTATCCGGCTCATCAGGTGATGAACATGATGGATGCCGATATTGCCCGTAAACCATCTGAGTACCGCAGGCATCTCGAGATAGGAGCTGCCTGTCAGTGCGTAGTCGTGAAAAGACCACGCGGATTTGTAGTCCCATTGCGCATCGTCGAATTGGTGCTGAACATAAAACAGCCAAACTCCCATCGAGGCGGCGATCAGCAGGACCGGAAGGAAGACGATGGCGGTTGTGGCGGGCCCGAATGCAAATCCGATCCCGACGAGGATCGTGGCCGTCACGGCATTGGTTGCGAGTGCACTGATCCAGTAGATCACGCCCGCCTTCATAAGCCCGATCGGCAGCCTGTGACGGAGCAGAAAGAGATAGGCAGGTCCGAAACCTAGCAGGAAGACAGGGTGCCGGTAGAGCCGGTAAAACAGTCGCTTGATCCGCCCACGCTCCATGTATTCCCGCACGGTAAGTGTATCGACATCGCCAAACCCGCGCGCATCGAGATTGCCTGTATTCGCATGGTGGAGCGCGTGCGAGCGTTGCCAGCAATCGTAAGGCGTCAAGGTAAGAACCCCGATGGCCCGGCCAATCCATGCGTTGCCATGACGGCCCTTGAGGAACGCTCCGTGTCCGCAATCGTGCTGGATGATGAAAAGGCGCAGGAGAAACAATCCGGCAATCGGCGCGAGTGCCAGGGCAATAAAGTAACCTGCGTCGACCGCGAACAACATCGCGGCGAACATCGCCACAAACGGGACAAGTGTCGAAGCCAGTTCCCAGCCGCTCCTGCTAACGCGGGGCGTGCGAAACGCAGCGAGCTTGCGTGCAAGATCACGCGTATCGAGCGAGTGGGCGGGGTCCGAGACTTCGGAATGGACAACCGGATTCTTACTATCTTGTAAGATGAGATCACCTGAGAGGTTGAGCGGGAAGGAGGCGCTTCTTCGCCTTGGCTAAAGACCTCCGACTGTCTTGGCTAGCCCCGTCGGAAGAGCGCGCTTACCCGTTCGTCGATCTTTGGCCGTTCGATATTGATATGTTGTCGCTTACTCCGCCCTGGTATCGATCCCGGCACCCGGTGGCAGCACCTCGATGCTGCTCCGGTCCAATTGCGCGAGCACTTCGCCCCAATGCCAACGCGGTTGCCAAGAAAGCGCTGAGTGGGCGCGCGACGACGAGTAAATTCGGTCGATGTAATGCGGTAATTGCCAGCGTCGTGCATCGAATTCGGCTGCAAGGCCCGGCACACGTTCGCGGATGACCGCGTCGGCATTTTTTGCCAGCGCATCGCAGTCGCTGCGCAAGAATGGCGTCGCGCCCGACAGGATGAAGCGACCGAATGGCTCCCCCTCATCGATGAGCGCGCGCGCATGCCCACTCGCAACATCGCGCGCATCGATCCCGCGATGCAGGCGATATGCTGTCATAATCGGGGCTGGCTCGGGAAAGCAGCGGGACATGCGCAGAACGCGGACGGGCAGCGCTGTCGAGGCCTTATCTTCCAGCAGCCTTTCCGCGGCTAGGTTCGTGCGGTGATAGATCGTCCGCGGCTGCGGCTCGGTGTCTTCGTCGATCCAGGTGCATGTGCCGGGTTCGACCGCGAGACCGTAAAGCGCCGTCGTGCTGGTGTAAACGAACCGTTCGACGCCCGCTTCGCGCGCGAGTTCGAAAAGCGTGGCAGTGCCCTCGACATTGACCCGCTCGAATTCGGCGTCAGGCAAGACACCGACATGAGGTGCATGCGGACCGGCTGTGTGAATCACTGCATTTGCGCCCTCGAGCGCGGGCTTGAGCACCTCTGGGTCGGTGAAGTCGCCGACGATCCGCGTGGTCGCAAAGACATTGCGGTCGATCCCGATGACTTCGTGATCCGGCGCAAGCGCGCCGAAGATCGCACGTCCTATTCGACCGGTCGATCCGGTTAGGACGACGCGCATTTATCTCAGCCCATCTGCGCGCGGTGCAGCATCTTGTGGTCGGCCAGCACCAGCGCCATCATCGCCTCAACAACCGGAGTACCGCGTATGCCGACGCATGGATCGTGTCTCCCCTTGGTCCGAACCTTGGTCGCTTCGCCGTCAGAGGTGATCGAGTCCACTTCCTTGAGGATCGAGCTCGTCGGCTTGAACGCCACCCGGCAAACAACCGGCTGGCCGGTCGAAATGCCGCCTGCCGTGCCGCCTGCGTTGTTGCTTGCGAAAACGGGTTTGCCGTCCTCGCCCGGGCTCATCGCGTCGGCGTTCTGCTCGCCGGTCAGCCGCGCCGCCCCGAACCCTGCGCCGATCTCGACACCCTTGGTCGCGTTAATGCTCATCATTGCGCTCGCAATATCGGCATCGAGCTTGCCATAGACCGGCGCGCCCCATCCAGCGGGCACTCCCTCGGCCACGCATTCGACCACTGCGCCGAGCGAAGAGCCGTCCTTGCGCGCCTTGTCGACCAGCTTCTCCCAACGCTTCGCCGCCCAACTGTCGGGACAGAAAAAGGGATTGTTTCCGATCTCCTCGAGATTGATCGCATCGTGATCGATCCGGTCGCCGCCCAGTTCGCAGACATAAGCGGTGATCTTCACCTTGGGGATTATGAGCCGTGCAACCGCTCCTGCCGCCACCCGGGCAGCGGTTTCTCGCGCGCTCGACCGGCCGCCTCCGCGATAGTCGCGAATGCCGTATTTGGCATCATAGGCGTAATCGGCATGGCCCGGACGATAGCTCTGCGCGATTTGCGTGTAATCCTTCGAGCGCTGATCCGTATTCTCGATCATCAGGTGGATCGGCGTGCCGGTCGTGACCTGTTCGCCTTGCGCATTGTCGAACACACCCGAGAGGATCTTCACCGCATCGGCTTCCTTGCGCTGGGTGGTGAAGCGGCTTTGTCCCGGCTTGCGCGCATCCATGTAGGGCTGGATGTCGGCTTCGCGCAGCTTCAGTCCCGGCGGGCAGCCATCGACAATCGCGCCGAGGCCGGGGCCGTGGCTCTCGCCCCAGGTTGTAAAGCGCAGGACGCGCCCGAAGGTGTTTACACTCATGAATGCTGCAATAGCGAAATCGCAGGGGGTGTCGAGATTGAGCGGTTAATGGGAGCGAATCCCCTAGGTGCGGACAAACCAGCGTCGCATCTGGAAACCCGGGCGGTGCTGGGGCAAGGTTTGCCGCATGATTGCAAAACTATCGGGGCGATTGGACGAGACCGGCGAGGACTGGGCGATCGTCGACGTGCAGGGCGTGGGCTATCTCGTGCATTGCTCGACAAAGACCCTCGCGGCGCTCGGCGAGGTCGGCGAGGCTTGCACCATCCATACCGACCTGCAGGTGAGCGAGAACGACATGCGCCTTCTTGGCTTCGCCACGAGCGACGAGCGCGACTGGTTCCGGATGTTGACCCAGGTGCAGGGTGTAGGAAGCAAGGTGGGCCTCGCTATCCTATCCGCGCTTTCGACCGGCGAATTGCGCGATGCCTGTGCAGCGGGTGATGCGGCAAGCGTAGCGCGCGCGAACGGCGTCGGGCCAAAGCTCGCCGGGCGCATCGTCAACGAGTTGAAGGACAAGGCGGGCGCATTACCGGGCGGTGGCTCGCCCGGTGGAACGATGACCGCGCCCAGCGGCGGGGCGAGCGCCGATGCGGTGAGCGCGCTCGAAAATCTCGGCTTCAAGCCGGCAGTGGCTGCGCAAGCGGTTGCTCGTGCCCAAGCGGAACTCGGCGACAACGCGGGCGAAGGCGACCTGATCCGTGTCGCGTTAAAGAGGGCGGCTGGGTGATGAGGCATATTGCGCGAAAATTGATTGCCCTCGGTTGCGCGATGGCTCTGGCCGCGCCTGCCGCTGCGCAGGAACCGGATTTCTCCGCATTCAAGACAGGGCCGGTCTTCACCGAATTCGGTCCACATGCGCCGGTCGAGGGGCTCGAGCCATTTCCCGAAAACACCTTTTTCGACATCGCCTTCGATGTCGCCGACAAAGCCGATGAAGGCGCGCGAAACCGCGGCTTCGAAAGCGCGGCGCGCTTCATCAACATGCACGTCGCCGCCGGTGTGCCCGAGGAGAACATCAGCATCGTGGTCGTCGTCCACGGCAAGGCGGTGCTTGACCTCGCCAAGGACGACGCGCTCACTGCTCGCGGGTTGCCTGCCAATGGGTCGGGAGCGATGGTGAAGACGATGCTTGAGAAAGGCGTTGTCTTTGTCGTCTGCGGTCAGAGTGCGGCGGTCTATGGCGTTACAAAGGAAAACCTCATCGATGGCGTCGAGATCGATTTATCCGCGATGACGGCCCATGCCGAATTGCAGCAGCGGGGATATACCGTTAATCCATTCTGATGTTTAAGAAAATCATAGCTCTCGCTGTTCTCGGTTCACCGAGTATTGCCTTCGCCCAGCAATTCGATCTCGAGTGCATAGCCACGCAGAATAGCACCCATCCATTCGGCCCGAGGCTGCACCTGCAGATCGACTTTGACGAGCGCAAATGGTGCCGCGACCGCTGCGAAGAAGTGGAAGGATTTGCCGGGATCGAAGGGGGTGAGATTGTCCTGAAAGACGGCGTCGACAATCTCGGTTACACCGAGAAACTGATTTACGACGTTCCCCGGCAAGCTGTTGTCGCCCGGTGGGCGAGCGGCGAGGCGTTCGGTCGCGAAGTGAAATATCGTTGCAAGAACGAAGAGTTCGGCGAGTTCAGGCCCTATCTCGGCGAGGTTGTGAGGCCCCGCAGCAACATCGCGCGAATATTCTACAGCAAGGATAGCCGAAAGCTCTCGAAAATGGTCAAGGAGGGGAAAGTCACTCTCGGTTTCGAACTCGATATCTCGGCCGAGGGTCGCATAACCGATTGCCGGATTATCCAACCCAGCGAGGTAGAAAAACTTAACGAGGGCACGTGCGCCTTGATCCTGCGTGCTGATCCCCCGTTCGAACCTGCCCGGAAGCGGACCGGCGAGCCTTATGCTACGACCTACCGATCGCGGGTTACATATGTCGGTAAACGGTAGGGTGTCTGATCTCGTTTCGCTCGGGAAGCACTTTTCCGGATTATAGGCGGTGATGCTACGGATCTTGCCCTTGCTGGCACAAAGATCAAACGCCTAAGCTGAAAGAGACGATGACCGATCCCGTCCCCCTCCACGCGCCCGATCGCCAGCCTGGCGATCCCGATCAAGCGCTTCGGCCCAAGAGCCTTGCCGAGTTCATCGGACAGGAAAGCGCACGCGACAATCTGCGGGTATTCATCGACAGCGCGAAGTCGCGCGGCGAGGCGATGGACCACACGTTGTTTTTCGGTCCGCCGGGCCTCGGCAAGACGACGCTTGCTCAAATCGTTGCGGCCGAACTCGGCGTCGGATTCCGCGCGACAAGTGGTCCTGTCATCGCCAAGGCTGGCGATCTTGCCGCACTGCTCACCAATCTCGAGCCGCACGATGTGCTTTTCATCGACGAGATCCACCGCCTCAATCCCGTCGTCGAGGAGGTGCTCTATCCTGCGATGGAGGACCGGGCGCTGGATATCATCATCGGCGAGGGGCCATCGGCGCGAAGCGTGCGGATCGACCTGCCGCCGTTCACGCTCATCGGGGCGACCACCCGGCAGGGTCTGCTGACGACACCGCTGCGCGATCGCTTCGGCATCCCGGTGAGACTGCAATTTTACACCCATGACGAGCTGGATCTGGTCGTGACACGCGGGGCGCGATTGCTTGGACTCGATATCGATACGGACGGCGCGCGCGAGATCGCGCGGCGTTCGCGCGGAACGCCGCGCGTAGCGGGGCGCCTGCTGCGCCGCGTGCGCGATTTTGCGCATGTCGCAGGTGAAGGCACGGTCACCCGCGCGATGGCCGACGATGCTCTGACCCGGCTGGAGATAGATAGCCTCGGGCTCGATGCCATGGACCGACGCTATCTCACGATGATCGCGACCATATACAAAGGTGGGCCTGTGGGTGTCGAAACACTCGCAGCCGGGCTCGCAGAGCCGCGCGACACGGTCGAAGAGGTGGTCGAGCCCTACCTGATCCAGTTGGGTCTTCTCGCGCGGACCGCTCGTGGGCGCGTGCTCAACGATGCCGGATGGGAGCATCTCGAATTGCAGCCGCCTCGAAAGAGCGGGCCCCAACAGGATGGGCTTTTCGGCGAATCCGAATGATTGCTGCATTGCGCTTGCCGACTAACTGAATCGCTAACAGCGGCTCGCCGAATGGTTCCAAAACGGGACAGCGACGCGGAAATCAAAGCGATTCTCCCGCTTTAAGGCGGTGTCCGCGCCTATTTCATGGTTAACCGAGTTGCGACAACTCGTCCCCTATCTGCATGACAAGTTTTGGAATTGGTGAAGGTGCGGGTGGGCCGCATCGAGCCACTGACAAGAAACAAGGTGCGGACTTATGTCGCTCAAACTGGCTGCTGCCAAGCTTTCTGCCGCTGTCGCGGGCGTAGCCCTGATCCAGGGGGGCGCGGTGCGCGTGGCCGAGCCACTCAACACCGATGACCCGCAATACACCACCAATGCCGATGGCAAGCTCGTCAAAGGTGAGCCGCGCATGGTGAAGGGCGAACCAGAGTACATCAAGACCCGGACCCGCATCATTCCCGAACCGGAAGAGCGTCGACGCCGGATCGTCGAGCGCACGATCGAGTGTCAACCGCTCGGATACGGTCCTGCGGGCGCGGTCGCCCAGACCGCTCCCCTGCCGGAAGGTGCGGTTAGCGCCTATATCGACCCGAACGAGTGCCCACCGCTTCAGCAGGTCGCCTATGCGCCTGCCCCGCTTCCCCCGCTCCCGCCGATCACCGGCGGCGGTGGCGGCGGCCCGATCGTGATCGGCGGCAGCAGCGGCTTCGGTGGCTTTGGCGGAGGGTTCTTCGGCGGATTTTTCGGCGGCGGCGGATCGTCTTCAGGCGACGTTTCGGTGGTGAGCACCACGACGACCGGCGGCGAAGGTGGATCGTCGGGTGAGATAATCATCGACATCGATAACTCGACCTCGACCACCTCTTCATCGGGCGAAATCAGCTCATCAACGACGACCGGCGCGGTTTCGACCTCGACCGGCGAAGTCTCCTCGTCCTCTTCGACCGGTCAGGTTTCGACCAGCACCGGTGGCATTTCGAGCACGACCTCTACAACTTCGGGCAATGTATCGAGCTCAACCGGCGCGGTCTCCTCAAGCACGGGTGCGGTTTCCAGCTCGACCGGGGCAGTTTCGTCCAGCACCGGATCCGTTTCGACCAGCTCGGGCAACGTTTCGAGCTCGACCGGCGCGGTCAGCACGTCGACCGGTGGCAGCTCGACTTCATCGTCATCTTCCAGCTCGTCGTCGAGCAGTTCCTCGTCCTCCTCGAGCAGCAGCTCGTCCGGTGGCGGTACCACGAGCGGAATGACCTCGACCGGCAGCACCAGCGGCCATCCCGGCACCACCACCACCTCGAGCGGAGGCTCCGGCGGTTCGAGCGGCTCGTCTTCCAGCTCCGGCTCCAGTTCATCCTCGAGCAGCTCTTCGTCATCAGGCGGCAGCAGCAGCTCGGGCGGCATGACCTCGACAGGTGGCAGCGGCAGCTCATCGTCCTCGGGATCGTCGTCTTCTACCTCGTCTTCAAGCGGCGGCAGCTCGGGTGGCACTTCTACCGGAGGCATGACCTCGACCGGAGGCAGCAGCGGTTCGTCGTCCAGCTCGTCCTCATCTTCCAGTTCGTCATCGTCGAGCAGCAGTTCGTCTTCAGGCGGGTCGACTTCGGGCGGCGCGACCTCGACTGGCGGTTCTTCGTCGAGCAGTGGTTCTTCTTCCTCCTCTTCGAGCAGCTCGTCCTCAGGCGGCAGCAGCAGCTCGGGTGACATGACAAGCAGCACCAGCTCCTCGAGCAGCAGCTCGTCTTCCTCATCCTCGTCGTCGAGCAGCTCGTCGGGTTCGTCGGGCAGCAGCTCTTCGTCCTCGAGTTCGAGCAGTTCCTCGTCGAGTAGTTCTTCGAGCAGTTCGTCTTCAGGCGGTACGTCGAGCGGAACCGAAGTGCCTGCTCCGCCCATGATGGCGTTGTTCGGCCTGGCCGCCGCAGCGATCCTGCGCCGGAAGAAGGCAAGACCGACCAAGATGGTGTGAGTTCGAAATCAATGTACCCAAAGCAAGGGGCGGCCTCGCATTTGCGGAGCCGCCCCTTCCTGTGTTTCGGTGTTATTGTAGCCTACTCAGGTAAGCTGCTCTCAGCTTGGACGATCCATGGCACATCGGCCCGCCTCATCGTGCCATCAAGTTCCCAGATATTGGTGTAGCCGTAGCCATATAGATTTATGAAGGTCGGAATGTTGAGTGCGAGCGGTGCGCGTTTCAGTTGCACGGGGAATGCATCATCGCTGAAATTGTTGTTGCAATAGATGAAGATCGGTCGCGAGCGATCCTTGCCTATGACTATCTTCAGCTTTTCATCGGTGAAATCGGAAAAAGGCAGGTTTACCGCACCTTTGATGTGTCCGGCAGCGAACGCTTCTGCCGAGCGTGTATCGAGGATCAGCGCGCCTTCCACGGCGGCACGGCGAAGGAACTCCTCCTTGGGAAGGAGCCGTGCTTCGCGAAACGAGGCGACCTCCGCCGTCAGCTCGACGAAGCCTGAATAGTCGATCGCGCTGTCAGTGTCTGGTGGTTGTGCCGACACGGGCGGTGCCGCCAATGCCGCCGCCAGCACAAGGATAGGAATGATCAACCGCATCGGGCGGCCCTCCACAATGGGGGCGATTATCCGATCCCGGCCTGTCCCCGGGCTGAACGCGCTTGGTTAGTTTACGGGTTCGAGCCCCTTGCCCCGGCGCTGGAATTCGCGGGTCGTATCCGTGCTGCGGTTCTCCAGCGTTTCCCACTGCTTTTTCGTGCCACAGATTCTCTTCTTGAATTTCGAACCGATGACTGCGGTGCGCCTGCAGATGATTTTGTCTTCGTCATCTGCTTTCTCTTCGGAACGCGCCGCAACCTGTTCGGTCTCGGAATCAGAAGGTGTTTCAGCGGTTTCCGCCGGTTGGGCTTGTGTCGCGAGCAGGGCTGAGAGGAGAAGGGAGAGGGGGTCAATCATGTTCAGGTTCCTGGAGAGTTGGTGTCATTCGGTTCGAGACCTTTGCCGCGCCGTTGCCATTCGCGCGTGGTAGCAGCACTTCGATTTTCGAGAGTTTGCCACTGCTTCTTGGTGCCGCAGATCCTCTTTTTGAATTTCGATCCGATTACCGCAGTGCGTCTGCAGATAATCTTGTCCTCATCGTCGACTGCTGTGTCTTCGAGAGCCGCAACCTGTTCGGTCTTGGTATCCGAAGACGTGTCGGCAGACTGAGCCGGCTGCGCCTGAGCGGCCAGCAAGGCGGAAAGTAGGAGGATTGCGGTTTCGGTCATATCTGGCTGGCTTTTTGCAGTTTCGCTTCAGGCCCACCAGTACAGTTTGGCATCGCCACACTACGAGAATATCTCACAAGCTTGTAAAATATTCAATTAATTAGTCGATTGAGCCTCCGGCTTCACGCCATGCCTTTATCCCCCCGGCGAGATGTTTGGCAGGTTTGCCAGTGTGTTGCGCAAGTCGCTTTCCGGCAATCCCTGAGCGCCTTCCGGACCGGCAATAGACAATCACCTCGCGCCCATCGGAAAGATCCAGCTTGGCAGGATCGAAATCAGCGAGAGCGATGTGCTCTGCACCCGGGATTCTCCCTTCAGCCACTTCCTCGGCAGTTCGCACGTCGATCAGTCGGACATTGCCTTGCGCAAGGTGATCCATCAATTCGTCAACCGTGAGATCGATGACGAGCGCTTGATCGCCCTCGATCGACACGGCCGTCTTAGCCGACGCGAGCTCGTATCCCAAAGGCAGGGGCGACGAATTCCGCTCCCCCTCGTCAGTTGGCGCACACGCACTGAGCGCGAGAGCAGGAACGACGAGGAGGATAGCGGTGATTCTCATTCGATCAGGCGGCCGCCAGCTTGCGCAGCACGTAGTGGAGGATGCCGCCGTTGCGGTAATACTCCATCTCGTTCGCAGTATCGATCCGACAAAGCGCGGTGAAGGTGGCTTTCGACCCGTCCTCATGCGTTACCTCGATCTCGACATCCTGACCGGGCGTGAGATCGGCGAGCCCTTTGATGCTGAACGTGTCGTTCGAGCCAAGACCCAGAGTCTTGCGGGTATCGCCGTCTTTGAATTGCAGCGGAAGCACGCCCATGCCGACAAGGTTCGATCGGTGTATACGCTCGAAGCTTTCGACGATGACCGCGCGAACGCCCAACAGGATGGTGCCCTTCGCCGCCCAGTCACGCGAAGAACCGGTGCCGTATTCCTTGCCGCCGACGACGATTAGCGGCGTGCCGTCAGCCTTGTGCTTCATGGCAGCGTCGTAAATCGGCATCTGCTCGCCGTTATAGGTGGTGTAACCGCCCTCGACGCCGGGGACCATTTCGTTGCGGATGCGGATATTGGCGAAAGTGCCGCGCATCATGACTTCGTGGTTGCCTCGGCGCGAACCATAGGAGTTGAAGTCCTTCTTCTGGACCTGGTTCGATATCAGGTATTGGCCTGCAGGGCTGTCTTCCTTGATCGCACCGGCGGGCGAGATGTGGTCCGTAGTCACGCTGTCACCAAGGATCGCGAGCGGTTTAGCGTCGACGATATCGGTGATCGGCGCCGGTTGCATCTCCATCCCTTCGAAATAGGGCGGGTTGGCGACATAGGTCGAGCCTGCACGCCACTGATAGGTGTCGGACGGCTCGACCGTGATTGCCTGCCAGTGCTCGTCGCCGTCATAGACGTTGGCATAGCGTGCTTCGAACATCGAACGGTCGATATTGGCCGCGCGGTGCTCGGCTATTTCGGCATTGGTAGGCCAAAGGTCGGCGAGCATGACGTCATTACCGTCCTGGTCCTTGCCGAGTGGGGTTTCGGTGATGTCTTCGGTCACGGTGCCCTTGAGCGCATAGGCGACCACGAGGGGGGGCGAGGCAAGGAAGTTCGCGCGCACATCCGGCGACACACGGCCTTCGAAATTGCGGTTGCCCGACAGGACCGAGGCGGCGACGATATCGTTCTCGTTGATCGCGCCCGAGATCGGCGGGGCGAGCGGGCCGCTGTTACCGATGCAGGTCGTGCAGCCATAACCGACGAGGTCGAAACCGATCGCATCGAGATGATCTTGCAGACCCGATTTTTCGAGATAGTCCGTCACCACCTGCGAGCCGGGCGCCAGGCTGGTCTTGACCCAAGGCTTGGGCTTCAGGCCGCGCTCATTCGCTTTTTGCGCGACCAGACCGGCAGCGATCAGCACATCGGGGTTGGAGGTGTTGGTGCAGCTCGTGATCGCCGCGATCACGACATCGCCATCACCGATGTCGTGGTTCCGCCCCTCGACCGGCACCCGTACTGGCGCGTCCTTCGAATAAACGGTCTTGAGATCGTTGTTGAACAGTTCGTCGACTTCGGGAAGCACCACGCGGTCCTGCGGGCGTTTGGGCCCTGCAAGGCTCGGGACGACGCTGGAGACATCGAGTTCGAGCGTGTTCGAAAAGATCGGCTCGTGCGACGGATCGAACCACATGCCCTGCTCTTTCGAATAGGCCTCCACAAGTGCGATCTCGTCTTCGCTGCGGCCAGTGAGGCGCAGGTAGTCGATGGTTTTGTCGTCGATGCCGAAGAAGCCGCAGGTCGCGCCGTATTCGGGGGCCATGTTGGCGATGGTCGCACGGTCGGCGAGGGTGAGATTGGCAACGCCTTCGCCGTAGAATTCGACGAAGCGGCCGACCACACCAACCTCGCGCAGCATCTGTACGCAGGTCAGCACGAGATCGGTTGCGGTCACGCCTTCGGCCATTTTGCCGGTCAGCTTGAAACCGACCACTTCGGGGATCAGCATCGAGATCGGCTGGCCGAGCATCGCGGCCTCGGCTTCGATCCCGCCGACGCCCCAGCCAAGCACTCCGAGGCCGTTGATCATCGTGGTGTGGCTGTCAGTGCCAACGCAGGTGTCGGGATAGGCGACCGTTGCGCCCGTATCGTCCTCGCTTGCCCACACGCCCTTGGCGATGTGTTCAAGGTTCACCTGGTGGCAGATGCCGGTGCCCGGAGGCACTGCGGAGAAGTTTTCGAAGCTCTTCGAACCCCATTTGAGGAAATCGTAGCGCTCGGCATTGCGCTCGTATTCGAGCGCCATATTGGCTTCCATCGCCTTCGGGTGGCCGAATTCATCGACCATCACCGAGTGGTCGATCACCAGGTTCACGGGAACCTGAGGATTGATCTTGGCAGTGTCACCGCCCAGTTCCTTGATCGCATCGCGCATCGCAGCAAGATCGACGACGCACGGGACACCGGTGAAGTCCTGCAACAGGACGCGCGCCGGGCGGTATTGGATTTCGCTGCCGGTGACGGGGTTCTTCTGCCAGTCGACGATCGCCTGTGCGTGTTCCTGCCCGACGGTAAAGCCCTCATCTTCGAAACGAAGCATGTTTTCGAGGAGGACTTTCAACGAGGTCGGCAGCTTCGAGATATCGCCAAGCTTTTCGGCCGCCTTGGAAAGCGAATAATAGGCGTAATCTTTGCCGTTCACCGAGAGGGTTGAGCGGGTTGCGAGCGTGTCCTTGCCGATAGCTGTCATCGGGGCGTTCATCCTTATTGGCTGTCCCGTTCCAGTGGAGGCTGGTCGGGAAGGGTTTTCCGGGCCGCGCCCGGAGGCAAATTCTGCTGGTGCACCTGCTCGTTTGCAGGCTTTCCGTCAAGGGTGTGAGGGCAGTTGCGAGTCGCTTGCGATTACGCGTTCAGCTTGCCGCTACGGCAGGCGGATTGCGCGGTTTTCTGGTCGCGATCCAGCAGCCCGTTACGATTAGGGCTGTCCCGGCAATCGTGGGAAGGGTTACAGGTTCGCGAAAGAACAGCCAACCGAACAGGCTCGCCCAGAGAAAGCCGGTATATTCGAGCGGCACAAGCGCCTGTGCCTCGGCCCGCGCATAGGCCCAAGCGATCGCCATCGCCCCGGTGACGGTCAGCGCGCCTGCGCCAACGATCGCCCAAAGCGCGCTTGCCTGCGGCACCGATCCGAGAAAAGGCGCGAACAAGAGCAAAACGAGCCCGCCCACGCCGCTATGGAATGTCGCAATCTCCACCGGGCCAGCCACCTGGCTTTGCCTGCGGATTACGACGAAATTGTAGGCGTAGAGGAAGGCCGAGAAAATCAGAGAGGCAAGACCCAGAAGCATGTCCTCGGTGAGTTCCTCGCGACCGAGCTTGCCGCCGACGATCACCAGCGTACCGATCAGCCCCAGAACGCTGGCGAAGACCGCCTTCGACCGGATCCTTTCGCCGAGCAGTACACGAGCGAAATAGAGCGCAATCAGTGGGGCGATGAAGCTGATTGCGATCGCCTCGGCGAGCGGCAACTTGGTGAGGGCGTAAAAGAAGCTGAGAGCCATGAAAGCGGATATGATTCCCCGCTCCATGTGCAATTTCAGCACGTTGCGCGAGGGCCAGCCCTTTCGCTGGGCGAGCCAGAAGGGAGCGATTATCGCGGCGCCGAAAAGCGACCTCAGAACAGTCGCTGTGTAGGTGCCTGTGGCTAACGCGGCCTCCTTCATCAGCGCGTCCATCAGCGACAGAAAACCGACGCCCGCTGCAGCAGCGGCGAACGGAAGCAGTCTTGCGGCGGGATGCGGCTGCGCGGGCATGGCGTAGAGGCTTAGTCGCAACTGTGGATGCCGTCACCATCCACCGGCGCTGACAATCAGTTCATCGCTGTGAAAGCGATGCTGGTTGATAGTCGATACGCAGCAGGGGTATACTCTGCCGAAACGGGTAGGGCCGCTATTTCGCGGCGTTTTTGGGACCATAGAGAAATATATGCGCAAATTGGGTGGCACACTGGCGGGCGGAATTGCAGCCGTGACGTTGATCGCGAGCGGGGCGCTTGCGCAAGACGGACAGGACGCGCCTCCTGAAGCCGCGGAAGCAGAGACTGGCGAAACCGAAACGGTCGAAACCGATGCGAGCTTCGATGAAGCCTTCCCGCAAATGGTCTCCGATCCGATGGTCCAGGGCGACATTGCACCTCCCGGACCCCTGGTACAGGATTGGTCGGTCTCTGCTGCGCAGGAGCTGATCGAAGTTATCGAAGGGATCGGTGCCGAGGGCCTCGATCCGCGCGATTACGATCTCCAGGCTCTCAAGACGTCGGTCCAGTCCGGACCTTCCGACGAGCTGAACCAACTCGCCTCGCAGAATTTTGTCTGGCTTGTCGAGGATCTGCGCGATGGCCGTACGCCGATGGATGCGCGCGAACAATGGTTCGTGGTGGATCCCGATCGCGACAAGTATCGCACCGCGGACCTTCTGACAAAGGCGCTAGAGACCGGCGATGTTCGCGGCACGCTTATGGAGCTCAATCCGACGCATGAAGACTATGCGCGGCTTCGTGAGGAACTCGCAAAAACTCCTGAAAGCGACACGGCCAGGCGCAAGCTGATCCGTGCCAATATGGACCGCTGGCGCTGGCTCCAGCGCGATCTTGGCAGGCTATACCTGCTGACAAACGTGCCCGAGTACCAGCTGCGTCTTACCGCCGGGGACAAGATATTCACCTACCGCACCATCGTCGGAAAGCCCGGTCGTACCGCGACGCCGCAGCTTGCCGAAATGGTCGAAGGCGTCGTCTTTAATCCGACCTGGACTGTGCCGCAGTCGATCGTGAAGGGCGAAGGGCTTGGCAACAAAGTCCTGAACAATCCTGCATGGGCCAAACGTAACGGCTACAAGGCGACGAAGGGCGCAAATGGCTGGATTTCGGTCGTGCAACAGCCCGGGCCGGGCAACTCGTTGGGCCGGATGAAGCTCGAAATGCCGAATCCGCACGCGATTTTTTTCCACGACACGCCTTCGCGGCATCTTTTCGCGACTGAGAACCGAGCGCTGTCGCATGGCTGCATCCGCACCGAGCGTGCTCTCGAACTCGCCATTACGATGGCGATACTGGGTAAGGGTGCAACCAAGGACGAGGCGATCGCGATTGCGACCTCGGGCGAATACACCAAGGTTCCGATCAAGCGACAGTTGCCGGCCTACATCACCTATTTCACCATGGCGACCGACATCAATGGCGAAATGCGGACTTTCAAGGACATCTACGGCCGCGATGAGCCCGTCCTCGCAAGCCTCGACAAGCCACGCGTCAAGGATCGCAGCAATGTGATCGACGATGAGGTGATCGTAATCGAGAACGACCCGCGCGACGGGGCCTGATCTGACTTAGTAGGAGCCCGGCGCGTAGCGTTGCAGGGTACTCGGATCGTCCGGCTGCAGGAGCTCCGGTGAGTTTTCCGACCAGCCGAGGCTATCGGCGTAAAGCAGCCTGCCGCCTGACAGGTTGAGCAGCGCGATACGGAAATCGTCCTCACCCATTGCAAAGCAACCGTTCGAGCGCCCGAGCCGACCCCAACGCTCGATATGCGATTTTTCAGCATATTTGGCGCGGTGCATGACGATGTAGCGACGCAGGGCCGCGTCATTGGTTGGGTCCAGCCCACCAAGTCGCACCGACGTGCCGTAGCGACCGACATACCATTCCCACGTTATGTATGCGCCCCTGCTCGTCGCGTTCGAGCCTTCCACGTTGGAATAACGGTTGAGCCAGCCATCGTGCTCCGGGTCCGAGCCTGTGCCGTGACTGACGTGGAAGCTCTGTACTTCCTCACGATCGAGATTGACGAAGTGGAACCGGCGCTCGGAGGAATGAACACCGAAATCGGCAATGCCGACAATATCCTTCTTCCAGATAACGTCCCCGGCACGGTCGAGCTCGCGTTTGGCGAGTCTGAACAGAGCCCGGTCGCGCGCGGTGCCTTTGCGCGGTGCAGCTGCAACAGCGGAGGGAAGGGATATCGCCGCCCCCGCGACCACGCCTGTCTTCAAGAGATCGCGCCTGTTCATAGCAATCATGATAATAGCGCAAACCTATCGTTCCCGTGAATAGGCAAATGCACAGGCATTAACCACTTTCGTGAATCGCCTTTGCGGCCATGCCAAGCTTGATCACGCCGGGCATGTTTGCCTGGATGGTTTCTCCCACCTTCGACAGGGCAGCGAGCCTCGGACTGTTTTCTTCTATCAGCCGCGCGACTGCAGGTCCGGTGGGATGCAGGCGGCTTCTCGAATTGAATTCGTTGGTTTTCTCATTGGCCGACAGGATCGCGGTGCTCATCAGGTTCGCCATTACCGCGTAGGGATAAGTGTCGGTTGAATCGGTAAGCGGGGCGGGCGGGCAAAGCGCGTTCTTTTCTTCGTCAGTGTCGAAATTCGCCTCGATAAAGGCCGCGAGCGCCGCGCTGTAGGGGACGAACGGTGTCTGCGCGAGCTGCAGCGTGATCCGGTCGCCTTCGAAAAAGGGCCGCGTGTTTTCGCGCGCTTCGAACGGCACGGCGGTGGCGGTGCAATCGACGAACAGCGTGTTGTCAGGCACCTCGACGCGCTCTTCGCTGAAATGCATGGCCCCGGTCTCGATCCCCGTAACGCGCCCCTGGCGGTAAACGTTGGTGATCTGGCGCAGCAGCTCGACTTCGCCCTCGGATATCACAGCGAAGTGGAACATCTTGGGCGTCACGTTCTCATCGATCCGCAGCATCACCCCTCTCTTGTCGAGGTGCTCGAACATTTCATCGCCTGTTTCCGAAGCGTTGGCGGCTTCAACCAGAGCGACCTGGAATTCGACCAGCCCCTCGATCCGGTGATAGGCGGGCTGGAGCAGTTTGCGGTTGAGCATCCAGCTGTCGCGCGGGCGCACCCAGCCGATCCTTTCAGGTGCAACTCCCGCCTCAAGCAGCCAGACGGCGGTGTCCATCGCAGTCTTGCCCCCGCCCAGGATAATGAAGTGATCGGGGAGGTTCCCGGTGTCTTTCCAGAGCGCGGGCAAATCGCCGGGAATGGAAAAGCGCGTCCCTTCCGCAATTTCGAAGGTGGGCTTGTGGGTGGATGGAACCGAGGTCTGGAACCACGTTCCGTCAACCAGCTTTCGCCTGACATGGATCGTCTGATCCTTGCCGGAAAGTATGCCGCTGACGTGGTGGTTCTTGCCGTCTTGCGATCGGTACTCGGTAAGCGGTAGGTAGGTGACACTACCACTGGGGATCATGCGCTCGCTCATCAGCTTGCTGTAGTAGGACAGGATCTCGGCATGCTTGGCGAGTGGATACATGCCCTTGTTGTGCCCGTGCTCGTCGACGCGATCGGGGCACAGCTCCATCGAGTTCACCCCGTATGTCGCGCTCGGCTGATGCAGGGCGACAAAGGAATAGGCATCGTTCCAGTGTCCGCCCGGCCGCGCGTGTTTGTCGACGATTGTGATGTGGCAAACGGGGTCTTCGTCAAGCAGGGTGTCTGCAAAGGCGAGGCCGACCGCGCCGGCGCCAACGATGAGGTAGTCGGTTTCAATATCGGCCATGGCGCTCTATTCCGCATTCAGTGTCCGGCGGACCGGACCGGTTCTCGAATCGCAGCGGAGACTGCCCTTGCTACCTACACGTTCGGCCAACTGTGTTTCAGTCTTTTGCGCGGTGGCCTTGGCCAGCGCAGTCCCGGTGGCTTCGCAGGAGAACTCCACGGCTGCGTCCGATCCCTACGACGAGGCATTCTCCCCGCCAGTCATCACCAGCGAACGAGATGCCGAGCGTCTGCGCAACCTTGAAGGTGCGACGCTGCAATGGCTCGGCTGGGAAAAGCGCGGAAAGGTCGTCTCTTACGTCGATCAGGATGGCGTGTGGTGGCTCACAACGGAATTGCGCGGGAAAGATGATGCCGGCCTGAAGCTCGAAGGCGTGATTACCGAGATTGGAAAGGACTATTTCCTCATCCATGCAGAGATCACGATTATGGGCACACCCGATCCGGACCGTTTCTGCGACGTCAACAAGATATGGCGTTTCGCCGTCACGCAGAACCGCAGCTATTACCGGCTGCGCGAATTCGAATGGTGCGACGGCCTGACCGACTACATCGATTTCTACTTCGCACCCAGCCTGCGCTGAGAGGCAGCGGGCTGGACAAACCGCGCGTTTTCCTCAGCCATTGCAAGCATCGAGCGGGCATGCCTGGTGCCGACCTCGGCCTGGTCATCTCCGTATCCACCGCCGAGCGCCGATGCGATCGGGAGGCCACGGCTTCGCGCCTCACGGACGACAAACCGGTCGCGTGCGGCAAGGCCTTCGTCGGTGAGGGCCAGCCGTCCCAGCTTGTCTTGGACATGCGGATCGACGCCTGCCTGATAAAGAACGAGGTCGGGTCCGAAGCGGTTTATGATGGCGGGCAGGTGCTCGTCGAGCACCTCCATGTAGCCATCGTCGTCGATCCCGTCGGCGAGGCCTATGTCGAGGCTCGAGCGCGCTTTTCGCACCGGGAAATTCTTCTCGGCGTGGAGCGAGAAGGTGAATATGTCCTCGCGTCCGGCAGTGAGGCTGGCCGTGCCGTCGCCTTGATGCACATCGAGATCGACGATCAGGACGCGGCTGGCATCGCCCTCGGCGATCAGCCGGTTCGATGCGACGGCGAGATCGTTGAATACGCAATAGCCTGCTCCCGTATCGGCGAGAGCGTGGTGGCTGCCGGCGGCGCTGTTGGCGGCATAGCCGTGCTGCTGGGCAAGCCGGGCGGCGAGCCAGGTGCCGCCATTGGTATGCCGCACCCGGTCGCGAATGCGCTGCGTGACCGGAAAACCGATCCGTCGCTCTTTCTCGCGCGGGACTGCGGCGCGAAACACCTCATCGACATAAGCGGGGTCGTGAACTGCCTCCAACCAGTCGCGCGGCATGGGTTCGGGCGCGTGCTCTGTGATCTGCGCGCCGCTCTCTCGCAGCGCCTCCATGACGAGGTAGTATTTGTCGAATTTGAACGTCCCGCGTTCCGGTCGCGGGGCCATATAGTCGGCGTGATGGACGACGTGCAGCATCAGCCCGAGATAATGCCGGTATGATCGAGCACAATCCTGATGCCGAGTGCGATCAGGATCAGGCCGCCGATGATTTCCGCCGGTCTTCCCCAACGATCACCCACCAGTTTTCCGATCTGGACCCCGAGAAGCGAGAGCAAGAGCGTCGCGATCGCGATCAGCGCGGCTGTTACCGGAGGCGCGAAATCGAGCGTGGGCAGGGTGATGCCGGCGGCCAGTGCATCGATGCTGGTTGCAATGGAAGCGCCAAGCAGGGCCATGCCGCTCAGGCGGCGCAAGCCTTCATCCTCCCCGCCGGTCCAGATCATGTGCAGGCCGATTGCCGTGAGCAGCGCAAATGCGATCCAGTGATCGAATGCTGAGACATAGGTGAAGGCAGCTTCGCCCAAGCCCCAACCTATGAGCGCCATTCCGCCCTGCGCCGCTCCGAAAGCCAGTGCAATCGACGCCATTGATGCGAATGCAGGGCGAAACCGCGCGCCTTGAACAAGGGCTACTGCGAACGCGTCCATCGCCAAGGCGAATGCGAGAAAAAGCGCCTCGATCATGTGCGCCTACCTCATCAACCGGCCAGCTTTGCCAGCTCATCGAAAATCTCGTTTTCGCTGCGGCTCGCGGCGTTGCGCCAGGTGGTGACCGTGTCGGCGTTCACCAATTCGCCTTTGTGGGTCAGGACGAGGACATTGGGCGTGCCCGGAAGGTCTGCGACGCCGAACCGGCGCGCGATGTCGATATTATGGCCGTCACCTTCCTGCGGCTTTCCGACGTTGACGTATACGAGCTCATACCTGTCCTCGATCAATTCGCTGAAGCGCTGAGTGCCCAGCCAACCGGCCAGCGCGCGGCTGTCGTGACACCAGTTCGCGCCCATGACGAGCAGCACGCGTTTGTCATTCTCGGCGGCGCGGGCGAGCGCCGCATCGACATCACCTTCGGGATCTTCCGACACGATGTACGATCTCGCCTCGGGGTAGTCGTGGTCGCTGAAATACCAATTTGCCGAAAGAATGGCGGCACAAAGCGCGGTGACCGCGCCGATTGTGTGGACAGGGCGGATCACAGCCGGCTTGTCTCGTCCTCGATTTCGAGAGCCCCGACCTTGAGGCGGTCGATCGTGAGTTCGCGCACCCGCATCCGTCCGACTGCGAGCCGCCCGATGGCAAGCGCTCCGATGGCAAGCGCTCCGACCGCGAGCGCGCCTATTGCAAGCGCTCCCGCTGCGGCAGCGCCGGTCGAGAGCGAGCCGGCACCTGCTCGCTTCACAGCTGCCTCGTCGTGGCGGATCAGCAGCGACTCCGCTTCGCTTTCTGGCTTGGTGGCCGCAATCGAAGGGGAGGCCGTTTCAGCCATCTTACTCGGCAGCCTCCGCCGCGTGCGGATCGAAGGCGGTCGCTTCGCCAGCTTCGATCTTCGCGGCCTTTTCTTCGACCAGTCTGACGATGTGGTCGAGCATCTCCTCGCTCTCGATATGGTGATCCTTCACGCCCGAAAGATACACCATGTGCCGTCCCGACCCGCCACCGGTGAGGCCGATATCGGTCTCGCGCGCTTCGCCGGGGCCATTGACCACGCAGCCCAGGACAGAAAGGCTCATCGGCGTCTTGATATGTTCGAGCCGCTTTTCGAGCGTTTCGACTGTGCGGATTACGTCGAAACCCTGGCGAGAGCAGGAGGGGCAGGACACCACGCGAACGCCGCGGGTGCGAAGGCCAAGCGCCTTAAGCATCTCGTAACCGACTTTCACCTCTTCCTCTGGCTCGGCAGAGAGCGAAACGCGGATTGTGTCGCCTATCCCCGCCCAGAGCAGCGATCCCATGCCGATAGACGATTTCACCGTCCCGCCGATGAGGCCGCCAGCCTCTGTTATGCCGAGGTGCAACGGGCAGTCGACCGCTTCGGCTAGCCCATGATAGGCGGCAACCGCGAGGAATACGTCGGATGCTTTCACCGCGACCTTGAACTCGTGAAAGTCGTGATCCTGTAGCAGCTTGATATGGTCCAGTGCGCTTTCGATCAGCGCCTCGGGGCAGGGTTCGCCGTATTTTTCCAGAAGGTCTTTCTCGAGCGACCCTGCATTCACCCCGATGCGGATCGCGCACCCATTGGCCTTCGCGGCGCGGACGACTTCGGCGACGCGCTCCGACGAGCCGATATTGCCCGGATTGATGCGCAGGCACGCCGCCCCCGCATCGGCTGCTTCGAGCGCGCGTTTGTAGTGGAAGTGTATATCGGCGACGATCGGAATGTTGGCAGCGCGCGTTATCAGCGGCATCGCCGCGGTCGCCTCCTCGGTCGGGCACGAGACGCGGATGATGTCGCATCCGACTTCCTCGCAGCGACGGATCTGGTCGATCGTCGCCACTGCGTCTTCTGTCGGGGTGTTGGTCATCGTTTGCACAGTGATCGGCGCATCGCCGCCAACGGGCACGTCGCCCACCATGATCTGGCGACATTTGCGCCGCTCTATATCGCGCCAAGGCCTTACTGAAGACATGGGGCGCATATAGGCGCGCGCGGATGAAGGGGCAATGACAAGCGAGCGCGCGAAAACAGGGTTGTCGGCTTCTTAACCCCTCGCCTTCATCATGTTCGGCGTGGAAATGCCCGCATTTGCTATGGGCATGGGGACGAGAAGGGGCAGAAATGCTTGCAATCGCGGATTTCGTCGACGCCGCGAGGCGGCTTGCGACCTCGCGCGCGCTACGCATCGCGCTGGTCGCGATCGTTCCCTATGCCTGCGTGCTGATCGGCATGAGCGTCGCGGCCCATTACGGCGCTGCCACCGATGCGTTGCTTCCGGTGCAGTTCTTCCTCTCGCAGGATGGGTCGTTCGGCGAATATCTCGAATATACGCTGACGGCGGCGAGCGCGGTGATGCTGTTCGCGCTGTGGCTGCGGAGCCGTGCGCTGGTTTATCTCACCAACGCGCTCTTGTTCGTTTGGCTGACGCTCGACAACTGGATGCAGATTCACGAGGAACTCGGTCAGGCACTCGCGCCTTCGCTACCCGCCTCAACCGGCCTTCCGGTCGAGAGCCACCATTTGGTCGAAGCCGGACTTTTCGGGGCAGTGGGACTGGTCTGGCTCTCAGGGCTCGCGACTGCGCTTCGCTCTGCTGACAAACGCGAGGCAGTCTACGCGCTGATGCTAGCAGGATGCATCGGGCTTGCCGCGGTTTTCGGCGTATTCGTCGACCTGCTCACGGTATGGGACGACCCCGACGTCATGCGCCAGCAATTCCTCGCTTTCGTCGAAGATGGCGGCGAATTCGTGCTGATCATCGCGACCTCAGCGCTCACGGTGGCAATATTCGACATTGAATATCGCCAGCGCGAGGGGATTCCGGCAAACGCCTGAACGCGCCCGTTACCAGCGGATCAGCGGCGGGACGACGAATCGTCCGATGACAGCCGAAATCGCGACCGGTGCGACGTGCCAGATGCCAACATGGCCGAGATTGTCGAGCGGGCAGGTGACACCATAGGCAAGCGTACCCAGTGAGCCGGCGGCAAGTCCGGTGAGCCATCCAGCCCTCTCGAGCGAGACCGGCGCACCGCGACGCAACCAGAGGATCGATGCAATTGCGACAAGCAGCCCTGCCACCAGCGAGGCGCTGGTGCAGAACCACGCAGCAGGATCGTTCAGGCCGCTGTAGACCGTTTCCTCGCGGGTGGAGAGCAAGGTGAGAACTGCGGCAACCGGTACAATTGCCAGCATCGCAGCACCCCAGGCAGGTGCAGTGGCGCGCGAGCCGATCCGCGGCTGAGCCTGCGCAACGAGCGCAGCGGAACTCGCAAGTCCGACAACGAACAGCAGACCGTGTGTGATCCAGAAGTAGCCCGAGGCCTCTCCGGTCACCATTCCCATCCAGAAATCGTAGAGGAATACCGACACCGCGAATGCGACGATTGCAGAAAAACCGATCAGCAGCAGCCCGTCGCGCGGTTTGACACGCTTTACGGGAGCAAGATCCTCGGTCATCGCCGCAATCAGATCGGCTCGGTTGGTTTCGTCCTTCATTTCAATCAGCTTTCTCGACCAAGGTGGCGAGCTTTTTAAGGCCACGATGGATGTTCACTTTGACTAGGCTTTCGCTCTGGCCGGTCTTGTCTGCGGCTTCGCGTATCGACAAGCCGCCTATTTTCACGAGTTCTATGACTTCGGCCTGCTTTTCGGGGATCTGGCCGAACAGCCTGTCGAGGCTGACGCGGGCCATGACGACTTCTTCTTCGCTGTCCTCGACCGCGTCGTCTTCCATCAGCTCGCTGGCGTCGTGCTTGTAGACCTTGCGCAGGTGATCGACCCAGCGATAGCGCGCGATCGCCGCGAGCCATGGCAGGAAGGGCCGCGAAGGGTCCCATGTCGCGCGCTTGGTGTAGAACGCGATGAGCACCTCCTGCACCAGATCATCTGTCTGGTGCGGAGGCACCCGGCGGCGGAAGTACCGCTCCAGCCAGACGCCCACCTCGGTCAGCAACACATTGGCTGCGGCTTTGTCGCCGTCCTGTGTCGCTGCCATGAGGCGGGCGAAGGTTGGTTCGTCGGCGACCATCTTACTCGGCCTTGGAGCCTGCGAACTTGGCAAGCAGCGCGTCGAGCGAGAACAGTCCGGCACCGCGGCTCAAAAGGAATCCGCCAAGGGCCAGCACCGTGATCGCCCAGCCGAAAAAGTGTGCGGCGTCGGGGAACACGAACAACTGGATTACCATCGCCATGATCATCAGGGCGAGCGCAGAAAAGCGCGTGAACAGGCCCAGCACAAGCAGGATAGGGAAGAAAAATTCCGCATAGGTGGCCATCGGTACGGCGAGATCGGTGGGGATAGGTAGCCCTGAGAACTCATTCTCGAAGATGAAGTACTGGGTTTCGTCGATCTGCAACAGGGTGTCTTCGACGACCTTGGTCTTGTACGAGCGCCAGAATATACCGGCCAGCGCGATGCGCGTGGCGAGTTGTACGATGCTTTCGAAGACAGTGCCCGAAAGCATACCGGTCAATCGCTCCCACATTTGCTTAAGTCCGTTCATGATTTTCCTCCTAATCCGGAAAGAGGGGAGCCCGCATCAAGTGCCTGGCGGGCTCCCCCCCTTGCTTGCGCCTCAGCGCTTGATGGGTTTCAGCGAGCCTTTGCCTTTGGGCGTTTCGATCTTCTCGCAGGTGCCCTTGGCGACATATTTCCAGGCGTTCCCCTGGTAGTCCTTTGTCGAGGTGCCGGCGCAGCTGGTACCCGGACCTGCGGCGCAATCGTTCTTGCCGGCTTTGGCGACACCGTAGCACTTTTCCTTTGCGCCCGATTGGGCGGCGATCGGGGTGCTGGCGAGACCTGCAGCGACGCTGGCGGTAAGGGCGAGGCCTGCGAATTTCGCGATCGATTTGGCTTTCATGGCATTTCTCCAAAACTTGTATCCCGGCCCGGGCGGGGTTGCCGGACCTGTCACGTCATTCGCGCTCGCATTCGGGACGGTTACAAATCTTTTCAATTTTCTTGGACGATCCCCCGTTTGATGCGCGAGTGTAACAAGCAGCCTCCCCATCGCGAAATTACCCTTGAACGGCCTCGACAGGCCATGATTTCTGCTATGGAAAGGTCAATGTCGCACCATCCTGCACCAATCGAACCATTCAGCGGATTTGGCCTCGGCCTGCGCCGCACACACTATGAGGATTTCCTGAAAAGCGACGTGCCGGTCGATTTTGTCGAGGTGATCAGCGAGAATTACATGGTCGAAGGGGGGCGGCAGTTGCGCATTCTAGAGCAGGTGCGCGAAAAGCTGCCGGTGATCCTGCACGGTGTTTCGATGTCGATCGGCTCGGCAAATGGTCTGGATCCCGACCACCTCGACAAATTGAAGCGAATTGAGCGGCGGATCGACCCGCTGTGGGTCTCCGACCACTTATGCTGGACCCGGACCAGCGCACACAACAGCCACGACCTGCTGCCTCTCCCCCTGACCGAAGAAGCATTGCAGGCAGTCTGCACCAATATCGACCGGGCGCAGGAAGCGCTGGGCCGCGCGATGCTGTTCGAGAATCCGTCGAGCTACCTCACGTTCCCAGAGGACGAGCTGACCGAATGGGAATTCCTCACCGAGATGACCCGGCGAACGGGTTGCTACCTGCTGCTCGACGTCAACAACATCTATGTCAGCGCGCGCAACCACGGCTTCAGCGCAGAGGAATATCTCGACGGCTTGCCGCTCGACCGGGTGCGCCAGATCCATCTGGCAGGCCATGAACCCGCCACCCCAGAGCGCGATGTCATCATCGATACGCACGACCGCGAGATCGCGGACGGCGTTTGGGATCTCTATGCCAGGGCTCTCGCAATGCTCCCACAGCCTGTCGCGATCATGATCGAGCGCGATGAGCGTATCCCGCCGCTCGCCGAGCTATTGACCGAACTCGATCGTGCGCGCGGAATCGCAGGCAAGGCTCTGGTCGGGGCATGAGCAAACCGCAATCGTTGGCAGAGCGGCAGGCTGCATTCATGCGCGCGATCTTGGATGAGGGTGCGCCGCTTCCCGAGGGTTGGGGCAACCGGCAGGCGCTTGGCATGTCGGTTTATCGTGGCAACTACCGCTCGGCGCTGGTCGGAGCGCTCGAGAGCACTTTCGAGCGGACCGCGCGCTATGTCGGCGAGGACACCTTCAAAAAGGTTTGCGCGCATCATGCCATCGCGAACCCGCCCGCAGGCTGGACCATCGATGAGACGGGCAAAGGGTTCGATACAACCTGCGCGGAGCTCTTCGTGAACAATCCCGAGGTCGCGGATCTCGCCTGGCTGGAATGGACTATGCTGTCCGTGTCGACGGCGCAGGATGCCAATCGGCTAGCGCCTGCGGATTTTGCTGCCTCGACGGCGAAATTTGGCGATGAAGAGTGGATGACCCTGCGATTGATCTTCAAGCATCGAGCAGAGGCGAAAATTGTCGAAACGAATCTCAGTGGTCTTTGGAATGCACTCGGGGAGGATACAGAAAGCGATCCACCCCCCCCCCGCCTCGACGCGCCGCGTGGTGTCATCGTCTCGCGCGAGGACGAGCAGCCGGTCTTCCAGATGGTGGATCCCGACAATGCGCGCGCTTTCGAAGCAATGCGCGGCGGAGCGACATACGGCGAGACAATCATGTTGCTCGCAGGCGATGACGAAAGTCTTGAAGCGATCGGACAGGCTGCCTTGTGCGCCGGAGCAATGCTCGGAGAGTGGCTCAACGAAGGCTTGATCACCGCGCTCGATCGCTGATTGAGAAAGCTTGACTCGTGATGCCATGGCGTCACTCTCCGCCGCTTGAGGGGAGAGATCGTTTTGACCAGCACAGCCGTCGAATTGCGGACCACCAAGCCGAGCCTGTTGCTGCGCATGGCCACATGGCTCATCAGCAAGCGCACGCCGATATTTCCCAAGGATGCAAGCGACGTCCACGGCTTCCTGCACAATCGCAAACCTCCGCGTGATGCGCCGATGCCCGAGGCGATGCGCTCGAAGTACCAGATCGAGGAATGGACTGCCGCCGGTCAGAAAGTGGTGACGATCCATCCCAAGTCCGGCCCGGCAGATTGGCACATGCTCTATTTTCACGGTGGCGGGTTCGTGCTGCCGATGTTCAAGGAGCACTGGCCCCTCGCCGGCGCGATGGTTGATGCCTGCAGACTGAGCGTGACGGTGCCGCTTTACGAGGTGCTGCCCGAAAGCTCTTATGAAAGGCAGGATGCGGTGGCAGACGCAGCTTTTGCCAAGCTGGCCGAAACCCACGATCCGGCAAGGATTATCCTCAACGGGGACAGCGCGGGCGGACATATGGCGCTCAGCCTCGCTTTGCGGCTGGCGCGCGCCAGCGGTCCGCAACCGGGCAAGCTGGCGCTGTTCGCTCCCTGGCTTGATGTGACGATGGCAGACGAAGCAATCGCCGCGGTCGAGCCGCACGATTTCATGCTAAAGACCGGTGCATTGCGCGAATGCGGGAAAGCCTTTGCTGCGAACCGCGATCCTGCGGGTCCGGAATGCAGCCCGCTTTACACGCCTGCCGAGGAACTTGCGATGCTGCCGCCGACACGCATCTGGACCGGCCGTCACGACCTCTTCATCATCGACTCACGCTCGTTTGCCGACAAGCTGATCGAGGCGGGCGTCGATGCAAAGCTCTACGAATATGAAGGCGCGCCTCACGTTTTCATGGCAATCACGCCGGCGAAAGAGTCGAAAGACACGATGCGCCTGCTTTGCGAGTTCATCGAAAACTAGGCTGCAAAGCGTTCGCCAACCAACTGCTCGCTCAACGCCCAGAGCCGATCTGCATTGCCCTTGTCGAGCGCATAGCTGCGAACACCGCCCTTAGAAGACTCATCGTCGATCTCGGCAATGTGGCAATCTTCGCAATAGACGCCGCCTTTGCCTTCGATTTCGGGCGCGGTCGCGGCCCAGGTCTGGGTCGCAGCGCCTTGAGGGATCGTCTTCCACGAGAAGTCCGGATCGTTTTCGGTCACCCGTTTCACCAGCGCGGCACTTTCCTCCTCGGTCATATGCCTCCCCAGATTGGTCTGGATGCCGCCGGGATGCACGGCATAGGCGTGGATGCCTTTGTCGGCGAAGCGATCCTCAAGCCCAACGGTGAACAGGATGTTCGCGGTCTTTGACTGACCATAGCTCAACCACGGATCGTAATCGGTATGCTCGAAATTCGGATCGTCGAGATTGGCAGGCGCGATGTGGTGCCCGCGGCTGGACAGGTTCACGATCCGTTTGTCGCGCCCCTTTCCTATCAGGGGCATCAGTTCCTTGGTCAGCAGGAAGTGCCCGACGTGATTGGTGCCGAATTGCATCTCGAAGCCGTCGGCAGTTTGCATCTTGGGGCACGCCATGACGCCAGCATTGTTGATCAGGATGTCGATGCTTTCGAAACGATTGCGCGCGGTTTCACCGCAATGCCGGACGCTGTCGAGCGAACCGAGATCGCAGATGATCGTTTCTACGATGGCATCCGGGTTTTCGCTCTCGATAGACGCCACCGCTTCGTCGAGCTTCGCCTGATCGCGCCCGGCCAGTATCACGTGCGCGCCTCTGGCCGCCATGGCGCGGCCTGTTTCGAGGCCCAGTCCGGAATTGCCGCCAGTTATGAAAACGCGCTTGCCCGAAATGTCCATGCCTTCGAGCACTTCATCGGTTGTCGTTGTTTCACCAAAATTGCTCATCGTTTCCTCCCAGCATGATCGAATGCTTGAAGTAGCCTCATGCGCAGCTTTGGGTTAGTCCTTCAACCCATGAAAAGAATGATCCTCTTAGCCATGGCCGCATTTGCCACAGTTTCCGCCCCTGTCTCCGCCGACGATCACGGAGAGAAACACTGGTCGATCGCCATACACGGCGGCGCGGGGACAATGTCGCCCGATAAGATGACGCCCGAAAAGCGCGCCGAGTACGAGGTCGCGCTCCAGACCGCGCTCGATGCGGGCAAAGCGGTGCTTGCCAATGGTGGCAGCGCGGTGGATGCGGTGAAGGCAGCGATAATCCCGATGGAAGACAATCCGCTGTTCAATGCCGGACGCGGCGCGGTGTTCACCTGGGAAGGCCGCAACGAGCTTGATGCCTCGATCATGGACGGACGCGATCGCAGCGCGGGCGCGGTGACGGGCGTGACGACGATCAAGAACCCGATCCTGCTCGCCGACAAGGTCCGAACTGACAGCCCGCATGTATTCCTGATGGGTGAGGGCGCGGAACAATTCGCGGCCGAGCGGGGCCTTGAGACTGCGCCTCCCGAATGGTTCGCGACCGAGCATCGGCGCGAGGCACTGGAACGGATGAAGGCCGAACAGGTCTCCGCTCTCGAAGTCGACCACAAGTTCGGCACGGTCGGCGCGGTGGCGCTCGACATGGACGGCAACCTTGCCGCGGGAACTTCGACCGGAGGCATGACCGGCAAGCGCTGGGGGCGGATCGGCGATTCACCCGTCATCGGCGCGGGAACCTATGCCGACAACCGCTCTTGCGCGGTCTCGGCGACTGGCTGGGGCGAGTATTTTATACGCGTCGGCGTGGCGCACGAGATTTGTACGAGATTGCGCGTCCTTTTCGAAGGTGTTGACGCCATGTCCACTGAAGTGGGCGAGGATGAGGCCCAAGATTGGCTCCTCCATTCAAATTTGGCCCAAGGGGTTTCGGATTCGGTGATGGCCGAAGTCGAGGAACTCGGCGGCGATGGCGGTGTGATCCTCGTCACGCCCGAGGGGGATGCGCTGTTCAGCTTCAACACGACCGGGATGTATCGCGGCCGCGCTACCAGCGACGGAGTGAACGAAGTTGCGATCTTTGGCGGAGAGGAGAGCGCGGAGCCTTCCTCGACGCCCGATCACTGAGCCTCAGTTATCGCCCAAACGGCACCCGCGCGCTTCGAGGATAGGGCGCATCTCGCGGTAGGCGGCGGGCGTCAGGTGGAGCGGAATGTAGGGGTGCAGGTGGTGCACGATGTGGAACTGCATTCCCATCGAGCCGATATTGCCGACCTTCGATTTCCATGACCGGGTGTTGGTGTAGCGCCCTGTTTCTTTTCCCGGATGGTGCGGCGCCCAGCTCAGAAAGAACAGGATGTAGGTGATGGCGATCTGGTAGGGGAGCCACCACAGAAATAGCGCATCCAGCGCGTATCCATTCCACGCCAGCGTGCCGAGAATTCCGATAAAACCGAGCTTGTAGGCCAGCGAAAGCATGATCAGCCCCGGGCGTCCGTTTCGCACGAGGCTCGCGGCGTAATCGTGATTGCGCTTGGCGTCGGGTTGCCTGTTTCGGATCGAGGCCCAGATTGCCTGCCAAGGACCTTCGGCTTTGGTCGTGATATCGACGTCGAGCTCGGGATCGTTGGTGTGGCGATGGTGGTCGAGATGGGTGACCCGCAGCACTTGGAAGGGGAAAACCAGCATCCAGCTTGTGGCGTGTCCGACCAGCTCGTTGAGCCAGCGCAGCTTCGTGCCGGGCCGCGCGATGATGTCGTGCTGCGCCTCGTGCGTGGGCAGGTAGACGAGCGCCATGTTGACCGTCGCGACCGGGAAAGCGGCCCAGAGCGGCAGCAAGCCTGAGAAGACCAGCGGCCAGAGCGAGAGCCATACCGCAAGGTTGCCGAACGCCCAGACAACCGCGATCCACGGAACCTTGCCCGAATACTTGCGCGCAATCCGGTTTTCGAGGCGGCGCAATTCCTTGTCGGAGAGCCCGCTCAGGTTGGCAGGGACGATAGGTGCCTCGGCATTCATATCCAGCGACCCGTCACTTGCGCGAATACTCCCCATCCACCGCCGATGATCAACGCGAATGTCAGCGTCGAAAGACCGAACGGCGCATTGAGTCCAAGCGCCTCCATGCCCTGGTCGATAACCGGCACGAGGAATGCAAAGGCAAATAGCAGTGGCAGGATGGCCGCTACCGTCTTGAGCGCGCGCTCCATATCTCTCTCCCGTGGGAGATAGGTATCATATCGCCACTAGATTGGAAGGGTACGCGCCACGGCGACGTAATCCGCGATAACGCCGCCGACGCGGGCGAGCACCTGCTCGGCGGCTGGCTCGATCCGGTCGTGCGTTCCGCGCGCACGATAATAGGCTGCGAAGGCGAGAGGAGCGCGGTTCGGCGGTTCCACGAAGCCAATATCGACATAGAGGCTGTCCATTCCCGGCCAGAGAGATGTGCCTGTCTTGTCCCCCGCGAGCCAGCCTTCTGGTAAGCCGGACCGGACCCGCCGCAATCCCGTCCGCGTGTCTACCATCCACTGTGTGAGCAAGCCTCGGTGAGTGTCCGGCAGCACTTGGCCCTGCGTTATCCTCGCCACCGTCCGCGCCATTGCAAAGGGCGTGGTCGTGTCTTGTATTTCGCCTTCAGGCACGTTGTTGACCAGCGGCTCAATCCGGTCGAGCCTGCTAACCGTATCGCCGAGAAAACGCCAGAAGCCGGTCAATTCCTGCGGCCCGCCGAATTCGCGCAGGAGAATGTTCGCTGCGGCATTATCGGAGAATTTCTGTGTTGCTTCGGCAAGCTCGCTGATCGTAGCACCTTCGGCCAGCCGCTCTGTGGTGAAGGGCGAGACTGCCATCAAATCATCCTCGGTCCAGGTCACCTGCCGATCCTTCGAGACCAGTCCGCTCGCATCGCGCGCCAGCGCCATCGCCGCGAGCGACATCTTGAACGAGGAGCAATGGCCGAAACGCATGTGGCGATTGAGCCCGAAGCCCATTCCAGTCCCGGTATCGTGGATCTCAGCGCCCAAGGTCCCGCCCGCAGCCGCTTCGATGATCCGCAGTTTCGAAGCCAGCCTGCCAAGAGTGCTCTGATCAGTCGGAATGCAAGCGGAGGCTCCCAGCGCGAGACCGCCGCCGACAAAGGCGCGGCGGTCAACCTTCAAAAGAGTTTCTCCATGCACAGGCTGAAGTCATCCGAGACATAATCGCCGAACGGCTCGCATTCGGCAAATCCGTGCTTTTTATAGAGCGTCACAGCAGGCTGGAATGGCGCGGGCCTGCCTGTCTCGAGACCCAGCCAGGAGTAGCCGCGTGCCTTGGCTTCAGAGATCAGGTGTAGCAGCAAAGCCTCGCCCGCGCCCTTGCCGCGATACGCGGTGGCGGCGCGCATGGATTTGAGTTCGCCTCGCTTGCGATCAAGGTGTTTGAGAGCGCCGACAGCCGCAAGTGCCTTGCCGTCGTACACGGCGTAGAAAGTCACATCGCGCTCGCGTAGCCTTTCGGGCGGCAGGGCGTGGACCGTTTCGGGAGGCGACCATCGGTGCATCTCGTCAAGGTGCAGCCGCAGGAGATCGAGCACGTCCTCGCTTGTAAGGTCGTCCGGCTCGATCCTGTACCGGGTCACGAGAACTTGTTCGCCTTGCGCTTGCCAAATCGCATGTCGCCTTCGAGCTTCGCGCGAAGCTGCGCGTAGAACGCTTCGAGGAAAGCGCGCTCGTCGCCTGCGCCCGGATCCCAGCCGATCTTTCGGCAGATTGTCTCATGGACAGCGGACAGCGCGTCAGGCTGGGCGTCGCGCAGCATTCGCTCGAGCGTCTGGAGCTCGTGCTCGCCATAGATCGATAGCTCGGCTTCCCCGAATTCGTAGCGGACCCCGGTGATCTCGCTCGATCCTTTCGCTGCTGCTCCCTGCGTCGACAGCGCATCGGCGAGCTTGGTGCGCGGCGCTTCGAGCACCCAGGTTCCGGCGATCACATCGCCTGCTCGCAGCGCGTCCTTGTTGAAGAAGGGGAACAGCATGAAGACGAGAAACCAGATCGCGCCCGCAAGCCCGAAATTGCCCGCCTCGCCGCTCGGGGCGATCATCAGGAAGACGAGCGGCATGAACAGCTCGATATCGCGCAGAAGGTTGCGAGCGATAACAGCTTCGGGAGTGAGCCTCCCACCGTTTCTCGCCGCCACCCTGATTCCAACCATGCGTTTGCCAAAGGTCGCGCCGCGCGGCCCCAGTTCCATGCCGAGGAAATATCCGTACCGCGCTAGAAAGCCGACCAGGATCAGGACGATGAAGAGGAATTCGCCCGCGCCTGAAATGTTCTCGTTGGCGGTTTCCATGGCGTCTTCGAACAGCCCGCCGAAGATCAGCAACAGGACGATCTGGAAGATGATCAGCGCGAGAAACAGCAGAACGAAATCGAGCACCAGCGCGCCGAGCCGCGATCCGCGCGATGCGATCGTGACCGGGACTGCCAGACCCTCGGGAGTTATGAGGATGCGTTCCCGTTTGTTCTCGTATCCGGTAATGGCGGTGGCTGCGTTCATTCTTCGTCCTCCACCCGCCGCGGATTGTAGAGGAAGAAGTAGGCGAGCCAAAAGGCGAGAAATGCTCCGCCGATCATATAGCGGCTTTCCATTCCTGCCACGAGCTGGCGCGGGAAGGCTTCTAGCAGCGCTGCTATCACCATCATCAATACGACGCCGACCATGACGATCGCACTGCGCCTCCCGCTTTCGGATGCGGCCTCGAGGATCGAGCGCGTGCCCGGGAACGCCATCGAGCGCCCTATGTGAAGGCCCGCCGCGCCTGACAGGAGAATGCCGAAAATCTCGGTTGTGCCGTGGACGCTGAGCCAGGCGCCGAACTCCCATCCGAGGCCCGCACTAGCGAAAAGCCAGACCATAGCGCCAAGCATCGCCATGTTGTGGATCAGTAGCATGAGAGACGGGATGCCGAACGCGAAGCCGAGTGCGAAGGCGAGTATGCAAACACCCGCGTTGTTGCTGAAGAGATGTGCGGCAAATACCGACAATCCGCCGGTGCTGTTCTCGACCGCGATCGTTTCTTCGAGCAATTCGCGGCTCGCCCCAGGCACACGGCCTCCGGCGAGGCCTCCGGGTACAAGGCGGTAATACCAGTCGTTGTTCTGCTCCACGAGTAGCCAACCAACCACCGCTCCTGCAGTCATCACGAACAGCGCGATACAAACGTCGAGCCAGATTTCGCGCACCGCGCGGCTCCAGCCTCCGAAGAAGAATTCGCGCAGCCAGCCGAACAGGCCTTTGCGCGGACCATAGACCTGGAACCACGCGCGCTGGACGAGGCTTTCGAGATAACGCAGCGTTGCGGCATCGAGCGAGGTTTCGCGCGCGACCGAGAGGCTCGATGCGGCGGTCCGGTACAATGTCGGAAGCGCGAGCAATTCTTCGTCGTCGATCCGCTTGACCCCACCGCGCTCCATTCGCGCGACAATGTCTTCGAGCCGCCGCCAGTCATATTCCCGCTCTAGCCGGAAGCGGTCGGAGCGCAGCGCAGCGCTTTCGATATCGGTGGGGGCTTCGATCTCGCCGCGCCCGAACCATGCGGAGAGCGTCGGGGCCTTCATCCGATTGCCTCCGAATTCTTGATGACGAAGTAGCGGTCGATCAGCCTGTATCCGATTTGCTCCCACGGTGCCTCGATTACGTCGACGCCCATGCGCCGCAGGCGCTGGAGCACGACGCTGCGCTGCGTTGCGAGGCTATCGGCGGTGACGCTTCGGGCGAGCGTCGCAATATCGCCCGGTTCCTCGCTGATGAAATTTTCAAGCTCGCTGTCGGCGATGGTGACGAACAGGACGAGGTGTTTCTCGACCAGCCGCCCGATACTTTCCACCATGAGTTCTGCGGCAGTAGGATCGGTGAAGTCGGAGAACAGGATGATGAGCGAACGGCGCTTGAGCTTGGAAGTAAGCGTTGCGAGCGCAAGAGTGAAATTTGGCTCAGTCGCCTCGTAATCGAGTCCCGCTGCGGCGCTTTGCAGGCGGTGAAATGCACGGCTGTCGGCTATGAATGGCGTCATGACCTGCGGGCGCTGGGCGAAGCCGAAAAGCGAAACCCTGTCGCCGCTTTTCAATGCGACATAGGCGCAGGTGAGCGCAGCGGAAACCGCACGGTCGATACGGGGCATGCCGTCGACAGGCTCGCACATAGACTGACCGCAATCGAAAGCGAACACGATCTGGTTGTTGCGCTCGCTCTCGTTCTCGCGGGCGTAGAGGTGATTGTGCCGGGCGCTCGCCTTCCAGTCGATCCGGCGGCGGTCCATGCCCGCTTCGTATTCGGACAGCGATTCAAACTGCGTTCCCTCACCGCGAATGCGACGGGCGATCAGACCGGTTTGGGAATCGCGCAGGAAAGTCTGCAGTTCCTGGCTCCGCACCGGCGAAAGGTCGGGCCAGATGCGGACTTCTTCCTCCAGCGGGCGCGTGACCTGCCGCGCGCCGAGGCCGAGCGGGCCGGTCCACCTCAACCACGCGTGCGATACGGAAGCCGTCCCGCGGCGCTCAGGGTGGACGTCGAATTTGCCGCTAAAGGTCCCGGTTTCCGGATTGCGGACCAGAAAGAGCGTGCCCCTGCCTTCTTGGCCGAGCCGGGCGTCGAATTCGATCGCAGCCTCCGGCCTCATCGCCATGCTGCGCGAGAAGCGCGCGAATACCTCGATCGGGGTCGCTTGCCCGACTTCGGTGTCGGAAGGGACCTGAACCATCCAATCGCGACACGACCCTGCCAGCAGGCCGTCGAGTACGATAAGGGCGACAAGCACGATCGCCGCCGCCGGCGCGGCCACCCACAATCGTGGCGCGATTGCCGCGATCACCAACGCGACAGGCGCAAAGATCGCGATCAGCCAGGCGGCGCGTTCGGTCGGGACCAGAGGAATATTGAGGCGGAAGCGGCTCATCGCGTCAGCGCGGCGCCTCGGTGCTCTCGACCAGCTCAGCGACCAGTGCCTCGATATCGCGTCCCTCGATCTCTGCTGCAGGGCTTAGCGTCAGCCGATGGCGCAGCACCGGCACAGCCAGCGCCTTCACATCGTCAGGAATGATGTAGGCACGGCCATGCAGCGCTGCGCGGGCGCGCGAGGCGTTGGCAAGCATCACCGCCGCGCGAGGCGACGCGCCCACCGCGAGGTCCGCATGCTCGCGGGTCGCGCGTACCAGCCGCACGACATATTGGGTGATCTCGTCGGCAACGGTTACATGGTCGAGCGCTCCGGAAACGGCTTGAAGCTGCTCGGCACTGGCGACAGAAGTGACACCGAGATCAGCGGGGCGCTGCGGCCCTTGCAGCTTGCCATAGGCGGTCACGATGCGTGTCTCTTCTGCCTCGTCGGGATAGGGGACCAGCAACTTGAACAGGAAGCGATCGAGCTGCGCTTCGGGTAGCGGGTAGACGCCCTGGTTCTCGATGGGGTTCTGTGTGGCAATCACCATGAATCGCGGAGGGAGCTGGTGCGTTTCGCCATCGAGAGTAACGCGGCGCTCCTGCATGGCTTCGAGCAGCGCAGCCTGCGTCTTTGGCGGCGTGCGGTTGATCTCGTCTGCCAACAGCAGCTCGCAGAAAATCGGTCCACGCGTCAGGGTGAACTGGCTGGTTTGGAAGTTGAACAGGTTCGAGCCAAGAATATCGCCCGGCAGCAGGTCAGGCGTGAATTGGATGCGCCCGAAATCGAGGCCGAGCGCCGTCGCAAAACTGTTTGCGAGGAACGTCTTGGCGGTGCCCGGAGGCCCTTCGAGCAGGACGTGCCCCTCGCTCACCATCGCAACCAGCAATTGCTCGATCATCTCGTCTTGACCGACGACTGCCTTGGCGACCTCGGCGCGGATCGCCTCGGCCAGCGCGCGCAGTTCTTCTAGGCTCATGCTCATTTCGCGAGTTTCCCTTCAAGCTCTCTCAGCGCCTGAGCGGCGCGCAGGATTTCGTTTGGTGTGTGGGCGTTGCGCAGCCGCTCGGCGCGCGTTGAAAACGGTTCTTCTTCGGGCAGGCGGGCAGCCAGTGCGGCGTCGATGTCTTCCGGTTCATGCCGGTGGAGTCCCAATTTCGCGGCGAGCCTGCGTGCCGAAAGCGCAGCGTAAGGAGCGGCAAGCAGGCGCAATCGCTTTGCGCGCACGATCAGTCCCGCGCCATTGCTCACGAGCCGTTTCTTTCCGAACGCGATTTCGGGCCCGCGGATGGCCGCCGGTCCAAAACGCAGAAACGCGCGCCAGCCTATGATGACCATGGCGAGGATCAGGCACAAAGTCGCGGCCAGGAAAGGTGGTCGGAAGGCTAGGGTAAGGAGATTTTCCGCACCGCCGAAACCGTTCAACGTCTGGTCGAAAGTGACGCGGTTTTCATTGCCGAACCCAGCCTCTCTGACCAGCGCCACCGCTGCTTTCGCGCGCTCCGGATCGGCGAGGCCGTAATTATTCACGAGGTCGGGCTCGACCACGAAGATCGTCCAATAAGCGTCGGAGTAGTAGGTACTGCCTTCCTCGCCAAGCACGTTGAAAGCGAGTGTGTGACCGGCCGCATCGGTTATAATCGGATCGTGAATTTCGCTGGGTTCAGAATAGGCGATTGTCTTTGTCGGCAGCTCACCGGAGAGTTCCAATCCTTGCCATGAGGGAGCCTCATCATCGGAAAGCGTTTCGATTTCACGGTCGACTGAGAACGGACTTGGGAGGCTTTCGGTCCAGTCGAGCCCCAATGCGCCGGTTAATTGCACCCAACCGTCCTTGAACTTGCCAGCTGCCTCGCCTGCAAGGTTTTGGGGCGGGGGTGAGGCCATCCATTTCGGCAGGATGACGAGCGTGGGCCCCAGATACTGCCTGTTCTCGAGAATCTGGCCAATCTCTTCCGGGTCGGAATATAGCGAAGGGGTAAGGACAAGGAGTTCGTTCGTCTCCAGCCCGCTCGGCGTTCGCGAGAGAGTGACGTCGAAATTCTCGCGTTCGAGCAGGCGGACCAGACCAGCATAGCCATTCAGCCCGGTCGCGGTTGCATGCGCCTCGCCGCGATTCTGTCGTTCGCCGGTGTCACCCGCGCCGAGGAAGTAAAGCATCGCGATGAAAGCGAGAAAGCCAACCAGCACCACGACGAAGACGGTAAAGCGGCTGAAAGGGGATGCGCTGCGTTGATCGGCAATGCTCATGCAGCCTCCCCGATCCTTATCTGTGCAAAATCGGCATAGGCTGCGCGCGCTGCTTCCCAATCGTTCCGGTCGAGCGTGCGGAGTGCGAAGATCGATCGCTCGACGCGGTCCGATATCGTGCCAAACGCTATCCGTGCCGCCTGGGACAATGTCGGTAATGCTGCGAGTTCACGTGCAGTGCTCGACGGTTCGACCCAATCGGGGCGCGCGGCGGCGATCTGCCCGACACTGCGCTGGAGAAGCAGGTGGGTTGCCTCGTCGTAGCGACCCTCGGCGGCGAGCCTGTCCGCATCTTCGAGCAGTGCGATACTCTCGCTGCGCGTGGGCGCCCATTCGGGTTCGTCCAGCGCAGTACGCTTTTCGCGTTTTTTGCGCGCGAGCGGACCGATCGTGTTGAACAGCAAGTAGGCGACAAATGCGACGACGAGCGCCAGAAGCACCCATTGCAGCACCGGCCACGAATAGGCGAGCGCACTCCCGACTGGCGAAAGCACATCGCCGAGCCATTCGAAGAACGCTTGCAATGCTTCCTCGAAAGCATTGGGTTCGCGCGGCTCGGGCTCCGGGATTTCGATCTCTTCGAACTGAAGATCGCCATCGTCGCGCACGTCCTCCCAGCTCCGGAGCGGCGCACCCGGAGCGGCGGCGTTGGAGCTAGCTGGAACTTCGGCAGGAGAAGACGTCGCCGGATAGGTCATCTGGTCGCTTTGGTGGCACGGGCAAGAGCGCGGTGCAACAGGCTACAAGCGGCTTTCCAAAAGGTCTTGGTTAACCGCGTGCACGTCCCTGTTCATAACTGCCCAGAATCCGCAATTCCTTGGAATGAAAGGCGCATTCTTCTAGCGCCCGGTCGACAGCCGGATCGCCCGGTGCGCCCATGATATCAGCATAGAACATCGTCGCCGCAAAGCTCGCGCCCTGCTGGTAGCTTTCGAGCTTCGTCATGTTAACCCCGTTCGTCGCAAAGCAGCCCAACACCTTGTAAAGCGCGGCTGGAATGTTCTTCACCTCGAAGATGAAGGTGGTGATCGCATTGTCGCGGTCGAGCGTTTCCGGATCGAGCTGATCGGCGGCCAGGATTACGAAGCGCGTCATGTTGTCTTCGCTGTCCTCGACATGCCGCTCGGCGATATCGAGTCCGTAAAGCTCGGCCGCGATGGCAGGCGCGATTGCCGCTAGCGTCGGGTCGCCCTTCTCCGCAACGAATGCTGCTGCGCCGGCGGTATCTGCATGGCTCAAGGGAACAATGCCTCGCTTGCGCAGGAACAGACGCGATTGGCCAAGCGCCTGCGGATGGCTGTAGGCGGCCTCAAACGGCCCCTTGCCAATGCCCATAAGTGCATGGTGGATCGGCATGAAATACTCGCCAACGATGGCGAGCCCGCTTTCGGGCAGCAGGAAGTGGATATCGGCCACGCGTCCGTGCTGCGAATTCTCAATGGGGATAATCGCCTCGCCTGCACGCCCGTCTTTCACCGCGTCGAGCGCATCCTCGAAACTGAAGCAAGGGAGCGGCAGGGCATCCGGGCGAGCTTCGGTCGCGGCGCGGTGCGAGTTCGCTCCGGGCGAACCCTGGAATGCGATCGCGCGCATCGGATCGGCTTCGGCCGCGGCGCGAAGCTTGTCGACGATTGCCAGGGCTGGTCCGGGGAAACTTCGCGTCATCGCTGGTGGTGCTAGAGCGGCAGGCCGCAAGCGGCAAGTCCACTTGCACCGAATGCATGAATTCTTGTGGCGATCACCCTTGCGCGCGCGCGAGGGGCACATTATTGGACCGCCGCAATGACACAGGAAAACACCTCGGAAACGACGACTGCTACCGAAGACGGCGGCAGTGATCTGTTCAACACTGCGGCAGGCTGGGTTCTGTTTGCAGGCGTCGTGGGGCTGGGCCTCTCGATCGTCAGCGACAAGTATTTCCATGCCTACGACCCGGAAATGCCCGAAAAGCCCGGCTATTTCATCGCGGAACCGGAAGGTGCCGATGAAGGTCCGGCCGAAATGAGCTTCGCCGAAGCGCTTACGCTCGTCTCCGCTGCGGATGGCGAAAAAGTTTTCGCCAAATGCCAGGCATGCCACAATGTCGCGCAAGGCGGGCCAAACGGCATCGGTCCGAATCTCTACGGTGTCATGGGAGCACCCATCGGGAAGCACGCTGCCGGGTTCAATTACAGTTCTGCGCTGTCGTCCTTTGGCGGCACTTGGGGCTGGGAAGAGATGAACCAGTGGCTCAAAAGTCCGAAGAGCTATGTCAACGGCACCTCGATGAGCTTCGCCGGCCTTTCGAAAATCGAAGACCGCGCTGCGGTCGCACTTTATCTCAACGAGCAGGGTGGCGGGCTTCCGCTTCCCGAATTCACTCCTGCGGCTGATGAACCTGGCGAAGAGGTCGACGGTCCGGGCGAAGGCCCCGGTGTAACCGGAGGCGCACCGGTGGATGCGGTCGAAGCAGCCGGCGCTATGGGCGACGAACAGCCTGTTCCCGAAAATCCCGGCGAGCCGGTTCAGTAATCTGATATCGAGCGGGCGTGCTCAGTCGCGCCCCTTGAAACCCTGAGCTACGACATACCATTCGGACGAGCCCTTGCGGCTCGCGGGCGGCTTCGCGTGCTTCACGGTCCTGAAGTGCTGCTTTAATAACTTGAGCAGCTCCGCATCGGTGCCTCCCGCGAGTACCTTGGCTACGAACGCGCCGCCTTCCTCAAGCGTCTCGACCGCGAACCAGGCGCCCGCTTCAACCAGCGCCATGGTTCGCAGGTGGTCGGTTTGCTTGTGACCGACCGTGTTCGCCGCCATGTCAGACAGGACGAGGTCGGGTGGACCGCCCAGCGCATCCTCGAGCGCAGCGGGTGCATCGTCGTCCATGAAATCCATCTGGAAGATCGTCACGCCCTCGATCGGCTCGGTTTCGAGCAGGTCGATGCCCACAACCGTCGCCTTGGGAGCCTTGGCGCGCACGACCTGCGACCAGCCGCCCGGCGCAATGCCAAGGTCGACGACGCGTTTCGCACCTCGGACGAGATCGAATTTCTCGTCGAGTTCGATGAGCTTGTAGGCCGCGCGGCTGCGATAGCCATCGGCCTTGGCTTGTTTCACATACGGGTCGTTGAGTTGGCGTTGAAGCCAGCGGGTCGAGGACTCGCTGCGCTTCTTCGCCGTCTTGACCCGGCGATCGGGATTGCGACCGGAGCGCGCCATCAGCCGTCTTTGCCTGCGCGCGAATCGTTCAATGCGTGCAACGCCCGCACGCTTTGCCGCTCGGCCGCCATCAAGCTGCGCAAGATGCCTTCACGGATGCCGCGATCAGCGACGCCGAGACGCTCGGCGGGCCACAGGTCGAGTATCGATTCCAGGATCGCGCAGCCTGCCACAACTAAGTCCGCTCGGTCCTGACCGATGCAGGGAAGCTCGCTGCGTTCGAGCGGCGACATGCCGGAAAGACGGCTGCTGATGTCGCGCATCGAGTGCGAAGGGACGATAAGGCCATCCACCGCCTTGCGATCGTAGTGCGGCAATTCGAGATGTAGGCTTGCGAGCGTAGTCACCGTGCCGCTCGTGCCAAGCAGGCGAATATCGTGAGAGTGTGCATACGCGGCAATCCGATCTGCAAACGGTGCGAAACTGCCCGAAACAATTTCGCGCATGCGCTCGTAACGAGCCAGTCTCGCTTCGCGCGTATTCTCTCCGCGCCCGACCGTATCGGTGAGCGAGACAACACCCCAGGGAACGCTTTGCCAATCGAGAATGCGCGGCACCCGTCCGCCCGGCTCGAGCAGCACCAACTCGGTGGAACCGCCACCGATGTCGAAAATCACGGCGGGGCCTTCACCCTGTTCAAGCAGGATGTGGCATCCAAGCACGGCGAGCCGCGCTTCTTCTTCTGCGCTGATGATGTCGAGAACGATGCCGGTTTCGTTCTTCACGCGCTCGATAAAGGCCGGTCCGTTAGCTGCTCTGCGGCAAGCCTCGGTCGCAACCGAGCGGGCAAGGCGAACGTTGCGACGACGCAGCTTGTCCGCGCAGATCGAAAGCGCTCCCAATGCCCGGTCCATCGCCTCATCGGACAGTCGCCCGGTCTTGGCGAGATCCTCGCCGAGCTTCACTACGCGGCTGAACGCGTCGATTACGGTAAAGTCGCGCCCGGAAGGTCGAGCGATCAGCAGGCGGCAATTATTGGTGCCAAGATCGAGCGCCGCATAGGCCTCGCCCGGACGGGCCGCATATTTGGGCAATTCACGCCGCTGGTCGTTCGCAGCACCACTGCGACCGCGGCCGTTTGCGGACGATCTATTCGATTGGGAAGCCTTGCGCTTGCGGCCGTTTCCTTTGCCGCCTCCTTTGGCTTCGTTGCGCTGGTAAGGACGTTTGTAGCGAAAATCGGCTACCTTGCCGGACCTGCCGCCCCTATTTTTACCAGCTCTCCTGTTCGCGTCCGGCGGAAGCGTATCCGCCATAATTCAAATCTTTCATCTCACTCGTGCAATCTGTGGCACGAGCACCTGAAACAAAAGGTAACTCAAGCGCGTTTGAAGAGCAAGCGAGGCAAGTCTTGACTGTGTGAGCGCGCGAAACTAGGAGGCGCGCTCTCGCAGCGAGACTCGCACATCCGAGGCGCGCGATGTTGCCCCGTCGTCTAATGGTAAGACTACGGACTCTGACTCCGTCAATTGAGGTTCGAATCCTCACGGGGCATCCAACTCACCATCCGTCTTGCTCCACGCGAACGCCGCGCCTAGGGCGGTGAAATGACAGAAAAAGACCTACAGGACCGCAAGTTCTACCGCGCCGGCGAGGAAACCCAGTTCGCCGAACAGGCACCCGACCGGACGCCGCAGACCGAACACCCAGCCTATAAACTGGCGTTTCGCGACACCGATTTCCTGCTGCGGGACGAACTGCGCCCAGTGAGATTTCAGCTCGAATTGCTGAAACCTGAAATGCTGCTCGACGAAGCGCGTGTGGGTTCGACCATGGTGATATACGGTTCGGCGCGTATTCCTTCGCCCGAACAGGCACAGGCTACGATCGACGCTGCCAAGACCGGCACCGAGTTTGAACAGAAAGTCGCCGAGCGACTGGCGGCCAAGGCCAAATACTACGACGAGGCCTACAAGCTCGCGAAGCTCGTGTCGGAAAAAGCGATTATCGAAGACGGTAAGCGTCAGTTCGTGGTCTGCTCGGGTGGCGGTCCTTCGATCATGGAGGCCGCGAACAAGGGCGCGAGCGATGCAGGAAGCGAGTCAATCGGTCTCAACATTATCCTGCCGCACGAACAGGCGCCCAATTCCTATGTGACGCCATACCTTTCGCTCAACTTCCACTATTTCGCACTGCGCAAGATGCATTTCCTGCTTCGCGCCCGCGCGGTTGCTGTCTTCCCAGGCGGCTTCGGCACGTTTGACGAGTTCTTCGAACTGCTCACGCTCGTGCAGACAGGCAAAATGAAGCCGCTGCCGATCCTGCTGTTTGGCAAAGACTTCTGGACTCGCGTCATAGACTTCGATGCGCTTGCCGAGGAGGGGACAATCTCGAAGCGCGATCTCGACCTCTTCCACTGGTGCGAAACCGCAGAGGAAGCCTGGGCGCATATTGCCGAATTCTACGATCTCAACGGAGGCGCCTGAATTCAGGTGAGGCTCCTCACCGAATGATGGCCCAGCGGACCGTTGCCCGCTCCGAAACCCGGCGCGGCCTCGATCGCGCGCAATACGAATTGCCGGCCGAGCCTCACCGCATGTTCGAGCGGCTGCCCATGGCCGAGGAGCGTTGCGATTGCAGATGAGAGCGTGCAGCCGGTACCGTGCGTATGCCGGGTTTCAATCCGGGCATGATCGAATTGAACTGCCCTGTCGCCGGGCGAATAGAGCACGTCGATGATCCGCTTGTCCGAGGTGTGTCCGCCCTTGGCAAGTACGGCCGCGCCGGTCATGTGTGAAAGCTCCTCGGCCGCCTCGACCATTTGCGAGCTGTCAGTCAGATTGCGTTCGAGCAGGTGGCCGAGCTCGGGAAGATTGGGAGTGACGAGCGTCGCCATCGGGAAAAGTTGCTCGCGCAGCGCTGCGATGGCATCCGGGTCGATCAGTGCGGACCCGCTGGTCGATACCATGACGGGATCGAGAACGATCGGAGCTTTTACTCCGACCAGGGCAGCAGCGGTGTGTCCGATGATATCGGCGTCATGGAGCATTCCGATTTTGACTGCATCGACACCGATATCTTCGATGCAAGAGGAGATCTGCTGTGCCACAACCTCGCCTGACATGGGTGCGATGGCCTGAACGCCGACGGTGTTCTGCGCGGTAACGGTAGTGATCGCCGTCATCGCATAGCCACCGAGCATCGCGATGGTCTTGACATCGGCCTGTACACCCGCGCCGCCGGAAGAATCCGAACCCGCGACGGCAAGGATGCGGGGAGGGCGTCTTTCACTCACCCTTTGTGCTTTCGCTCGGTAGAAGGCGGGAATTGTTCATGCAGCGCTTTGGCGCGTGTTGGACGGTCCATAAGCTCGCCGCCGCAATTAGGGCAGATATCATCGAGCTCTTCGGCGCATGGGGCGCAGAAGGTGCATTCAAAACTGCAAATGAATGCACCGGGAGCTTCGGCAGGTAGTTCGGTGCCGCACCGTTCGCAATCGGGGCGCATTTCGAGCATCGGTTCCTCCTTCCGATCGTCAGGCCGCGCCGCGCACGGCGTCGCAAACGCGGTCCACCACCGCTTCGACCTGGGATTGGTCGTCACCCTCGGCCATCACGCGGATGACGGGCTCGGTTCCCGACGGGCGAATGACCAGCCGGCCATTACCATTGAGCTCGCTTTCGACCTGCGCGATTACGGATTTGACGTTCTGGTCATCGAGCGGCGCGCCGCCATCATAGCGAACGTTCTTGAGCAGCTGCGGAACCGGATCGAACAGGTGGAGGATTTCGCTTGCAGGTTTGTCCGAGCGTACGAGGCTGGTCAGCACCCGCATAGCGGCGACTGTCCCGTCACCTGTGGTCGCGTGATCGAGCAGTATCATGTGTCCGGACTGCTCGCCGCCGACATTGAAGCCGCCTGCCTTCATGCGCTCAAGCACGTAGCGGTCGCCTACCTTGGTCCGCTCAAGCGTAAGGCCCTTGTCGGCGAGATATCGTTCGAGGCCGAGATTGCTCATTACCGTCGCGACCACGCCGCCGCCTGTGAGCGCGCCTTTTTCATGCATGCGGGTCGCGATGAGCGCCATGATCTGATCGCCATCGACAGCGCGGCCCTTTTCGTCGACGACGATCAGACGGTCCGCATCTCCGTCCAGCGCGATCCCGATATCCGCTTTTTCTTCGACCACCTTTGCCTGCAAAGCCTCGATAGAGGTCGAGCCCACGCCGTCATTGATATTGGTCCCGTTGGGATTGACGCCCAGTGTGACCACATCCGCACCAAGCTCCCAGATAGCGGACGGCGCCACCTGGTATGCAGCACCATTGGCGCAATCGACCACAACCTTGAGATCATCGAACCGGACCTCGTTCGAAACAGAGTTCTTGACCGCGTGAATGTAGCGCCCGCGAGCATCGTCGATCCGGCGAGCGCGGCCGATCGCCTCTGCCTCGGCCAGCTGGGGCTCGCTTTCGAGCAGGGATTCGATTTCGGCCTCGGCCTCGTCGGACAATTTGAAGCCGTCGGGGCCGAAAAGCTTGATCCCGTTATCGGCATAGGGGTTGTGGCTGGCGGATATCATCACGCCTAGATCTGCGCGCATCTCGCGGGTGAGCAGCGCGATGGCCGGAGTGGGAAGCGGGCCGGTCATAATGACGTCCATCCCGACGCTGGTGAAGCCGGCGACGAGGGCGCTTTCCATCATGTAGCCCGAAAGCCGCGTGTCTTTGCCGATCACCACACGGTGCCGATGTCCGCCGCGAACGAAATAGTTACCCGCAGCCTGGCCCACGCGCATCGCGGTCGCAGCGGTCATCACGCCCGCATTTGTGCGTCCCCGGATACCGTCCGTGCCGAAAAACTTGCGTCCCATGTGTGGCGGAGCCTCCCGATTTGCCGCACTCGATTTGTCATGCCGCTTTGGCGCGGTTATCGCGCGAAGGGAAGGGCAGAGACGAAAAGAAGGGGCGCAATCCTTGACCAATCCAACCGAGGCAGCGCCGGGCGGCGGGTACGAGCTGGTCACGATCCGCCTGCCGGTGATTGCGACATTTGTGGCGCTGGTTGCCGGACTGGGGCTGGGCGTCGTCTTCGCCGAAGCAATCGCACAATGGCTTCAAGACGTCATCGCGCTCGTCGGGCGGCTCTGGCTTCGGGCGTTGCAGATGACGATTATTCCGCTGGTGGCGAGCCTGCTTGTCCTAGGCATCGCCCAGATGATCGCCGCGGCAAGGGCTGGCGCGGCGGCACTGCGGTTCCTCGGCCTGGTCTTCGGGGTGCTCATCGCAGGCGGTATCTTCACCGCTCTAGTGATGCCGCTGGCCTTGCAGGCTTTCCCAATTCCTGAGGCGGCCAGTGGCTTCCTCGCAGAAGTGCCCGAGGGAGAACAACAGGTTCCGGACATCCTCGACTTCCTTGCCTCGCTCGTCGCGCCGAACATGATCGCGGCGGCAGCGGAGACGGCGATGCTGCCGCTCACGGTTTTCTTCGCGCTCTTCGCGGTGGCGATTGCCAAGCTCCCGAAGCAGCAGAATGCGACGCTGATGGGCTTCTTCCACGCGCTTGCCAATGCGATGCTGATGATCATAGGTTGGGTGCTGTGGGTTGCACCTGTCGGGGTGTTCGCGTTGGCCTTCGGCGTGGGCCTCAGGAGCGGGGGCGGCGCGTTTGCGGCTCTCGGTCATTACATCCTGATCGTATCGGCGATGGGCGGCTTCATCCTCGCGCTGGCCTATATCCTTGCATGGACATTGGGCGGTATTGGCCTCTTCCGTTTCGCCAAGTCGCTCATTCCCGCACAGGCAGTCGCCATTTCGACGCAAAGCTCGCTCGCAAGTCTCCCGGCCATGCTCGACAGTTCGACGCGGCTAGGTATCCGGCCCGAGACGAGCGAATTCGTATTGCCGCTAGCCGTCGCGATCTTCCGTGCGACAAGCGTCGCGATGAACCTTGCGGTCGCGCTGTATGTTGCAGCAATCGCAGGGATCGACATTCCGCCAACGCTGCTGGCGATCGGAATGCTGATCGCCGTCATCATCAGTATCGGCTCTGTCAGTCTGCCCGGTTCGATCAGTTTCGTGGTATCGATCGGCCCTATCGCGCTCGCGATGGGCGTGCCGATCGAGCCGCTGGCGCTGCTCGTAGCGGTGGAGATGCTTCCTGACATCATGCGTACGCTCGCGAACGTGACCATGAATGTGGCGGTCACATCGGTAGTCGATCGCGGCAAAGGGGGGGTCAGCGAAACCTAGTTGTTGGTGGGTTCGGACAGGCCATTGCCTGCAGCGACCTCGTCGAGCTCTTCGAGGATTGCGCGGTGCGCCCGTGCATCGTCAAGCGAGCGTTGCGGGATATCGCCGTCCTCGAGCATCGAGCTGAGCGTGGCGCGCGCGCGGCCCACCCGGCTTTTGATCGTACCAACCGCACAGCCGCAGATATTGGCTGCCTCTTCATAGGAGAAACCCCCAGCTCCGACGAGCAACAGCGCCTCGCGCCTTTCGGGGGGAAGGGTCAACAGCGCGCGGTGCATGTCGGAAAGGTGGATCGGCTCCTCTTGTCCGGCAGGAGCCGTCAGGATGCGTTCGGCAACACCTTCGTCGTAATCGCCGCGGAAGCGGTTGCGTCGCATATCGGTGAGATACGCGTTGCGCAGGATCACGAAGGTCCAGGCGCGCATCGAAGTTCCCGGTTCGAACCGGTCCTGCGCAGCCCAAGCCTTGAGCATGGTTTCCTGGACCAGATCGTCGGCCATGTCCGGGCGACCGCACAGGCCGCGTGCGAATGCACGAAGGTGCGGAACGACTTCCGTTAACTCGCGCTTGAACGCAGCCTTTTCAGCCGGCGTCCGTTGAGGCGTCGCTTTTTTCTCGGTTTTCTTGTCGGCCATCAGGAGCTCCCTTCCGCACCGGATGAAGGTACGGATTCGCCTCCTTTGTCCTCGCCTTCCTCGTCACCATCATCAAGCTGCGCGAGCAGATCCTTGAAACTGTCGGGCAAAGGTTCATCGACAACCGCATCATACAGTTGGCGAAGACCGTTAGCCCAGCCGGGCTCTTCGCCCGTCGGCTTGTTATCGTCGGCGCGTTTCGCCGGTTCCTGCTCAAACTCGTCCGAAGCCATAATCCTGGCGTTCCCCGATCCCTATCTCTCAAATTGCGAATTCATGGGGCACTGTACAGCGCCTGTGTCAATCTGCATGAGGGAACGATGGGGGACGGTTTTGGTTCCGTCTACACGCTGCAATCGAAAGCAACGATGACGAATATCGGAACCCGACATGGCGCCGAGCCACAATCGGCCTCTCAGGCAGAGGGCAAGGCAACTTCGCCTAAGCGCGCTCGCGCTCGGCGGTGGTTGCTCGATTACCCCCGGGCGATCCCCATTGCGATCTTTGTCGCCATTATTGCCATCACCGCGCTCAGCGTCTTTTCTATCGAAAGCAATGTGAAGGCGCGCGAAGCGGCGCAAATGCGTGGTGATGCGCAATCTGTTGCGTCTGCGCTGGAGCGACGCGGTAACAGCTTTTCTTCCTACTTGCGCGCTGGTGCCGCGCTTTTTTCAAGCGTCGATGAGGTCGACCAGCAGGTTTTCCGACAGTTCGTGAGCGAATTGCGGCTCGACGTCGATTACAAGGGTGTCGAAGGTATCGGATGGGTCGCGGTGGTGCCGCGTACCGCCGAGGCCGAATTTCTCGCGCGGGTCAGACGGGATCAGCCCGATTTCCCGCAAATCCGTCCAAAGTCCGGTGCGTCACTGCCTAGATTGGCGATCGTAACCTACTTCGCGCCCGATTCCGCTCGGAACAACAATGCGCTTGGCTTCAACATGTATTCGGATCCGGTTCTCGCATCGGCGATGGATGAAGCGCGGAGAACCGTAAGGCCGACAGCATCTGGCCTCGTGGATCTCGCAAGTGATGGCGGTACGGTGCCCGGTGGTTCGCAATCGGGCTTTGTCATATTGATGCCGGTCTATGGGGGAGAGCCGCTCACCCGTGACAGCGAGAACAGCCTCTCGGGATATGTGTATGCGCCATTCAACGCATCGCGATTCCTTGAAGCAGCGCTGGAGACCAACGGACCCAAAGGTCTGGGGGCCCGCCTGTATGAAGGGCCTTCGGCAAGCGAGCGGTTGCTCGCTGAGATTGCGGTCGATGGTGATCCAAGCAAGCAGGTCGAGCAACGCGTCACGATCGCTAATCGCGAATTCTTGCTCGTGATCGAATCCGACGCCCCGTCTGTCCTGTCCCCGCTCTCTATGGCGACGCTGTTGTTCGGATTGGCCGTAGCCAGTCTCCTGATGCTCCTCGCGCGGCTCCTTACGCAGCAAGCGCACGAGGATCAGGAACGGATCGCGTTTTATGAGGAGCAGAACTCGATCCGAAACTCGTTGACTCGCGAACTCAATCACCGGGTGAAGAACACTCTCGCGAACGTTTTATCGATCCTGTCGCTAACCCGGCGCAGGGCGTCGGATCTCGATGAGTTTGCCGACAGCCTCGAAGGTCGCGTGCGCTCGCTCTCGGCAACGCACGATCTGCTAACCGGTAGCGATTGGGGGACAACGCCGATACGGGCCGTTATTCAGGCCGAGTTGCAGCATTTCGGTGACGAAGCTGAGAGCGCGGTTAGCGTTGAAGGCCCGCGAGTCGAGCTCGCTCCCAACGATGCGCTGTCATTCGGCCTGGCGATCCACGAACTGGCAACCAACGCGGCGAAATATGGCGCGCTCAGCGTCCCGCAAGGCCGAGTGACCATCAATGTGCGCTTGATCGAGGATCACCTCGCGGAGATTGAGTGGCGCGAAGAGGGCGGGCCTGAAGTGCCCCAAAACCGCGAGCGCGGCTTTGGGACGGAGCTAATCGAGAAAATCATCGCTCACGAATTGAAGCAGCCCGTACAGCTTGAATTCGCCCCGGAGGGGGTGCGTTGCACCATGCGTGTGGCTGTCCGCCGCCACAGCGATTTCCAAATCCGCGAGCAGCCCAAACACTAAATGCTGAGATCAGCCCAGTGGCCGTGATCAATCGAGCGGGCGGCTAGATCCGAAGAACAGAGCCTGGCTGATTGCAGCGCGAACTGTCTGCTCCTGGAACGGCTTCGTCACCAGATAAGTGGGCTCGGGCCGGTCGCCGGTCAAAAGGCGCTCGGGATAGGCGGTGATGAAGATCACCGGAACTTTCGCGATCGCAAGAATGTCGTCGACCGCATCGAGACCCGACGAGCCATCGGCAAGCTGGATATCGGCAAGAACAAGGCCCGGCATTTCCTTTTCGACGACTTCGCGCGCCTGCGTGCGGGTCGCAGCTGTTCCGCACACTTCATGGCCCACAGCCTCGACCAGATCTTCGAGCTGCATAGAGATGAGTGGCTCATCCTCGATGATCAGGACCGAGGTCGCCTGTTCGCGGTCGATCTCGGAAACGGCTTCCGCGACGAGCGCTTCTATTTCGGAAGTCTGAAGGCCCATGATCTGCGCGGCTTCCGCAGCGGAGAAGTCCTCCAGTGTAGTGAGCAACAACGCTTGGCGGTTGAGCGGCGTTATCGCGCCGAGACGGTTCTGGGCGCCAGCCTCGTGTTCGCCGCTCGCCTGTTCAGGATCGGCCTCTAGATAGGCGCTCGACCAGACCTTGTTGAATGCGCGGTAGAGCGGGATACGGCCACCTTCGAGCGATGCCTTGAGCTCATCGTCTGCCAAAGCGGCTTCGAGAGTTGCGCGGACGAATGCATCTCCCGTCGTCTGCGAACCCGTCAACGCGCGGGCATAGCGGCGCAGGAAGGGCAGGTTAGAAGCAACGTGTTGACCCAGAGACATAATTTACTCGCTTTCCGGCCCGAGCCGAGATTGTCCAATCGAATCGGAGCCATAGCCTCTTGCGGCCTGCACGTCGCCCCAAACGCTCATTATCCGCGGTTTGCGACGGGACGTGCTGTCCCCCACTCCGCAATTTTACGCATGAAATCGCTTCTGGTTTCGCGCTTTGAAAAAAAATTTGTGAGGCCGGGAACCGCTTCCAAGACCGCGCATTCTCTCTCTGTCACCGCCGAGACCCCCCTCCCGTCCAAGCGGCTGGTGATACGATCCCGAAAGGCCTCCACTCCTCCGAGTGGAGGCCTTTTTTGGTTCCGGAAGCTGCGGCAGATCTAATCGAGGGTCTTTTCGTAGATCGCGTATTCGCGGTTGATCTTACTTTCGATCGTGTCGGCGATCGCGACCATTCCCTGGTTATCTTCGAGGATCCAGCCGATTTCGCCGCGGGTGGATTCGAACTTCGTAGCAGCCTGCTTGCGGATCTCGCTAATCATCATGAAGGCGAGCTGGCTCGCCATCCGCGAATTGTGCAGCTCCTTGAGCACACCCATCAGAGGGACACGCATACCGGAGCCGCGCGGCTTCCTGAGCCAGCGCAGCAGGTGGAACCAGCCAAACGGGAAGAGCTTGCCGTCGATACGGGTCAGCGCGTCATTGATATCAGGGAAGGTCAGCATGAAGGCGACCGGCTTACTGTCGACCTCGGCGATCATGTTCAATTCTTCGTGGATGATCGGCTTCAGCTTCTTGCCCGCATAGGCGACCTCGTCGGGCGTGAAGGGGACGAAACCCCAATTGTCCGACCAGGCATCGTTCAGAATGCCGAGAACGATTTCCGCTTCCTCGTCCCAGCGTGCCTTGCTCACCTGGCGTACATTGATACGCTTGTTGCGTTCGCCCGACTTGACGATCCGCTGCACGAGAGGCGGGAATTCCTTACTGATGTCGAGATCGTAGGTGTAAAGCGTTTGTGCACGCGAATAACCAGCCGCCTCGATCCAGCCGGCATATTCGGCCGGATGATGCCCCATCATAATCATGGGCGGGTGGTCGTGACCTTTCACGAGCAGCCCTGGCTCTTCCCAGACAGAGAGTGAAATCGGGCCAAGGGCCCGCGTCATGCGCTGCTCGCGGAGCCATGTCTCGGCTCGTTTCAGGAGCGCATGGGCAACGGTTTCGTCTTCCGCATCGAAATACCCGAACATACCAGTGCCGGGACCGAAGCCCTGTTCTGGGGGCATTTTCAGAGCGAGTTCATCGATATGCGCCGAAATCCGCCCAACAGCTGCGCCATTGCGGTGTGCGATGAAGAACTGCGCGCGGCCGTGTCCAAAGAACGGATTTTTATCGGGATTGATCAGTTCTAGCTGCTCTCCGCGAATCTGCGGTACAGAATGTGGCAGCCGCGCGGCGAACTCGCGCCCCAGGTCCACGAACCGGGCCCTCCCGCGCTTGTCGTTGATGGCTTCAATGCTTATTTGAGCATCCGTCACGCGGCGCTTCCTGTATTGTTTGAGATCAAAGCGACCCTGCCCCCTATCGACCATTACAAGCAACCCGGACGATCACTCTTGCCAACACATCCAGTTTGGGCTCTCTGCCGGTTTTGCGGTAAGGGCCGATACGAGATTTGCCAATGAACATCCAGCAACCCCCCTTGACTGCCGATGCAGCGACAAGTCCCGCGACTACGGGGCGCCGCGCCGTGCGCGCCGACTTCCAGACCGAGGATGACAAAAACATGCTGCGCGCCGCGCGTGACCTGGTGCGCGATCTGGGCGAGGCAAAGGGCAGCATTTACTGGCCCGACATGCTCATCTCGGCGGGGATCGGCTATGCCGGCATTGCGGCTGCGATCCTCGCGGAAAACACCCTCGTCGCGGTCATGGCAGGCATAATCGCTTCGCTCGCTCTCTATCGTGCGCTGATGTTCATCCATGAGCTGACCCATATCAAGAAGGATGCGCTGCCCGGTTTCCGGCTCGCCTGGAACCTCCTGGTCGGCATCCCGATGCTGACGCCAAGCTTCATGTACGAGGGCGTGCACGTCATCCATCACAAACGCACGCAGTACGGCACGATCGAGGATCCGGAGTATCTCCCGTTGGCGTTGATGAAGCCGTGGAGTCTCCCGGCATTCGTGCTTGTCGCATTGCTTGCACCTGTCGCATTGATCATCCGCTTCGGCATTCTTGTGCCGCTGGGAGCGATCTTCCCGCCGCTACGAAACCTCGTGTGGCAACGTTTCAGCTCGCTTTCGATCAACCCGGATTTTCGTCGCAAACTGCCGACCGGAGATTTTCGCAAGCGTGTGCTGTGGCAGGAAAGCCTCGCCAGCCTTTGGGCTATTGCCGTCCTGCTCAGCCCGCTTGCGTTTGGTTGGCGTCCGGTACTGATCGCGCTTGCAATCTTCTCGGTCACGGCGGTGCTCAACCAGTTGCGTACCCTTGTCGCCCACCTTTGGGAGAATGAAGGCGAACCGATGACCGTGACCGCGCAATTCCTCGACAGTGTCAACGTGCCGCCGCCGGGGCGGATTGCGGAGATCTGGGCACCGGTGGGCCTGCGCTATCATGCGCTGCATCACCTGATGCCCTCAATGCCCTACCACGATCTTCCCGAAGCGCACCGCCGGCTCATCAAGGAACTGGGTGCAGGTTCGACGTACGAGGGAGCGAACCACAAGGGCATGTTCCCGCTGGTCGGCCGCATCGCTCGCTCGACCATGATCCGGCGCTAGTCCAGAAAGCAGATCATCGCGCACCGGCGTTCGGCAGGCAATCCGTTATCGATCTCGTTCGCCAGTTCGCCCGTCAGACGTGGGTGAGCATCGAGCGCGGTGACCTCCTCGAACCCAAGCCGTGCATAAAATGGTGCGTTCCATGGGAGATCGCGAAATGTCGTGAGCGTGAGCGCTTTGAACCCGGAATTGCGCGCATCGATCTGGCAGCCGCGCAGGAGCCCGGCACCGATGCCGTGTCGCTGGTACTGAGGCGCGACATCCATCTCCCAGATATGAAGCTCGCGGCGGAAGGGCTCGCTAGCGAGAAAGCCCGCCATCTCTCCATCGACAAGTGCGACAAGGCAGTGACCCTTGCGGATCAGGCGGCGGAGTTCGTCAGCTTCCCAGACGTCGTCGGGATCGAGGTCGGCGAGTTCCGGGTCGGTTTTAAAAAGTGCGGAGGCCGCGCGCTCGATTGCGGGCATCGCGTCTGCATCTTCGAGCCGCGCGAGGCGGAGCTTCCAGTCACTCATTCCTCGGTCCGGATAAGCACAGTCTCGCCCACCAGCAGAAACAGGAAGAATGGTGCCCAAGCGGCGAGGAACGGCGGGTAACCACCGAAGCTGCCCATCGCGAGTGCGGCGTTGTCGACGACGAAGTAGGCAAAGCCCAATGCCATGCCGATGATCGCACGTACGAACAACTGACCCGAGCGGGCTAGGCCGAATGCTGCAACCGATCCAAGCAGCGGCATCAGCAATGCCGAAAGCGGGCCCGACAGGCGGTGCCACCATTTGGCTCGCAATTCCGATGTGCGCATGCCGATAGCCTCGAAGGCATCGATGGTTTCTGCCAGCTCCCAGAATGACTGGCCGTCGGGATCGACCGATTGCAGGTCGATTTGCTCGGGCGTGAGTTCTTCAGCGACGACGAGTTCGTCAAGCTTCTGCGTTTCCGCGCTGCCGACGTCGAAGCGCTCGGGATTTTCGAGCCGCCAGCCCGGGCCTGCGTAGGTAGCGCTCTTCGCTTCCACCTGCTGACGGATGATTCCGCCCGGCGCGCGCTCGTACCAGGTGACGTTTTCGAGCCTGATGTTCTCGCCCCTACCGACCAGCGTAGCGGCGGTCAGGATGTTGTTCCCGTCTGAAAGGTACACGTTTGAGCGGATGCCGGAGTCTTCGGGGATCGGCCCGTATTCGACAGCCTCCCACGCTTTGAGTGTCGCATTCGCTCGGGTGACCACACGTTCGTTAAAGGCAAAGCTGATGACGGCGACCACGGCCGCTGTAAGCAACAGGGGCGCGAGCACCTGATGCGCCGAAAGCCCCGCAGCCTTCATCGCAACGACTTCGCTGTTCTGGTTGAGCGTTACCAGCGTAATGAGCGTCGCGAGCAGCACCGAATACGGCAGGAAGCGTGATATCAGCATCGGTATGCGCAGGCCGACATACTTCAGGATTTCCGCCTGGCCATTGCCTTCCGGTGTGAGGATACGCCCGGTTGCTGAAAGCAGGTCCAATGCCATCAGCACGAGCACCAGCATGACGAGAACCGCAAGGATGCGAACCACGAACATCTTCGCGAGGTAGAGCGTCAACGTGCGCGAGGGGAAGAAGTCGAGCTGCATTGGTGCGCGCTATGACCGGCTATTCGGCCGCTGCCAATTGCGGATCGGAATCCTCGGGCAAAGCTGTACGAGGTCGCTTGCGCTTGAACAGCTTGCCGATCTTCTTGGAAATCTTGGCAAATGCGTTTTCGAGGGCACCGATTGCCTGTCCCCCGGGCACGTAGGCGACACGGTAATACATCCACAGAATCAGCGCGGCAAAGATCACGAAGGGGCCCCATAAGGCCAGGATAGGGTCGATCTGACCCAGCGTCGCGATATCTTCGCCGTACTGGTTTATCTTGTGATAGGTCACCACCATGATGATCGACACGAAAACGCCAAGCGCGCTTGTCGATCTTTTTGGGGGTATTGCGAGGCTGACCGCGAGCAGCGGCATCAGGAGCATCATCACCACTTCAACCAGACGGAAATTGAAGGTCGCCTGGCTGGCATCGCGTTCGGCCTCGGGCCGATCCTCGCTCCAACCGATGCTGAGGAGTTCTGGCAGGATATATTCACGGCTGGCATCGCCGCGCTCGCGGAATTCCTCGATCGCGGGCAGGTCGATCGGCAGGTCGTGGCGGCTGAAGGAGAGAACGCGCGGCGTTTCGCTCCCTGTGTCCTGCACGATCGTCCCTTCGGTCAGGCGCAGGATTATAGTGTTGGGATCATCTGTCGTGGCGAGGAAAGTGCCCTCGCGTGCGCTGATGGACAGGACTTGTCCTTTTTCATTTGCGACGCGGGCGAAGATGCCTTTCAGGTTGCGGCCATCGTCCTCGCTTTCTTCGATGCGCAGAGCCATCCGGTCTGCGAGGGTGGTGAATTCGCCCACCTTGATCGAAGCTCCAAGCGCGCCTGAGCGCAGTTCGTATTCGAGCTGCTGGTAATAGTAATTGCTCAACGGCTGGATGTAGAAGACGAGCGCAATGTTGATCGCGATCAGCACCGCCGTGATTGCATAGGGCACTCTGAGCAGCCGCCAGTAGGAAAGGCCCACGGCTCGCATGGTGTCCAATTCGCTCGAGGTCGCAAGCTTGCGGAAGGCGAGCAAGACCCCAAGCAGCAGGCCGAGCGGAATTGCGAGGCTGGCATACTCCGGCAAGAGCATGCCGAGCATCTTGAACACGACGCCGATCGGTCCTCCTTCAACCGCGACAAAATCGAACAGCCGCAGCATCTTGTCGAGCAGCAGCAGCGAGGCTGCCAGAGCGAACACGCCGAGCATCGGTACGATCGTGAGCCGGAAGATATACCGGTCGATGATGGGCAGGAAGTTCAGCACGTCTTGCTAACTGGCCTTCGGATCGTTCGCGTTCAACTCTTGCAAGGGTATTAGCGGGAAAATCGCGTGCGGTCATGTGCCGTATCGCGAACGTGTGTCGCTACCAGAACCGGCTGCCGGGAATGCCCTTGAAAGGCCCGGCCTCGTACTGGCTGATCCAGCCGCCGTAAAACTGGCCCGGCTGAGGGGTGATCTGCTCGCCATCGACAAGGCATCGGTCAAACGGCTCGGGGTAGAATGCGATGTAGTCTCGAATCCCGCAAAAGGCTGGCGTCGGTTCGGGATAAGACCACGCGACCGCCTCCAGCCGCTCGTCCCCAATCACGACATCCCAATAACGCGCCTGACCTTTCCATTCGCAGATCGTCCGTCGCGCATTCGGCTCGAGATGCTCGATAGCGATGTCCATGGGCGGAATGTAATAGGTCGGCGGATGGCTCGTTTCGAGCGTCCGCCAGGCTTTGGTGCTGTCGACCAGGGGCACGCTTTGGTGAATGATCTGAATACGGCGATCCGTTGGCTCACAAATCGCCGGGCGGGGGTAGTCCCAGACGCTTTCCTGCCCAGGGCCGAGAGGATCGGGTTCAGGGTGATGCGCCTGCCTCACTGCAAGCGCCGGCTCACGCCTTTTCGAGCGTGCATTGCAGCGGATGCTGGTTTTGCCGCGCGAAGTCCATCACCTGGTTCACCTTGGTTTCGGCAACCTCGTACGGGAATATTCCGCACACGCCGACGCCCTTTTGATGGACGTGCAGCATAACCCGCGTTGCCTGCTCCAGATCCATCGAGAAAAACCGCTTCAAGACCATCACCACGAACTCCATCGGGGTGTAGTCGTCATTGAGCATCAGAACTTTGTACTGGCTCGGTTTCTTGGGTTTGGTGCGCGTCTTGGTCGCGATACCGACTTCGCCCTCGGTCCCGGCATCGTCGTCCTTGCCCGCGTCATCGTCGCCTGCGCCGAGAGGCAGGAGTTCGAAAGGCAGGTCAAAGCGTTCGAGAGTGGGGCGGGGCGTTGCCATCGGGCTCCATTATGGGATTCGTATTCCGGTTCGCAAGGATTCGTGCATGCGATAGCGCGCGAGAGATTAACATCGCGTCGCTTGCGGGTTGCTCACAGACGCCGGCCACATAGCAAAAAGCCGGACAGACCCGTGGGTCTGTCCGGCCTGGCGCAATGCGCCCACTTCATGAACCGGGATTTGGGAGAGAGAGGAGAGGCCCGGTCCAGAAACGTGTTTGATTAGGCAGCCTTCGAGATCTTCTCGGCTGCAACGCTCACGCGGTTCGAAATCGGAGCGAATGCGTCGTTATAGAGCTTCACCCATGCTTCGGTGCGCTTCGAGCCGTAGCCGACGAGAGCGTCGAAGTTGCGGCGTGCAAGCTCGCCCTGCAGCTGGAACAGCTCGGTCGGTGATTTGACGGAAGCCATCTTCTTGGCGTCTTCGGTCACGGTTTCGACGACGGTCTTGCCGGTTTCGACGTTCTCGCGGGCCATCTCCTGGGCGCCGTTGAAGAAGATCTTGCCGCTTTCAACGACAGCGTCGAGGTTGGCCTTGTTGAATTCGCCGAATTCGCCGGCAAACTCGCCAGCCGATGCGTAGGCGCTCTTCACGCGCTCTTGTGCCGTTGCAGCCATTTCCTTGGCCGTGGTGGTGAAGTCAGTCTTCTTCGCAGTAGCCATGATGGTGTCCTTGAGTTGGATAACTGGATTGGTGTTCTTGGGAGCCGCCTTCTTTGCAGGCGCCTTCTTGGCAACCGGCTTTTTGGCGGGGGTCTTTTTCGGTGCAGCCTTCTTCGCGGCAGCCTTGACCGGAGCCTTTTTGGCGGCGGTCTTGCGTGCCGGAGCCTTTTTGGCCGGGGCTCTCTTCGCCGCGGTCTTTTTGACAGGTGCTTTCTTAGCCGGGGCCTTCACCGCCTTCTTGACGGCAGCGACCTTGACGTCCGGTTTAGGAGCGTCGGCTTCAACAGCCTCGGCAACCTTTTCGGCACTTGCCTTCTTCGCAGCGGCTTCTTCGTAAGCCTTTTGTGCGGCAGCATCGATCTTGGGTTGAGTCTCAGCTTCAGCCATTGGTTCCTCGCTTTATGTTGCAGTGCACAAAATAGACATTGCAAGTGCGAAGTCAAGGATTTTTTGTGCACTGCACAAAAACAGGATTAGACTCTGATATAATTAGGAAATCTGGCCTAGCATATGTCCATCAGCTACATGATATCCTGATCTATCTGGTTTTGACATATCGACCGGGGGCATCCTCGATCACCTTGTCGCCGCGCCCGCCGGGCTTGCGTTTGCTGGTCGCGGGGACTTTCTTGTCATCCTGCCGTTGCAGCCATTCAAGCCAGTGTGGCCACCAGCTGCCAGGATGCTCCTCGGCGCTCTCGACATATGCCTTGAGCGAGGGCGCAGCGCTGTCGCCCACCCAATATTGGTATTTGTTGGCGGTCGGTGGATTGACCACGCCTGCTATGTGTCCGGAGCCGGCAAGAAGAAACTCCAGCGGACCAGAAAAGTGCTCTGTAATCCGCCAAACGCTTTCGGCAGGCGCGATGTGATCCTCTCGCCCCGCTTGAACGAAGCTTGGCGTTCTGACCTTTGTGAGGTCGATAGGCGTTCCGTCGGCAGAAAGTGCGTCCGGCACAACGAGCTTGTTGTCGCGATAGAGATCGCGCAGGTAATCGTTGTGCCACTTGGCCGGCAAATTGGTGACGTCGCCGTTCCAGTGCAGCAGGTCGAAGGCCGGATAGTCCTCGCCCAGCAGGTAATTGTTGACGACGTAGTTCCAGATCAGGTCCTTGCCACGCAGCGCATTGAAGGTCGCGGCGAGATAGCGCCCGTCAAGATAGCCCTTGGGCGAAAGCTGGGCGATCATGTCGAGCTGCCCGTCGTCGATAAAATGCTTGAGCTCACCGCTCTTCTCGAAATCGACCTGAGCAGTGAAGAAGGTCGCGCTCTTGACCTTGTCGGCCTCATTTCGTCGGGCAAGGATCGCGAGCGTCGCGGCTAGTGTAGTCCCGGCCACGCAATAGCCGATCGTGTGAACATGCGGGACCTTCAACCGCTCACGAACGTGGTCGATCGCATCGATCTGAGAGCGAATGTAATCGTCCCACACAACATCGGCCATAGTCTCGTCGGCCGACTTCCAACTGACCACGAAGACGGTGAGGCCCTGATCCACGGCCCATTTGATAAAGCTTTTCTCGGGCGTGAGGTCGAGGATGTAGAAGCGGTTGATCCAAGGTGGGAAGATCACCAGCGGAACTTCGTATACGTCCTTGGTCGAAGGGCTGTACTGCACCAGTTGGTACATCGGTGTTTCATGCACCACCTTGCCCGGCGTAGCCGCAAGGTTCTCACCGAGCGTAAAAGCATCGGGATCGGTGTGGGTTAGCTGACCCCGCTTGAGGTCGTTAATGAGGTGCTGCATCCCTCGCACCAGGTTCTGTCCCTTGGTCTCAACCGTACGTTTCAGGACGACCGGGTTGGTCAAAAGGAAATTGTCGGGGCTCATAGCTTCGGAAAGCGCGCTGACTGCGAACTCCAATTGCTTTCGCTTTTCCTTGTCGATGCCTTTCATCGATTTGACCGATTCCCGGAAGTATTGCGCGAGCATCAGGTAGGTCTGGTGCAGCAGCGCGAATGCCGGGTGCTCGCGCCAGGCCGGATCGGCGAAGCGGCGATCTTTGAAGGGGAGAGCACTCTCTTGTTCGCTCTCACCCGCGCCGGCGCCTCCGACAAACCGCTCGAATACGCCTTTCCATAACGCGAGCGAATCCTGCGCGAGCTTGGCCTGCGCATCGAATGCGCCGCCCGGCAGTTGCTGCACCATGCTCTGCGAAATGAGCAGCCATTGCGCTGGATCGAGAAGGTTCCTGCCTTCTGTCGCCTGCCTGGCGGCATTTTTTGCCTGATGCCCGGCAAATTCGAGCCACATCTGTTGCAGCTCTGCGCTCGCCTTGGCCCATTCACCGAGGTCGGAGGCATCTAGGCCTTCGGGCATCATCGCCTTCAGTCCCGCAGCCATGCCTTCGCCAGATGGCATGGCTGCACCCGGCATCGCCTGACCGAACATTTCGCGCATTGCCTCGCCCTGCATGTCGAAGAATGCGCGCAAAGGTTCGGCGCCTGCAAAAGGGTTCGAGCTGTCGTCCTTAGCCATCGTGTGTCCGTATCCCTTAATCGCGAATGACATGCTGCAGAGCCTGGCGGCTGGCGATTTCTTGACGCTGGTTTAGCGAATTGCGCTTCCCACTTCGACCTTTAATCGCTTAAGCTGAACGCGCTGACTCCCGTGAAACTGGATCCACGGCTCGGCTTGGAGGAACCCCGGGGTAGGGATCGCGATGGACGAACAATTCTACCGCATGAAGCGGCTGCCGCCTTATGTGATCGCAGAGGTCAACTCGATGCGGCACGCGGCGCGCCAGGCGGGACAGGACATCATTGATCTTGGCATGGGCAATCCTGACCAGCCGCCACCCCAGCATGTCATAGACAAGCTGTGCGAGGTCGCGCGCAAGCCCGACGCCCACGGCTATTCCCAGTCGAAAGGCATTCCCGGTTTGCGCCGCGCGCAGGCCAATTACTACGAACGGCGTTTCGGGGTCGATCTCGATCCGGAATCCGAAGTGGTCGTCACGATGGGTTCGAAAGAGGGTCTGGCAAGCCTTGCCAATGCGATCACCGCTCCCGGTGACGTAGTGCTCGCACCCAACCCTTCTTACCCGATCCACACATTCGGCTTTATTATTGCTGGCGCGACAATCCGCTCTGTTCCGACGACGCCGGACGAGGAATATTGGCGTTCGCTAGAGAGCGCGATGAATTTCACCGTTCCGCGCCCCAGTGTACTGGTTGTGAGCTATCCGTCGAACCCAACCGCCGAAACAGTCGATCTCGCTTTTTACGAACGTCTGGTCGAATGGGCGCGCGACAACGAGGTTTGGGTGCTGTCAGACCTCGCCTATTCCGAGCTTTATTACGACGGGAATCCGACCCGTTCGATCATGGAGGTGGAAGGCGCGAAAGATGTCGCGGTCGAATTCACCAGCATGAGCAAGACCTATTCGATGGCCGGATGGCGGATGGGTTTTGCGGTCGGCAACAAGAAGCTGATTGCGGCGCTTACGCGTGTGAAATCCTATCTGGACTACGGCGCTTTCACTCCGATCCAGGCGGCGGCCTGCGCTGCCCTCAACGGACCGCAGGATATCGTCGAGAGCAATCGCGAACTGTATCAGAAGCGCCGCGACGTCATGGTCGAGGCATTCGGCCGAGCGGGTTGGGAAGTTCCCGCTCCGCCAGCATCGATGTTTGCCTGGGCGCCTCTGCCTCCTGCGCTGGAAAGCATGGGAAGCCTTGAATTTTCTAAACAATTGTTGACCGAAGCCCAAGTCGCTGTTGCCCCCGGTGTGGGATATGGCGAAGAGGGGGAAGGGTTTGTTCGTATCGCGATGGTCGAGAACGAACAACGATTGAGACAGGCTGCGCGCAATATAAAACGTTATCTATCGTCGGTCGGTGTGAATGCATGAAGTACTAAGCTTTGTTTCTCAGGGACTAAGCAGTTGCCCTGATATTTTGGGAGCAAAGTTGTATAATATGCATTAACCAATGGTGTTGGGTAAGGACTGAATGGAGGGCGCCATGCCGCCGCATGCGGCGCGGCCGCTGACCGAAAGGCAGCGTGCCGTGATGGAACGAATCGACCGCAGAATGCCGATCAAGGTGATCGCGCAGGAACTCGGTGTATCCGAAACCCGGATCAATCAGCACATCCGGGCCCTTAAGGATATCTTCAAGGCGGAAAGCCTCGGCGAACTGGTCGAGCAATATCGCGCCACCTTGCCTGATTCAGAACAGGAGCAGGATGCTGAGAAATCAGGAGAAAAGGCCGGGGTTAAAGCTCCTCAAGAGGGCTTAACCGAAACTGTATACAGTAAAAGTCAGGTCCCCGATCACGATTTGGCGGGTCTAGATGGGCTCCGGGTCGACCAGGGAGAGCTCGTCATGAGCGACGTTCTCCCCCTTATCGAAAAGGCGCCATGGCTTCGGCCAGGCGAACCGAAGGTCGTCCCCGGGGTGCTCGACGGCGAACACGCTGTCTTGTTCCGCCTCGCGGCCATCATCGGGATCGCGTTCGGCATTCTCGCCGCAGTGATTCTTTCGGTCACGGCTGCGGTTGCAGTCAGCGAGGCAATGGACGGCAGGGCGCGCGTCCCCGTGGAAGACATAAAGCCCTCCTCCTGAGCAGGGGCGGGTGAGGAGTTTTTCGATGACTGACCGTATGACTGCCGACGCTTACAATCTCAAAAAACTGGTCCGCGAAGCTGAAGCGCTCGCCGATGAATCGATGATCGCATTTGCCCGCCTGCGCCAGGCGATGCTTGCAGCCCGCCAGAATCCGGGGGTCGAGGTGCACACTGGCCAACGTGCGCTGATGCGCCTCAACCAGGCTGAAAGCCAGGCCATGGCAATGTCCACCAGCCTGCTGCGGGTCCATGACGAACTCAGCAAGGTCGCGCGCGAGAAGATGGCTGGGGATCAAAACATTCCCACCGAAACCGAAGGCGCATTCTTCGAGGATGAGACAGCGGCTAAGATCGAAGAGATCGCCTGAGGCGATTCCCGGCGATGTTCGATCTTGTCATTGAATATCGCGTCGAGGCGCAGCGTATCTTGAGCTTCGTGCTCTTGATCGCTGCGCTGCGTTGGGGAGGTGCTCCCGAAAAGATTCTGGCTGTGGTATTCGTGGCGATCTTCACCGTTCCACTGACGGCGTTCGAAATCCTCACCGACTCACCCCTTATGTTTGGCGGTAGCACAATCGTGCGCGTCGGGCTGGACCTTGTCGCACTCGCCTTATTTATGTTTGTCGCGCTCAACGCGAACCGCAGCTATCCGCTTTGGGTGGCTGGGTTTCAGGTCGTCGCGCTCGCCGCCCACATGGTCAGCGGTATCGTCGATGTCATAACGCCGCTCGCCTACGCGATCCTGGTTATCGGTCCGTCCTATTTCCAGCTGATCTTCATGGCCGTAGGGCTTATGCTGCATATCCGCCGCAAAAAGCGATACGGCCAGTACCGCGATTGGCGTGTGCCCTTGCCATATCCTTTCGGGCCAAAGCAGCCGCCTGACATCCTGAAGAGCCAGTCATGACAACTGTGCTCGACAAGGCTCGCCAGGAACCGCTGGATCCGCAGCAGGCGCGGGTTTCTGCGATGATCGCCTATCTTCGCCGGACGGTGCTTGCGGCTCCGCAAGGCTGCGAAAGATTTCACGCGATATTCGTCGACGATCGACGCGCCTTTCTTGCTGACGCTACTCTTGGTGAAGGCGGAAGCGCCGCCTTGTCGGTGCGCATGCGACACCTCTTCGCCAAGGCCCTTTCCGTCGGGGCGAACGGGCTGATCATCGCTCACAATCATCCTTCGGGTGACTGTCGGCCCTCGGCCAAGGACATCGTGTCGACGCGTCGCCTGAAAGAGATCGCCGTCGCGCTCGATATCGAACTGATCGACCACCTGATAATTACCGAAAGCGCCGTCTATTCGATGCGCGCGGGAGGAAACCTTTGAATTCGAACGCTGCCTATACTGTCTTTCCGGACGGCGATGCCCTTATCCCTCGCTTTCGCGAAGCGGGCCATGTGACGCTCGACCTTTTTCATCGCGACGGCCGGGTAGAAGACCGCTGGCTTGGACTGCACCCGCGCGAATTCGAGCTCTTGTGGAGACTGGCTGAAGAACCAGGGCAGCGTATGACGAAACAGCAGCTGCTTGCCGATGTCTGGCGGATAAATTTCGAGCCCGAAACCAACAGTGTCGCGGTACACGTAGCGCGCGTTAGAGCGAAGCTTGACCTTTTCGGTCTCTCCAACATCCTCGTAACGCATCCCGAGGGCGGATATCTGCTGAATGCTCCGAACGGTGGCAGCGCCTTTTCGTTTGGCAAGGGGCCGGTTGCCTAAGCGCAGCAGAATCACTTCCGCATTATAATTCTAGCGGGTGGACTTGGGGCAGCGTCTGCGCCATTTCTGGAGGCGCTCCAGAACGAATTTCCAAAAGGGATAGACCGATGGCCCAAGTCGCAACCATGCCTGCCAATGAACGCGTTTCGATTGAACTCGGCGAAGATGGGGTCGCGCAGGTCCGCCTGACCCGCGGCGACAAGATGAACGCGCTCGATCCCGAAATGTTCGCGCGTATCATCGAGGCCGGGACCGTGTTGCAACGCATGAAAGGGCTACGCGCGGTCGTGCTGTCTGGCGAAGGTCCCGCATTTTGTGCCGGGCTCGACATTTCGAGCTTCTCGCGCGCTCCGTCGCCGGACGAACCGGAGCTTACCGAACGCACCTACGGAAATTCGAACAAGTTCCAGCAGGTCGCGATGCAATGGCGCAAGCTGCAGGTTCCGGTGATCGCTGCGGTTCATGGCGTGTGCTTCGGCGGCGGACTCCAGATAGCAAGCGGCGCAGACATCCGTGTGGTTCACCCGCAAACGCGCATGGCGATTATGGAGCTGAAGTGGGGTCTCGTCCCCGACATGGGCGGATACGTGCTGTGGCGCGGCCTCGTTCGCGACGACGTCCTGCGTGAGCTGATCTACACCAATCGCGAGTTTACTGGCGAGGAAGCGCAACGCTATGGCCTCGCCACGCATGTCGACGAAAATCCGCTCGACCGGGCAACCATCATCGCGAGCGAGATTGCGAACCGCAACCCGCACGCGATACGCGCAGCGAAGCGGCTTCAGGCTGGTATGTGGGAGCGCGACACCGATGCGATCCTGCTTGAGGAAAGCATCGAGCAGCATGCCATCATGCGCACGAGAAACCAGGTAGAAGCGGTGATGGCGGGAATGGAAAAGCGCAAGCCGAACTTCGAGGACGTGTAAGGCTCAACCAAATACGGCCACGCATTGCAGGCCGTCTAGCACCTGACGGCCTTTGCTGTCCCACATCCTTAGCCGTTCGGATGAATAACCCGCATCGGCGTGCTGGCTTGCATTTTCTGCCAGATACCACCCTCCTTCGGAATGGGAGTGCGGGTCGAGCACATTGAACGACCAGTTGATCGAGCTGATCGGCCCCAGTCGTTGCATGATCCTCATGGCTCCTGGTGGCATCACATCACCCATCAGTACGAGTTTGCTGACCGGGTCCAGGTCATGATCTTCGGTCAACCGCGCCCAGCGCCGTATGGTTGCTCCGTGATCCTCGCCCTTCGTCTGTCCGAAGCGAACTTCGAAATTGTTCTGGATGAAAGAGGGACCCTGGCCTTTCATTGCCTGCTCGTTGTCGGCAGGTGGTCCGGGCCAGTCTTCGGGCTCGTCGGCAGGACGTATGGCATTGGCCTCTCGCTCTGCACCGAACAGCCAGAATGCCGTAAGCGCTGTCTTGCCACCGGATTGGATCTCGCTTCGGACCTGCGTGACGTTTCGGCCTTGCCGCACGATTTCGGCGCTCAGTTCGATTTCTTCGCCCACAGGTGCCACAAAGCCGATTTGCGCAGCGCGCAGCGGCGGCAAATCGCCGAAGGCGCGCTGCGCCATGGTGAACGCGACAAGCGCGGAAGCGCCGCCATACAGAGTGCGGCCCTGCATCCAGTCCTCGGCTCGGCTGAGGCGGACGGGGCCGGGCTTCCCGGTGACAGGTTCGAGCAGGCTGGCGATGGTCATGAAGCAAGCATTTGCCGATGTCGGAGGCGCGGGTCCAGACTGACGTTGCGTAAGGTGTCGCTTTGGATAGGTGGCTTTCGAATTGTCGCGTCGCGACTGCGATTGCTGGATTGCCTTTATCGCGGCGAATCGCTAGTGCGCGCGCTCCCGTCTGTTGCATCATGCGATCAGCAGCCGGTCTCGGCCCGATGGCGGAGTGGTTACGCAGAGGACTGCAAATCCTTGCACGCCGGTTCGATTCCGGCTCGGGCCTCCATTCCTCGCGCTGGCTATGCGCGAAAGAGTGCCGCTTTAGCTCAGTTGGTAGAGCACATCATTCGTAATGATGGGGTCACGTGTTCGAGTCACGTAAGCGGCACCAGAGCTTTCTCCCAAATCGTCCCGAAACCGTTGATTTTCAGCGGTTTTTGGGGTATTTGTAACTTTCTGATGTTCCCGCTTTGTCCCGCGCCATGCCCCCACGTCTATCACCATTTGGGGGCATGAAAGGGGGCATAACGCCAGCCAGAAAGGTCATGCCCCCAAATGCCGATTTTAGCGCAAGAAATCCGTAGGTTACGCCCGAAAAGCGTGTCATTTCGGAAAACCGACTCAAAAGGCCTCTATCTGGAGGTGTTTCCGAACGGCTCGAAGCTCTGGCGGTACAAGTTTCGCATAGCCGGAAGGGAAAAGCGGATGGCCCTGGGAGCATGGCCGGACATCTCTCTGGCCGATGCGCGCAAGCGGAGGGACGTGGCAAGGCTCAAGGTTCTCGACGGAATCGATCCCACGCTTGAACGCAAACGGAAGAAGCGTCTGGCACGCATGAATGCCGGTAACAGCTTCAAGAGCGTTGCCGAGGACTTCATCAAAGTGCGCATGGAAGACAGCGGGAAGGCGGAATCAACCATCCGCAAAGCGCGCTGGTATGTCTCGCTACTTGAACCCGACATCGGGCGGCGTCCGATCAACGATATCGAGCCGGTCGAGGTACTCGAAAGCCTCAAGAAGATCGAACGAAGAGGGCACCGCGAGAGCGCCAATAGAACCCGCGCATTGGCCAGCAGAGTGTTCCGGCATGGGATCGCCTGTTCGCTCTGCAAGAGCGACCCTGCGGCCCATCTGGGTGATGCCTTGGCGACACCAATCGTGACGCATCGGGCGGCCATCCTGGACCCCAACCAATTCGGTCAGCTCCTACGCGATATCGACGAGTTCACGGGCACGCCACTCGTCCGCATTGCCATGCAATTACTGCCCCACATCATGACCAGGCCCGGAGAAATGAGAATGGGGCAGTGGTCCGAGATAGATTGGGGCCAAAGGATCTGGAACATACCCGCCGAGCGGACAAAGCTAAGACGCCTTCACGCAGTCCCATTGTCGGACCAAGTGATGCTCCTGCTACGCGAGTTGCATTGCCACACGGGCGGCTTCGAGAAGATGTTTCCCGCTCAGCAATCGCACCTGAAATTCATGAGCGATAATTCGATCAACCAGGCAATGCGGCGGATGGGCTACGGCCCCGACGTGGTGACCGCGCACGGGTTCCGCTCGACTGCTTCAACCTTCCTCAATGAAAGCGGGAAGTGGCACCCAGATGCGATCGAGCGAGCCCTCGCGCACGGCGACAGCAACGCGATCAGAGGCATCTATAATCGCGGCAACTATTGGGACGAGCGCGTGCAGATGGCCCAATGGTGGAGCGACTATCTCGATGAGCTGAAGGTAGGTGCGAAGGTGTTGCCTTTCGCTAGGACAAGTCATGTTGGAGGCGTGCAATGAAACAGCCGAGAGGGGAGAGTAGAAGCGTGCGCTTACACCTAGCCGCACGTTCTTGAGGCATGGCTGATCTGACATTTCCAATCACCAGATAATCGCTAACGGTTCTGGAGCAGCGGTCCTTGCGTTTCACACCATTGCGGATTTGGGTCGGCTCGATTCAGTTAAACCAGTCGCGATCAAATTGTCTAACTTCTGGGATGGACAATCGCAGAAGAGGACGACTCAATATGTTCTGCCTGAATGCGTGATCACAAATAGAGCTCGGAAATAATTGTCGAAGTGCCGCTTCTCCGGCTACTTATTGTTCAAGAGAGCATTTTCTACCTAGCTTCTAACGCACTGGGGGCGGCATTTGATGGAATTCAAAATCCTGAGTACTCGTGCTGATCTTTATCCGTACGTTGACGAGATTAGGATAGCAGCTGACTCAGAGAGAGACTCTTTCGGCTTCTTGCCGCCAGCCGCATATCTGGAGTTCGTCGAGCAACAGCGTGCAGTCATTGCAGTTGATCAGCAAGGCCGCTTGGCCGGATACTGCCTTTACGGTGGCGTACTCCCTGAAGCCAAGATTTTCCAAACCTATGTTGCGCCCCAATTTCGCGGTGAAGCGGTTGGGAAGAAGCTACTCGGCACGGTCTTTGGGAGACTAGAACAGAGGGGCTTTCTCAGTGTTGTGGCTAATGTCGCCGAGGATCTCAAAGAGGCCAATCGTTTCTATGAAAAAGCGGGCTTTGATGTCGTCAACACCAAGGCAGGGGGTAAGTCGAAGAAGCGCAAGATAAACATTCGCGCCCGAGAACTATCAACGCCGAACCTCTTTAGCTTCGTTCAGGGAGTGGCAGTGAATCAGCCAGGGTTGGCGATTCACTTTGGGCGTACGCAACACGCCCCGAGATATGTTCTTGACCTGAATGTTATCTTCGATGTGACCAAGAGCCGACCACGGTCTGAAGTGGCAAAGAGGGTAATTGGTGCGTCGTTAGAGAATGACATTAAGCTCGCTATCAGCGAGGAGATCTTGGCCGAACTCGAAAGGCACACACGACCCGGATCGCCAGACCCAACTCTCGAGTTTTGTCGATCGATCCCGATGTTGAAGCTTCCCGCACCTCAGGTGTTGTCGGCAATCTGCAGTCGACTTCACCCACTTGTGTTTCCTGAGAAGGCAAATCAGCACACTCTCAAGTCCAATGATATTGCTGATCTCCGTCACTTGGCGACTGCGATCGAGGAGAGAGCTGCTGGATTCATCACCTCAGACAAAGCAATTCTTCGCGCAGCAGACGCCCTAGAATCTGAATATGGCCTCAGCATCCTCTCTCCGAGCACTTTCGGTCAGAGTTTCGAGTCAGAGTTTGGAGCGCCGCCGAGATTGAGCGTTCAAACAGAAAGCTCGAGGTTCGAAGCGTTGGGATTCTCTGAAGATTATAGGCAGGAGGTCGATGCACTTTTGGACCGCTTTAGCCTAAGTGATGCGGTGCGCCGCGAAGTTCTTGCAGGCGGAACAGTCAGTGCTCCGCGCAGAAGAGTGCTAATCCGCAGCCCAGAAGGAGTTGTTTGCTTCGCGTCATGGGATTGCCCAACCGCAACAAGCTCTGAACGAGAACTGCATCTATATGCGGATGAAGGCCATCCTGATGCACAATTGTGCATCAGACATTCGATCCAAACGGCTTGCCGAGACGTCGGTCACAGTGCTTTTGCGGTACTCCGATTAAGGCCTCAAATAAACCAGCGTTTGCTCCAAAAGGTCGCGATTTCTAGCCACTTCCACGCTGACCGATCTCGCAATCAAGATGATCGGGTCTTGAGGAAGATATCAATCGGACGACTCTTACTCCCCGGAGATTGGAAGGTCTTGGCGGAGGGCATCAGGACTGCAACCGGCGTGTCAATCGAGGGGACAGGCGCGTCGGGTCCAGACTGGCCGTTGAATATTGTAGATGCGAGCGGTCGAGAAAGACGCGTAGGTCTAGAGGAATTTGAAGATCTATTTGGTCCAACACTGGTGTACACCAATCAAAGGCCTGCCATCCTTCAGCCAATTCGTCCTAGCTATGCGGAAGAGCTGTTTGGCGGAGGCGTCCAACCAAGTTTTCTTGACCACCGCAAAGCGGCGATCAAGTTTGAAAAGGCCTATATTGGCGGCAGCTATCCGGTCATCCCAGATGGGGGGCTCATATTCTTTTATGAATCGGGCAAAGAAGGGGGGCGTAAAGCTGTGATCGCTGTTGCCCGGATACTTGGGCGTTACACCATTCCGCGAGAAGAGGCGGACGCAGTGAGTATGGACCGAGGAGTGGTCCCAACTTCGGAAATCAGACGGGAAGGTGGGAGACGGCTCAAGACGCTCATCGACATCGACACGATCATGTTGTTTAAGGATATAGTGCCGAAAAGTAGGCTATCTGAGCTGGGCTGCTGGGACGGAGCGAACCTTGTGACAACAAAGGCGATAACGCCGAAAGCAGCGCACTCACTACTCAGTGAAGGAAGGCCTACTCTTGGCAAATAACGACGTGCTTATATCGATCGAGCCTCGCTTCTACGACAGTATTGTGTCCGGGGAAAAAACCGTGGAGCTCCGGAGGCGTGCGCCTAGGATTGCACCTGGCTCCAGGATTTGGCTTTACTGTAAGTCGCCTGTTGCAACCATTTCTGCCGTTTGCGAGCTGAGAGATTCCGAGACCCTTCCAGTGTCCGATCTTTGGAGACGACACGGGAAGCAACTGGCGATCACTAAGTCTGAGTTTGACGTTTACTTGCAGAATCGTCGTGAGGCGACAGCACTGCTTCTGAACGAAGTTCAGACCTTAGAGAATCCGGTCGGATTGGCTCAGGCTCGCAGCATGCGCCTCAATTTTCAGCCCCCACAGTTTTTCATGCGCTTGCACAATGGATGTAAGTTAACGACGCATTTGGAACATGCTATTTCGTAAAGATCGATAACTATTGGGCGCTTGTGTCGGGTATCACCATCTTAAAAGCATTTCTCTAGTCTGTGATGTAAATTGGCAGTTGGTGGATCTGCGTTTGGGGGATTTTCAATGACGAACGGTAGCGAGAAAGAGATCCAGATCTTTAACCAGTGGTGCGAAGATTTTAGATCGCTTCAAACCGTTTTTTGGCGAGTTCCCTTTTTTGCGATAACAATAACCGGGGGGATTGGGGCAGCCGTGATTGCTTTTGACGGGGCGGTCGAGATCAAGAGGCTTTTACTGGCGTTTGCTGGTCTCTCGAATTTCGTGTTGATCGCGATTGCTTGGCGAGTGAGGCAGATCATGGAGCGGCTACTGATCAAGACGTTCGCATTTGAAGGGCTCGATAAGCCTAAGACAGGATTTTTTGTATTGAAGTGCTTTAGCGCGCTGTTCTTCATAATAGGAGCGTTGCTGATCTACGCATCACTCTTCTTCACCGGGGAGATGCTGAGTCCTAAGGACAGCAACAGTCAACTTGAGGAAAGTGCAAAGGTTATCGTGATCGAGAATCAGCATTAGCGTCGAGAAACGCGCTCATCATTCGCAGGGCTTGAAAGAATTCTGCATCGACCGCCGTTTCTTCCGTGAGGACGACCCCACCTACGCCGGACTTCTTGTGATGCCAAAGATCGGAAATCTCCGCTGATGAGAGAACTTGACGACTGCCTTGGCTGACAGTTGTTGCGATATGTGAAGCGATAAATATCTTGTCCGCCTGCCCTTCAGCGGCATTGACCATTGACTGAACAATTAAAGGCATGGCTTCCATGCCGGAGTTTAGCGCGATCTTTGCTCGGTCCAGAATAACGAAGCGCGACGCCTCGAGTATCTCGACAAACGACTGCTCGGGAAGGGCCCGTTCGATTGAACTTCCAATTGCGAGCGACTGGTCCCCTTCACTGGATGCCGCGATCAGTTCGATGGCAAAATCTCTGCTGGTAACGTCGGGCAAAATGGCACCGTCAAAGATGTCTCCGTTTTGTTGGATTGCTCTTAGTTCCTCCCTTAGGTGAATTATTGGGCTGCTAGCATCGGTGCGGTCGTTTGCGAGATAGATGCTTCTCGTTCCGGTTATGGCTTGCGATGACGTTGGTGTAATAAATCTGGTGCCATCGACTACCGGGCCTACCGTGAATTCACATTGGTGATCTCCATAGATCAATCGGTCCCCTTCCTTCAGTTGCATTTGGGACAAATTCGGGATTGGCAGTGCCTTCAGCTTGGTCAAGTCGACTTCATCGGCTTCGAGGACGCAGAGAGGTGTGAATTTTTTGACTTGGAGAACCGTCTCATGTCCAGCTGAGAATATCTTCCCGATCCGATGTGTGAGGCCTGAAAGCGATCCCCAAACGGCGACAGTTTTTTGGGCTGCCTCAGCAGCCCTTCTAATCTGCCTGGCCCTTGAGAGTTGTAACTCAGGTGTTCCGAACGAAAAGGTGAGCCGAAAGTCGAGCTGCATAAGTGAGATCATCTCCTCAATGTGAGCAGCTGAAACCGGGCCGATCGTGGCAATGACTTTCAATCTCTGAACCTTGTCGAGCGAAGAATTGCCTCATATTCGGCAATCCCACTGACACCCGATGAAAGATCAAATCGATCAGGTGCTAATTGCGGCAATTCTACAGTTTTTCGCCCTTTCTTGAGCTTGGCCTTCCCGGAACCCTTCTTCACATATCCAATTCTCGTAATACTGAAGTCAGACAAGGTCCGAGGATCCATTTCATAAATCGCATCTTCCGGAGCTGTGAAAATCAATTCGAAATTGCCCCACGAGAACATTAGCACCAATGGGTCGATATCAAGGTGGCCGGCTACGAGTTCAACAGAACGATTAACTTCAACGTCTTGCAAATCCAAAACTATGTCGCATGAGTTGGCCTGAGCTAGGGTCTTAATGGCTTGGGTCGGCCCGTCAGAAGCATCCATTGCTGCCCCAAGTATTCCAGCTTCAGAAAGTTGATGAGCCGCTCTGAGTTTCGGCTCCGGGAAAAGTAGTCCGGCATTCAATTCGTGATGATTCTCAAGCGGCAGGAGCAAATTGTTTGCTCGCTCAAGGATCGCAGCCCAGAATAAACCCATTTCTCCTACAGCGAACACAGCGTGACCTATCTCAGCAGCATCTCGTAAGACGGGTCCCTCACATGCTGGTTCACCGATGACGGTGGTTGCAGCGCTGAACTCCTTGGCTTCTCTTATGTTCCCTCCGATCACTCGCACATCATATAGGTTCGATGCAAAAGCGAGGCCGTCAACGAAGGAGACGAAGTCTTTGACCGGCATATCATTCGGCATTTCGGAATTGAGCAAAAGCGCTCTCGGTCGACCACCCATAGCGCCGATGTCACTTAGCGATATAATCGCGCTCAGCCAGCCATACGCAAAGTAGGATTCGATGCCCAATCGGAAAAAGAGCGGTTTTGGACAATGATCCGTTGTCACAAGGAGGTTGTGAGAGTGCCAAGGGAATACCGCGGCATCGTCTCCCAGATACCTCTGTCCCCGTCGATTTCCGTCGAAAAATGGAGTCAATACTTCTTCGATGATTCGGCGTTCGCCGAGATCTGAAAGAGTTAGCGTTCCGGATGATTTCTCAGAGTTGTCCTTCTCAAGGCGTTCAAGCATTCTTGCCGCTGTCTTCGATGGCCTGGGCTCACCAGATTTTTCGTCATCAAGAGATGCGAGCATTTGCCTTAGAGATTGAGGGATGTCTGATACAATCTCTCTTGATGAGATCTCGTGGTCCAAAACTCCAATAACCAAGTCCAAGGTACGTTTGAAGCGTGCCTTGCTGTCACTGGAATCCTTCGTTGCTATCCAATGATAGTTCTCGACATCCAACTCATCAGCAACAACAAGGCGGAAGAATTGGGAGGGTAAGTCAGCCACCCCTTCTTGCCGGACAAATATCACGCCGCGCTTACTTTCGTACGAAATATATTCTCCCATGCGAGCAGCGCGATCCGCATTTTCGATATTTCGGTATGGAGTAAGCTTGCCGATCCTCTTCTCGATCCGAGTCCTTAGCTCATTTTGTAAGGGCAGCGCATGAATGTGCGCATGCTCAATGCAGGGATCACGCGTGCTTTCGGATGGCTGTGTGCCATGCTCCATGAAAATCGGACGGCGATTGAAAGCGCGCTTAAGCACATCATCGATCTGTGCTTTGTGATCCGCCAATCTATTCAGATTTTGTTGAGTGCCCAGTGTCGCTAGTGTGTGTTCTCTAGTGCAAAGCAGCAGGTGCCCCTCCACTAGGGGCGAGACATCCAGGGTGACATAGAACTTGTCATCTCCCCAAAGCACGCCAGCAGCAACCGGGGCACCAACCAGCCTATTCTCTTTTAGGAATAGATCACCAGGGCAGAATCCGCAGAGCTCGATCGGCGGATCATCTTCAGGCTTATCATTTCTAAGTATTAGCTGGAGCCACTCGCGGCCTTCACCTTCCTTCGACAAGCTGGACTCAAGTACTGTGAAGCCGTGCGACCGCAAAGCATCCTCTACGTCTCGTTCATTTCGAAAGGTCATGAAGCGACCGAAGCCGTCCTTTCGAAAACCCTCCCCAATTCTTATTGTTACACCGACTATGCCACCTGCCCGGGTTACTCGCCCGATCTGCAGAAGAGCTTTTCGAAAGTCCCTGTCATAAAGGTGGTGGACAACTGCCACGCACAAAACACCGTCAAAAAGGCTGTCGGGATATTCAAGCCGTCTTAGATCCATTACGCGAAAGTTACCCGACGGTACGTTCATTCGCGCGCGCTTAATCGTTTGAAGGCTTAGGTCCACGCCGACGCAGTCGATCCCCCTGCTGGTCAGATACTTTACTTCTCGGCCGGAGCCACAACCAGCGTCCAATACCAAAGGAAACTCTTTTAGGTGGCTCGAAAATGCTTCGAGAAAAGGCAGCATTACATCAGATTCAAACCATTGCTCGCTGTATTTAGCGGAGAGCTTGTCATAGGCTTCAATTGTTCTCGCTAGCGGGTCAAACAGCAACGATACACTCCATAGCGAATGTCTGATCACCAACACCTAGCACTCGGCTGCCTCGATTCAAATCTGGATGCGGGTTGGTCTGCTGATCTATAACCGAGGCGCTACTCAACTGCTGGGCAAGTGCCTCACAGAATTCGTTTGCAAGAGACTTTTCTTCGAGTGAGCTCTTCCGACCAAATCGTGGGTTCCGCACAACTTCTTGTTCGATTGTTTCTGAACGATGTAGCCCTACGAAGGCACCTTGATGCAACCCATCTATGATGTCGTGCCTCATGGGCTGGTCTGCGCGAACAGTCACAAACAAGTTTGTTTTGGGATTCCTGTCACTCTTCGCTAGAAAATGCGGTGGAGGTTCCCACTTGTCAGACGCATGGAGCGACACCGAAATTGATCTGATCGTCGCAGATTATTTCGCGATGCTATGGGACGAGCTCGGCGGAAAGGCTTTCAATAAGGCAGAACACAATCGCGCCTTGCAGGGTGTTGTCTCTCGCAGCCGGGGATCGATTGAATTCAAGCACCAGAACATAAGCGCGGTCCTTTTAGGTCTCGGCCAGCCTTGGATTGAAGGCTATAAGCCCGCCGCAAACTTTCAGAATGCGCTAGTCGATGGGGTGCTAAGGTGGCTTGATTCCAAGCCCGAGTGGCTTGCTCCCAAACAGCACTTAATCAAACAATCTCGTGTAACCGAAACGCCAGCGCTTTGGATTGGGCCGCCGCCGACGCAGCGCAATGAGCCGCCGCCTATCGACCCGGACTTCATCGCAGCCATCGGACGGAAGTATGACGTTGCCGAACGGGATGCTCGCAATCGTGCATTGGGCAAGGCTGGTGAGGAGATCGTACTCCAACATGAGCAAAACAACTTGCGGCAAGCAGGCCGTGATGACCTAGCCGATAGGGTACGCTGGACGGCAGTTCAGGACGGCGACGGTTATGGATACGATGTCGCCAGCTTCGAGACGGATGGGCGCGAGAGGTTGATTGAGGTGAAGACGACCAATGGCTGGGAGCGCACACCCTTTCATATCTCGCGAAATGAATTGGCAGTGGCAGATGCGCGCCGAGACGACTGGCATCTTGTCAGAATTTGGAACTTCGCGCGGGAGCCGAAGGCCTTCGCGATCAGGCCGCCGCTGGAGGAACATGTCGAGTTGACCGCTACCAGTTTCCTCGCACGCCCCAATTAAGAGCTGTTGCTCACGCTCCAATCGTAAATTGGGCAAATGCTTCCCTTGATCAGTCAGCCCAGGAGACCGGCACCACCCGCGCACATTGGAACTTGACAGGCACACCGTACGCAGCGGTGCCGCCGAGATTTCCTGTTAAATATCATGGCTTTGGACGTCATTTTCGGGGTGTGCATCTTCTAACTTGAACGTGATTTACGATTTGGATTCGCAAGTCAGTCGTAAGTCAGAGACATCCAGGCTGTTGAAATCACTGATGAACTTTTCATTTTCCTACAGGCAGGCCGCGACTTAGATTGGTCGTCGCCTTCCGAAGGGTGAGCCAGGTTCTTTGAACACAAGGAGCTTGGATAAATGAAAAGGAATTATTGCTTACAAACTTACGTAACCGCTCAAGTTGACGACTGGATAAAGGCCAAGGCGCGTGAGCGCGGGGTCAGCAGCAGCATCGTGGTTGGCGACTGCATTCACGATGCATGGATGCGCGATATGGAGGCGGACTTACGCACGCCTGCCACCGATCCTGTGCGTCAGAATATCTTCATCACGGTCGCGCTGGATGCGTTGCTTACGTACCATCCCGAAGCCGATTTGCGCGATCTGGTGGTTGATGCCTATCACCGCAGGCTCGTCCGTCTCGGCCTTGTTGCACCCCGTTCGGCGGGAGACGACCATGGCGAATGAGATCGAGCAATTGTCGATGCCGTTTCTTGCCGATGCAGATCATGGGTGCTCCCAGAGGCCCAAGATCGAACGGTTCCTCAGGCTACGAGAGGTTCTGCATCGGACGGGCCTAGGCAGGTCCACGGTCTACCGCTGGATGGACGAGGGCCGGTTCCCGAAATCGGTTCGCCTAGGTGGTCGCTCTGTTGCCTGGATCGAGCATGAGATCGATGAATGGCTTCAGGATCGATGCAGATGAGGCCAAATCCGGATCGCCCGACAGGGACAGAATTTTCGTGTTCCCTGTCGGCGAATCCGGTGCATAAAGGGGCTCTGAAATACCCTGTTCGAGTCACAATCCCGGACTCACATTTCCACAAATTTTGGTGGGGGCATGGCTGGGGGCATGAACAAAAGGCACTCACTGAACCTACTGATTTATCAGTATTTTAGACGAGAAATGTGAGTCCCGTAAGCGCACCATCCTTTTTTAGTGGATCGCGGCGTTGCAACGCCTAATCCGCCGCTTGATTGGCAGCACTGGTACTTGGCGAAACGCGGATGATCCTGCTTTTCGAGTCTGGCTCCTCTGTCAGGAGATAGAGAAATCCGTCGGGGCCGGAACGGACATCCCTGAAGCGCACGTCGAGTTCGCCGAAAAGCTCCTGCTGCTTACCCAACGAACCGTCGGCATTCATGTCAATATGCCGGACATGTTTGAGCGCGAGTGCGGATAGAAACAGGTCGCCTCTCCAGTCAGGAAACACTGTCCCAGAATACTGCGCGAAGCCCGACGGAGCGATCGATGGGGTGAAATGGACGAGCGATTGCTCTGTCCCATCCAGAGCTTCATAGGGAGAAACGCGTCCACCCGAATAATCGAGCGCATAGGTGACCGTCGGCCAGCCATAATTGGCGCCTCGCTTGATTTCGTTGATTTCATCGCCCCCGGCCGGGCCGTGCTCGTTCTCGAGCACCCGTCCATCGGCTGCGAGAATGATCCCCTGCGGGTTGCGATGACCGTATGACCAGATTTCTGGTAAAGCGCCTTCTTCATCGACGAATGGGTTGTCGCTCGGCACGGAGCCGTCATCGTTCAAGCGGATGATCTTGCCGAAATGGTTGTCCAGTTGCTGCGCTTCTTCGCGGAAATGGAATGCGTCGCCAACAGGCATCATCAAGGTTCCGTCGGGCAGAAAGATGAAACGTCCGCCGTAGTGATTGCCCTGAACGCGGCTTGGCGACGCGGCGAAAATCAGCTCGCCATCCACCAGCCGCGGCCCGCCTTCATCATCGGAATACCTGAAACGCATCAGTATGAGAGTGTTCTCTCCATCCTCCACCAAGCCGGCATAGGAGACATAAACCTGCGCATTCTCTTCGAAATAGGGATGCAGGACCACGTCGAACACGCCTGCCTGGATGCTGTCGCCGAAGTGGACTCTCGGGAACTCCCCGTTGGTGTTGAAGTCATGGACGGTCTGTTTCGAGCCGTCCTTTCCTACGAGCAAAAGCGCACCGGTGCGTTCGGTCACCAGCATGGCGCCATCGGAGAGGAAGGCGATCGACCACGGATGATCAAGGCCATCGGCCGCCGTTTCGAGAGTGTAGTTTACCGGACCTGCTTCCACCCTTCCGGCAAGCTCGCTCGTCTTTTCGCCTAGTTCTGACGCTCCCTGATTGGAGCAGGACGCCAAGAGCGATCCAGCCGCCGCCATCGCTAGGGTGATCGAAATTGTCCGCATCGAAATTCCTCAGGCCATCAGGATTACTCTTGTTATCAGATTGCCCGGGCGATTTGTCCACCGTGCCTCCAGAGGCTTGATCCGGCGATGGAAGCATCTAGTCTCGCGCGCGGCAGGGAGAGAATGTGATGAGGTTTGTTCGCTGGATTACTGCTTTGCTCGTCGCGGCTCTTGGCACTTATGTCCTGGCGGTCGTGGCCAACTCGCAGTTCGTTCTTGCCGCGCATGGTGTGCCTGTAAGCTTTGAGGACCGGCTCAACATGACCGCCTTCGATGTATCCAACATGCTGCTCTACTTTGTCATCATCCTGGTGGCATTTCTTGTTGGGTTCCTGATCGCGGCGTTGGTGAAGCGTTTCCTGCCCGGTTTGTCGCGTTTTGCCTTTCCCGTGGCCGGTGCCGCCGCAATAGCCATGACACTCGGGCTGATGTATGCGCAATTCCAGACAGTCCCCATAAGCGGAGCGCGCTCGACATTGGGCTTTCTCTCGCAGGTTATTGCCGGGGGGATCGGTGGATTGATCTTCTCAAGAATTTCCCGGGCTTCGGAAGCTTCGGAGGAACGGGCGTAAGACCGCGGGCAAATGGTGCTTCCTTTTCACCAGCCGCTCACTGGCAGGGAAGGATTGGCAGACCCGTAATTCGTCGGGATTTTTGACATCCTGCGAGCTCGTTAACCTTCGCATCTGGCGCGCAAGGCCGCTTGGCACGCGGTTTGCATTGTTTTCGTTAAACAATTCCATCGGGACATTTGACGGAAAAACGATGACACTGAAGCATATAGGAGTGGCCTTCGCCCTTGCAGCCGCGACCGCTGCGGCACCGGCTCTCGCTGAACCGATCATGCTCGATTCGAGCAAAGTCGGAGAGAGCTTCACCATTGATTACGATGGCTTCGCGAATGGTCGTACTGTCGAAGGGCTAAGCGCGCAGACGATATTTACCCTCACGGGCGTGAATGGTTCGACCTACACGTTCGATTATCAGGTTACGAATACGAGCAATTCGGGGGTCAATGCGCGCATTTCGAGCTTTGCCTTCGACACAAACCCCGAAATCCGGCGCGCGCGCTCGACCGGAGCATACAGCTCCGTCAAGACCGACCGGAACTATCCGAACGGGATCGGCAAAGTCGATGTGTGTTTCAAGGCCGCAAGAAGCGGCTCTTGCGCTGGCAACCGAGGCGGTCTGTTCGCAGGCGAAAGCGGTGGCGGTTCGCTATCGCTCAAATTCCACTCCGCACCGACCAGCCTGACTCTCGACGACTTCTTCGTTCGTTATCAGTCGGTGAGCGGTGCCGGACACATTTCATCAGCCAGCGGCCAGCAGGTCAGCAGCACATCAACCGGTGGAAGCACAAGCGGCGGCACACCGGTGCCTGCTCCGGGCGGAATGCTGGCATTATTCGCGATGGCGCTTCTTGGATTCGGACTTGTACGTCGTCGACCGACCGCACCGTTGCCGACAACGGGTCAGCTTGCCTGTTCCTGATTTTCGCTGAACCTTCTCCGGTTCAGTCTTCGGGGCCGCCATCGGATCGAATGGGGATCGATCCGGAGGCGGCCCTTCCCGTTTGCACATGACTAGCTTCGCTTTGCCGCTGCCAGATGTTGGGCGATCTTTACGTTGTCCGGGTCTAGCCGTGCAGCCTTTTCCAGCATTTTGAGTCCGCGCGCCGGATCCTTGCCCGTCTCGACCAAGAGCCAGCCGGCCGTATCGAGCACCGCGGGGTGGTCGGGTGCGATCTTTACAGCCTCAAGAGCGATACGGATGGCGTCCTCCCGCTTGCCCAGTTTCGATTTGGCGAAAGCGAGGTTGTTGAGGACCATGGCGTTGGGCGCGCTCGTTCTGGCGTTGATGGCCTCGTAGCTTGCAGCCGCTTCGTGCCATTGCCGGTTGCGCAGTGCGGCGTCCGCCGTGGCGAGCTCACTCCCGATCCATTCAGGCGTAATTTCGCCCAGGCGACGTGCGAAGCGTCCTGCAGCCGGATCGCCGACGGCCCTTGCCGCCTTGGCTGCGATGGACAGTTCTTCAGGCCTGGCGTCGGGGCGCTCGGCGAGCGCACGAACCGTATTGAGCGCGGCACGGGGATCATCCGACGCGAGCTGGGCTTCGGCGAGCAGCCTGCGCGGTTCGCGCGATGCCGGGAAATCTTCGATGAGCGGTTCGAGCCAGGCGCGCGCCTGCGATGCCTGTCCGACGCGCAGCAGAGCGGTTGCGTAGGTGAGTTGCAGAGACGGATTCTCGCGCAACTCCGCCTCGCGGGCTTGCAACAGCTCACGCGCGTGCTCCCAATCGCCTTCCGCAAGCGCGATGCGGGCCTTGAGGTGGGCGACCTCGATGACCTCCGGTGCAATCTCTTCCAGACGCTCTAGCCCTTCACGAGCCTTTTCGAGCTGCCCTAAGTCTCCAAGTGTCGCGGCATGGCCAAGCGCGGCAGCGAAGCTCTGCGGGTACAGTCTGACGGCTTTCTCATAGGCCGACAGCGCGGATGGGAGATCATTGGCAGCGTAGTGCGCCCGCGCGGAGACGAGCAGCGCGTCGAGAGAATTTCGGTTCGCATCGAGGGCGCGGTCCGCCGTTGCGCGAGCGGCATCGAGATCGCCTTCGCCGATCTGGATCCGCGCGAGCGTGGCGAGAAGACCTGCCTTGTCGCCTTCGAGCCTTTCGCCCTGGGCAATGACCCCCTTCGCTGTGTCGAGATCACCGATGGCCAAATGGGCAAGCGCGGCCACGCGGGCTTCGTCGGCTGTTTCCGGTTCGCCGATCGCCTCGATCGCGGCGGCGTACCTGCCGCGCAACATCTCGGCCTCACCGACCAGGCTTGCCGAACGAAGGGTTTTGGGAAGTCGCTGGAGCGAGGCGAATGCTCCTTCGCCGTCACCGAGCGCTATCTGCGTGCGAGCGAGCAGGAGCAGCATTTCGGCATCTCCCGGCTTCTCCTTGAGAGCGGAGACAAGATAGATTTTGGCCGCGGCGTAGTCTTTGGCCGCGAAGCTTGCTTCGGCTTTTGCCAGCTTCTCCTCGGGCGCCAACCCACACGCGCTTAGCAGCACGAGCGAGGCGAGGGCGATGATTGTGGTGCGTGCGCGCTTCATACTTGCCGCGCGTTAAGCGGAAGAGGTGAAGGTTCGTTAAATCGCGACCACGGGGGCTGCGAAGAGAGGCAAAGAAAAAGGCGGAGCAGCCTGCGCTGCCCCGCCTTTCATTGCTATCCGCAAGAGCGGCGCATCACATGGTGGCGCGCACACCCAGGAAGAACAGCGTGCCAACCGGGCTGACCGGATAGGCCTGCTCGGTTACGAACGGCTTCTCGTTGAAGACATTGTTCACACCGCCATAGATGTCGAACATGTCGTTGAAGTCATAGCTGAAGCTGATGTCGTGGATGAATGTTTCGTCCGTGATACCGTTCTCCGGCGTGTACTGGAATGCGGGCCCCTGACCGACGGATTCGATCTCGACAGCCCTGAGGCCCATCTTGTCGAAATAGGTCGTGCCCCAGGTGAGGCTGAGACGATCCCAATCCCATGTCAAAGATGCACGGCCGGCCCATTCGGGGCGTTGCAATTCGCCCAGCTCCGGATCGACGTTGGTGATGTCGCTCGGGTCGAAGAAGTCATTCAGCTTGTCGACCCAAGTCCCGCTTCCTGCGAGGGTGAAGGTGTGATCGGCGATATCGAAACGATATTGAGCCGAAAATTCGACACCGGCCGTTTCCTGTCGGGCGAAATTCAGCGGAACCTGCCGCAGGAAGGCAAAACCGCCGTTATCCGTCCGACGATCGAAGGCCGTGCAAAACGCATTGTTGATAGTCGCGCTGTCGACGCAATTGTCGACGATGTCCTGCGAACCGACCGGGTTGATCGCATCCTCGATCTCGATGTTGTAGTAATCGACGCTAACAACCAGTCCCGGAAGGAAGCGCGGAGTCAGCTGGGCGCCTACCGTCCACGTGGTCGCCGTCTCTTCCTGAAGATCGGGGTTGCCCGCGATCGAACCGGAGAAGCGAGCCGTCAGCGGATCGACATAGGAGTAGGTGCCTGTGCCGAAGGTCGGGTCGAAACCGATCGAGTTGAAGAATGCGGTGCAGTTTGCCTGGCGCAGAGCCGGGTCCACTGCTGTTGCGAGCTCGTTCACATCGCATGGATCGACAGGACGGAAGGTCGTGCCTTGCGCCGGGTTGAACAGCTCGTTGATGTTCGGCGCACGAACCGCCTGCGCATATGTGCCGCGGAACAGGATATCCTCTGTCGGGGCATAGAGTCCGCTGACGGTCCAGGTGAAGGTGCTGCCCACAGTCGAATAGTTCGAATAGCGTGCAGCGCCGCTTACCTCGAGCAACTCGGCCAAGGGCACGTCCGCCAGGATCGGCAGTCGAACTTCGCCAAAGATGTCATAGACGGTGAATTTACCAGCGGCGTTGCTGATCGTCGATTCCGGATCGAACACCAGCGAGTTCTGCGGATTGGGAAGGTCGCGCAGGAGATCGCCCGCATTCGCGTCCGGAGTGGTCACCGGGACCACACCGCGAACAAGCGGGTCGAAAGTAGACTGGCTTTGCTCTTCGCGGAATTCAAAACCGATTGCGTAGCCGACCGGACCGCCCGGAAGCTCAAACATCGCGCCGGTGTCGCCGGTAAAGATCATGCTGAACACGAGCTGTTCGAGCTCGAATTCATTGACCACGGTGGTGGTGATGAAGTCGATCGCTTCCTGACTGATCGCACCGACACCGCCGAGCACATTGGCTGGCCTACATTGGCCGTCGCCCGGATTGAAGGTGAAAAAGCCGGGATCGCCGACCGGAATGCCGAACGGCGTGGTTGCCGGGGCAGTCGGGTCGATGTCCGAACGGCAAATCGGATTGCCGGTGTCAGGATCTGAAATGACGTCGATCGCCGCGAAGAACCGGTCCATGATCACGCGGTTGGCATCGAAGGTGGTCTGGTTGAACTTTCCGTAATTCCCCGAAATTTCGTAAGCGAAATGATCGGTGATGTCACCGCGAAGCCCGGCGACAAAGCGCAGGGTTTCGAATTCGTTCCGGTTCCGGTTCGGACCGAGGTCTGCCGGGTCTCGGGTCAGGTATAGACCTTCATCGGTTCCGTTGCCGAAGAACAGCGGAGCCACGAAATCCTGCAGGTCGCCCGTGATAAATGGGTTGTCCGCACGGATGGTCAGGAGATCGTAGAAAGTGTTTGGCTGAGCCTGGAACTCTGCCGAGTTCGACACATACTTGCCTTCGAAGAAGAACGTTGCTTCGCTCGAAATCTCGTAAGTGAGGTTGGCATTGACCGACCAGCGTTCGGTTTCCGGGATGAGCGAGTTCACGTCGAAGTTGTTCTGGATCCCGTCGCCGCCGAACTGGTTGAAGATCCCGGTGACAAGGCCATCCTGATAGACCGAAAGGCTTCCGTCGGGATTGATCACCGCACAACCACCGGCGAGCCCGAACGCGCCGGGATTGAAGGTGCTGTTGAAGCCGACGGCCGATTCAAGACAGTCGGCAATGCCGTTGTTGTTGATGTCGGGTCCGTCGCTAAGGCCGATATCGCCCGGCGCGACGATACCGCCGGCCGAGGACAGCGAGAAGCGCGGGTCGCCGGCGATGAAGCGGGTGGTGGCGTTGGCCGCACGATCGATGAGCGCCTGTTCGGCGGCGGTCGGCGTGAAGCCAAGGTTCGAAGTCGGGATCAGCGAACCGGGCGCGCTGCCATTGAAGTTCGGAGTGTCCGGGCCGCCAAGATCGCCGACCTGGAAGCGCAGGGCGGGGTTGGCCTGGTCATCGAAGATGCCGTTGTTGCGGGAGAAATCGCGGTCGCCGAACTGAAGCTCTTCATTATAGGCATATGCGCCCGAAATGGTGATGTTGCCCCGACCGTCAGCGAAATTGGTGCCCCAGGTCAGGTCGCCGTTTATGCGCCACGCATCGCCTTCTGAAGAAATGCCGGATTGCACATTGGCCTGGATTCCGTCGAAATCGTCGCGCAGCACGAAGTTGACGACACCGGTCACAGCGTCGGCACCGTAAAGCGACGATGCGCCGCCGGTCAGCGTTTCGACCCGCTCGATGAGGGCGGTCGGGATGGAGTTGATGTCAACAGCCTGCTGGCCCGCGATCCCCGAGACGTGCCGGCGACCATTGACGAGCACCAACGTTCGGTTTTCACCGAGACCGCGCAAATTGAGAATAGACTGACCGACAGAGACATTTGCCGAGAAGACACCGTCGATAGACCCTTCGGCAGTGGTGGAAGTCGAGAGCGCCGGAACGTCGCGCAGGATGTCAACCACGTCGGAAGTGCCCGATTGTGTCAGGTCTTCCGCTTCAATCGCAAGGATTGGCGAGGGCGAGCCGATATTGGGATCGCGAGCGATGCGCGAACCGACGACGACGATCTGTTGTTCGTCCTCGGTTGCCTGTTCACCTTCCTGCTCGTTGGTTTCCTGCGCCGATGCCGCGAACGGCATTGCACTGGCGGCAAGGAGGAGTGCGGTGCGGGAGAGCCGCAGACGGTTCGATGCTTTGGGGGTGTTCATGATGGTCCTCTGTGTTGCAGCGCAGCAAGTACGCTCCAACTCAAATCACTAGTCAAGCTGCATCGCGGCTATTTGTGGCGCTTCGGTGACGATGTCGGAGCGCATGTTGCATATATGCCAACATCTGCGCGCATGATCGTAATTTTCGGACCTCGTATCGCCAACTTGTTGCGCCTCACGGGTGCGACGCTTGTCATTCGTTCCTGAAGATCTTGCCTTCCTTCATAACGAAGGAGACGCTTTCCAGAAGCGCGATGTCGGCCAGCGGATTGCCATCGACCGCGATGATATCCGCGTATGCTTTCGGCGCGATCACTCCGACATTGCCTTTTTGACCCAATGCGTCGGCAGCATTCGAAGTGGCTGCGCGCAGGGCTTCGGCGGAAGTCATGCCGAATTGTACCATCCGCGAGAGCTGCTTGGCATTGTCCCCGTGGGGGTAAACGCCTGCATCGGTGCCGAACACCATCCTCACTCCTGCTTCATGCGCCTTCTTGAAATTGTCGCGCTGGGTCTGGCCAACCACCCGTTCTTTCTCGAGGCTTTCGGGAAGGATTCCTGCTGCCTCCCCTTCGCCGAGGATGAACTCGGTGACGTAGATGTCCATGGACAGGAAGGCACCGTTCTCGCGGGCAAGGCTTATGCCTTCATCGTCGATGAAGCTCGCATGTTCGATCGTGTCCACTCCCGCCTTGAGCGCGTTGACGATGCCCTCTGCACCGTGCGCGTGGCTCGCGACCCTCAGGCCGTGACTGTGAGCTTCTTCAGTGAGCGCTCTGAGCTCCTCTACTGTGTATTGCGGAGCGCCGACCTTGGTGCCTTTCGACAGCACGCCGCCGGTCGAACAGGTCTTGATCACGTCCACGCCGAACTTGCGGTTCTTGCGTACTGCAGCGCGCGCAGCCCAGGGACCATCGGCGACATTTTCTCCCTCCGCTTCATATTCCGGAGGGAGGAGGTTGTTGTCCGAGCAATGCCCGCCGGTGATGCCGATCGGCGGACCGGAAACGAACATGCGAGGCCCCACGATATCGCCTTCGGCAATTGCATCGCGCAGATCGACGTCGCCGAAACTGCCGGCGCCAACATTACGCACTGTGGTGAAGCCCGCCATCAACGTAGTTTTTGCGTTGACCACTCCGGTGATGACCGCGCGCTCATCGGAAATCGCAAGTCGCCGATAGCCGTGCACGTCGCTGTCGCTGGTGAGGTGCACGTGCATGTCGATCAGGCCCGGCAAGATGGTCTTGCCGGAAAGGACGATGTAATCCGCGCCCTCTATTCGAGGAGCCTCGCCGGTGGCAACGCTTTCGATCCGCCCGTCGACGATGGTTATGACCGGATCGTCAACCAAGGCGCCACGTTCGACATCGACCATCGCATCGGCGGTGAGCACCACGGTATCCGCGAGAGCGGGGGTGCTGATAAGGGCAAGCGCGGCGGCCGCGATCACGAGGCGGAGGGAATTCATACGGGCGTCTCCGGAAAATGTGGTGTTCCGCGAATGCGTACCAGCTTTCCGGTAAACGGCAATTGCGCTTTCGGAAGCGCCTCAGTCGGTCTTGAAGATATAGACCGGGCCGAGATCGACCTGCTGCTCCGACCCGCCGAAATAGAGCTGCAACTCGGCGCCGCCCGGCGTGTAATCGCGCGGTGCCTGCGTCTGGATTTTGATGAGCTGCCAATTTTCGCCGACCTTGAACCGGTTTGCAGCAAAGCTTTCGAAAGGCGGTGCGGTCCCCTGGATGCGCGATGCGGCAACGGCTTTCCCGTCGGGAGCATTTGTGGCGATAGTCTTCGCGGCGATGGCAATGGTTAGCTTGTCGCCCTTGCTGATCGCCTGCTGGATCGGAACCGTCGCATACAGGTGCGTCAGTTCTGTTCCCGGCTGCGCGACTTCGAACCGGGTTGCCCTCATCATCCAGATCTCGGGCTCGTCACGGTTCGAGTAGGTGCCAGCCGATCCGCCAAACTTCCATGTCGCCTGACCGGGATTGTTGATCAGCGTGCCCGTGTTTTCCAGTCCCTCGGGCATTTCAAGTTCCGGTACCTCGACACGAGCGGCTGCCACCGCCACTGGCCCTTCCTCGGCTATTTTCGATGCGCCCGAAACGACGATTGCCTGCCCGATTTCGATGATCTGGCGGGTCCGTCCGAACTGGATTGCGACGATCCCGTCGCGTGTATCAAGCGTTCGTTCGGCTGGCGCGGTCACTTCGTACCACTGCCAGTCCTTGCCAATGCTGAGCGTTTTTTCGCCGAACCCTGGGTAAGGATCGGCGTTTTCCTGAAAGCGGACGCGCACGACACCGTTGCCATCGTCCGTGTCGGCCTCGATCGTGCGCGCGTAAAAGCCGATCGTGATCTGGTCGCCCCTGCTGACTTTCTTTGTCAGCGGGACATTGGTGCCTGCGGTGTAGATGAATTCTGCTGCACGCTTGATCTCGAACCGCCGCGCCGCACCGCCACCCGGGATGCTCTCGTCGACCACAGCGCTTGCTTCGAGGTCCGCGCCGTAGCTTTGCCAGTCGATACGGGACGGATCATTGACGAGGTCACCGGGGAGCTGCGCGTCGAGTGCTTTCAGAGCGTCACGATCTTGCGCAAAGACAGGCGCGGCAACAATTGAACCGGTCGCGAGCAGGCACGCAGCGCCAAGCAGTTTAAGCTGATTTTGCATCGAAATTTCTCTCCGTCATTCCGCCCCGCCGGAAAGCTGGCGGCCGTCTAGTTGGGAACGTTATCAGACAATCATGGGCCCCATACCAAGCTCGCTGAACCAGCCCTTTCTTCCTCACAGCCTTCAGGCCGCACGGGCCGGGCAGTATTTTGCGAGATAATCGCCGTGTCCCGGCATGTGCTGGACCAGGTAGCGGATCGATTGCTCCATTTCGTCCAGCTCTTTCTTCGTTTCCATCAGATTGAACGTGTCGGCCATCGGGTTGCGCCCGTTCATGGCGATGCCCTGGCCCATCATCACGGCCGTCCAGCTGCTCTCGGTAAAGAGTTCGTCCTCTTCGCGGAAAATCTGCCCGTTCGCCTTGAATATCTCGATCTTCTCGGTGAGCGTATCGGGCACCGACATCGTTCGAACGTAATTCCAGAAATCGGAATCGTCGCGCGTGGTCGCGTTGTAATGAAGGATGAGGAAATCGCGAATTCGGATGTATTCGCGCAGCGTCAGCCTGTTGAACGTGTCCTCGTGAACCTGCTGCACCCCATCGAGCGAGAGCAGCGAAATAAGCTTGTCGATACCGGTGTTGATGAGGTGGATCGAGGTGGATTCGAGGGGCTCCATGAAGCCTGCCGACAGGCCCAGCGCAACGACATTCTTGTTCCAGAATTTTTTGCGATGGCCAGTCAGAAAGCGCAGGAAGTTCGGGTCGGCCTGAGGCTTTCCGGCGATGTTGTTCACGAGGATGTGGTGCGCTTCGTCATCGCTCATATGTTCGCTGCAATAAACATGGCCGTTGCCGTTGCGGTGCTGCAGCGGGACCTGCCACTGCCAGCCTGCCGAATGCGCGATCGCGCGGGTAAAGGGCGGGGGCGGGCTGCCATCCTCGCGCGCGCAGGGCAGGGCGACAGCGCGATTGCACGGCAGCCAGTGGCTCCAGTCCTCGTATCCGGTCTTCAGCGCTTGTTCGATCAGTAGCCCGCGAAAGCCGGTGCAATCGACGAAAAAGTCGCCTTCGAGCACCTGGCCCGATTCGAGCCTGATCGATTTCACAAAGCCGCTTTCGCCGTCGAGCGCAACGTCATCGACTTTGCCCTCCTGGCGCACGACACCGTTCATCTCGGCATATTTGCGCAGGTATTGCGCATATTTCCCGGCGTCGAGGTGGTAGGCATAATTGATCGGCGGCAGGTCTTCGCGTTTCTTGTAGTCTGCGGTCCGGGCGAACTTGCCGAAATAGGCGGCCATGGTTTCGAGATTGAACACTTGCAACGGGCGGTTGTCGCCGCTTTCCTTGAACTTGTGCCAGACTTGGTGGAATGAGATTCCGCCCATCGAATACCCGTAAGCGCCGAACGGATGGATATAGCTGTCACCTTTCTTGCCCCAGTTTTCGAACTGGATGCCAAGCTTGAAGGTCCCCGATATCTCTGAAAGCAGCTCACGCTCCTTGATGCCGAGCATGTCGTTAAAGCCTACGAACGGGGGAATCGTTGCTTCGCCAACCCCGACCGTGCCGATCATCTCCGATTCGACCAACGTTATCGACAGGTCGTTGCCCTTGATGAGCCGCGACAGCGCGGCCCCGGCCATCCAGCCTGCCGTGCCACCTCCGACGATCACTATCTTCCTGATTGCCATCTTTTCCTCTGCCCTCGGCATAATCGACCCCACAACCAATACACGCGTGAGGGTGTGTACAAAATCCCACACTGAGCCGTGCGCAATATGAACGATATATTGCAACTCTTGTGAACGCTAACAATTTTCGCTACGCCGTCAAAAGTCCATGAAGGGTAAAAGCCCGATCATGGTATCTTGGGGAGGTAATGGAAATCACATGAAGACGGCTCGTATTGCGCCTTCGCGGCGCTTCTTCGCGTTGAGCACGGCATCCGGTTTGGCGATGTCTGCGATGATCGCGACTCCGGCAATTGCACAGGATGCCGAAGATGAAGGCGGCCCCGTAGAGGCCGCCCAAGCTGATGACGGCAATGTCATCGTCGTTCAGGGTTTTCGCGCTTCGCTTGAGAATGCGCAGAACATCAAACGCGATGCAGACACCTTTGTAGATGCTGTCACCGCTGAGGACATCGGCGCTCTACCTGACCGCTCGGTCGCAGAAACGCTGCAGCGCATTCCGGGTGTCAATATAGGTCGGTTCGAAAAGCCAACCGACCCTGACCGTTTTTCGGTCGAAGGAACCGGAGTTATCGTGCGCGGCCTGCCGTTCGTTCGCTCGGAACTGAATGGCCGTGATATTTTCTCGGCAACCGGTGGGCGGACACTGAGCTTCAACGATGTTTCGCCCGAGCTTCTCGGCCGGGTCGAAGTCTTCAAGAATGTGACTGCCGACATGATCGATGGCGGTATTGCGGGTACCGTCAATCTGGTGACCCGCAAGCCGCTCGATAACCCGGGCACGCGTCTATCCGGTTCGGTTGAAGGTAATTACGGCGACCTGCGCGAAGAGTGGTCGCCGGGCTTTTCGATCCTCGGTTCAACCGTCTACGAGAGCCCGGGTGGCTCGCAGCTTGGTGTCCAACTTGCATACAGCCGCAATGAACTGAAGAGCCGCACCGACGCATCGCAGATCACCGACCCCTGCTACCGCGATCCGGCGCTTAACGACAGTTGTATTCGCGCGCTGACGGTTGGCTCAGGCGGTTTCGTGGGCGAGCCCAATTTCGACGCATCAAACTTCCCGCCTGCGGGCGCAGTTCTCACTCCGCAGGCTGCCGGCGTGCGTACGACCGACCTTGATCGCGAGCGGGAGGCATGGTCGGCTGTTCTCCAGTACGAGGACCCGACTGGCAATTTCGTAGCGACCTTCGAATGGTTGCGTTCGGACACGACCTTTGAGACTGAGGAATTCGCCCTTCTGGGGCGGATTGATGACGGGGTTGCATTCCCGGTCCAGGCGCCGGGGAGTACCTGGCAGTTCGATAGCAACGGACAATTCGTCAGCGGGGTGCTTACGCAGCCCGTTATTGGCGGTCCCAACAGCCCCGCGCGCACGCCGCAACCGGTTGAGATCAGCCCGTTCGGCGGCGTACCGCTCGACTCGTTGCGCTTCCTGCGTGACACGGATTCGACCACCGAAGATTTCTCGTTCGACGTCAAATGGAACGTCACTGATCGCCTGCGTGTCAATTTCGAAGCGCAGAGCATCAGTTCCGATCTGGCGCGCGATTCGGTCTTTGGAGCGATGAGCACCTGGGCGGATATTGCGATCGATGCGAGCGGCAAGACGCCGCAGATCGAGTTTCTGGCTCCGAGCGGGGTCAACCCGACGATCAACCCATCTATGGCTCCCGCTGATTATTTCTCGAGCGGGTTCTATACCTACTATTGGTTCGGCCTCGACAGCCGGGAAAAGAATGAAGGCGATCTTGAAAGCCTGCGTTTCGATGTTGAGTACGACATCAGCGATACCGGCTTCTTCAAGAGCGCGCGTTTCGGCGCTCGCTGGGCCGAGCGCGATCGCACGACGCGCAACACCAACTTCAGCACCTGGGGTAACCTTTCGGCTCCCTGGGCGGGACGTGCAGGCTGTGCGCCGTGGGGCGAAGGCCCGGGTTGTCAGCCGGGCGCTCCCGGCACGACGACCTATGACTGGAATGGAAACGGTGTCATCGACGGCGGCGACGGGTTCCCGGGCTTCTTCCCGGGGCGCTTCTTCAACAACGCGCTCGGAACGGACCCCGCAAGTGGTCTCGTCCGCGCATTCCCGGGCGTAACCAACGCCTTCGACGGAGCGGCCGGTGGTGCCTACACCGATGATTTCCCGGCATTCTCGCGAATCCGTAATCCGTTTGGCGATGGTTTCCAGCGCGGCAAGGCTCCGACGCCAATCCCCAATGGTGAGGCATGGTTTTATGGCGGAGATGATTTCCTTGAGGACTACCTCAACGGAGAGATCGACGGTCAGTGGGATCAGATCACGAACTTCTCGCAGTCCCCCGAACGCTTCAATCTCGGCGTGAATGGGCGCTTCTTCACTGATCCTCTGACCGGTGAAACTGTGCCCTGCGACATCGAGGGGGTCTACTGCCCGGGCGAGGTCTCCACGGTCACCGAAGTTACCAATGCGGCGTATGCGCGGATCGATTTCGGCCATGATTTCAGCAATGGCTGGAATGTCGAAGGCAATATCGGCCTCCGCTATGTAGAAACCGAGGTTTCAACAACAGGCCGGATCGGATTCCCGGATCCGGGTCGCTTCGATGCGCCAGTGCTTGATGGCGCTGGCAATCAAGTCGGCGGCGGTAACGGCGATGGCATTGTTCAGGTTTCCGAGATCGAGGCTGCCTGTGTGGTGCAAGCGGGGCCAGACCGCGGCTTTTGCGATTCGCGATTTGCGTCCCGGTTGGCTGAATTCGCTGCGGTTCACACAGGTGAAGTTTTGATTGATGATCGGACGATCACGTTCGATCACTGGCTGCCCAGCTTCAACGTGAAGCTGGATGTGGGCGACGGACTGCTCTTCCGTGGTGCGGTGTCCAAAGGCATTTCGCGTCCGGACCTCCAGCTTTTCAGAGCCGGCGGCGGAATCTTCGACAACACGGCTGCGTTGCTCGCCGCCAATAACCTCGAAAGCGGCCCGGCCTTTGCGTTGGAGACAGGGAACCGCAACATCCGTCCAATCGAGTCGTGGAATTACGACCTTTCTGCTGAGTGGTATTTCGACGATGTCGGCTCGCTAACAGCGTCGGTCTTCCTCAAGGACATCCAGGGCTTCATCGACACCGGCTTCACCCTTGTCGATTACACCAGCCCGAGCGGTGTTACCGCCGAGGTCAACGTCAAGGGGCCGTCGAATCAGCAGGACGGTAACCTGTATGGTTTCGAGGTCACATACCAGCAGACCTTCGATTTCCTTCCGGGTCTGCTGGGTGGACTGGGAGCGCAGTTCACCTACACCTATGTGAACGGAGACGACTTCTCAAACCCGACACTTTCGGATGTCGGCCAGTCGTCCATCACGACATCGACCAATGAACTGAACTCCGGTGCTTTTGTAGCACAGCAGCCGCTTGCGGGTATTTCGGAGCATACGATCAATGCGACGATCTTCTACGAGAAGGGGCCCATCTCGGCCCGCGCCGCGTATAACTGGCGGTCGGAATATCTCATCACGCCGCGTGATGACATCTTCCCGTTCTCGCCGATCTGGCAGGATGATACCGGCCAGCTCGATGCGTCGATCTTCTATTCGGTGACGGACTACCTGAAACTTGGCGTGCAGGGCGTGAACCTCCTTGATGAAGTGACGACGACGTCGCAGGTCGTCGACTTTGACGGGACACGCATAACCCGCTCGGCATTCCGCAATGACCGGCGGTTCACATTCCTCGCTCGATTCGACTTCTAAGGGGTAGGAATTCAAACGAGCGAGAAGAGGAGGGGGCTTTGCATGGGGGCAGGGTCCCCTCCTTCTCTATCCGGCTCAGATTGGCAGAGCCTTGAGGTCAAAGAAGGGAGAATAGAACAGTGCTCTTGCGTCCCGGACCGACTGCATTGGTGACGGCATTGGCTCTTGCCGCTTGCGGCGGTGGTAGTGGCAGCAATCCGGCACCCTCTCTTTCGCAGCCATCGCCATCGCCATCCTCTCCCCCCATTGTTGCGAACTGGGAACTCGTCTGGTCGGACGAATTCGAGGGAACACAACTGGATCGTAGCAAATGGGCGCCCGAAAAATCCTGCTGGGGCGGCGGCAATAACGAGCGCCAATGCTACACCGACCGGCCCGAAAACATAGCGGTCGAGAACGGACTGCTGCTTTTGAAAGCGCGTAAAGAAACCTTCACCGGCCCGGACCGGCCACCCGAAATCGCCAGCAACCCTAACCCGCAGGTTACGCGCGAATACACGTCGGGTAAGGTCCGCACACGCGGGCTGCACGCGTGGAAATACGGCCGCTTCGAAGTGCGCGCCAAGGTGCCGGCGGGGCAGGGCATGTGGCCCGCGGTCTGGATGATGCCTGAAGAAAACCATTACGGCGGCTGGCCGCTGTCGGGCGAAATTGACATTCTCGAAGCCGTGAATCTCGGCGCGACCTGCACCGAGTGCTCGGGAACGGTCGGCGAAAACCGGCATGTAAGCGCACTCCATTTCGGCAATGCATGGCCGGACAACAGCTATGTCGATCAGAAATCGGCATTGCCCGATCTTTCGCTCCCTTCGGATGACTTTCACGTTTACGCGGTGGAGTGGGGCGAGGGGCTAATCCGGTTCCTGATCGATGACCGGGTGCATTTTACGGTGCCGCGCGACCGTTGGTTTACGGGATCGTCGCTCGCAGTCGGCAATCCGAATGCGCCTTTCGACAGGCCGTTCTACATCATGGCAAACCTGGCCGTAGGCGGTAAATGGCCTGAGGAAAGCAACGACATGGGGCTTGATGAAAGCGCATTGCCGAACCAACTCGAAATCGACTGGATCAGGGTCTACCAGTGCAGCGAAGAACCCGGGAACGGGCGCGCTTGCATGAACTGAGGAACTGGGATCACTTGGAAGTAGCAAGCTGGCTGGGGGGTCAGCGCAGGACGGGAAAGAAATGGCCAGGCGCCGCAATTCAGTGACGATCCGCGAAGTCGCGGAAGATGCAGGTGTATCCCTGCAAACCGTGAGCCGTGTCATCAACGACGAGCCCAATGTGCGTCAGCAGATGCGTGAGCGGGTTCAGTCATCGATCGATCGGTTGGGCTATGTACCTTCGCTCGCCGCCCAGCGCATGAGCGGTTCGCGCAGCTACCTTATCCTCGCGATCAATGATCGCGAGCGGACGTTGGCCGACTGGCGCGAGCGCAGCGGGACGGACTGGGTTGACCAGATGTTGCTCGGAGGCACGCTGACCTGCCAGAAACACGGATATCGCATGATTGTCGAATTGGTCGATACTCACGCGGACCATGTCGAGCGAGAATTGGGCGCCACGGTATCCGCGTTGCAGCCCGACGGTGTGATCCTCACTCCACCGCACTCGGAAAATCCGCAGATCACCCGCCTGCTCGCGCAGCGCAACATCCCCTTTGCCCGGATCGGATCGGTTGAGGACGGCCCAGGCATCCGCCTGACAATGGGTGATGAAGAGGCGGCGTTCACCGCCGCTTCGAGGTTGATCGACCTTGGCCACACCAAGATCGGTATGATTGCCGGTCCTGAAGCATACAGTCTCAGCGGCTGGCGTATCGCTGGTTGGCGGCGCGCGCTCGAGGCGAACGGTCTGCCGCATGAAGGCCTGTGTGAGCGCGGTGATTTCGGGTACGATTCCGGTACCAAGGCGGCGCGCGCCCTGATGCGACGCCATCCAGACCTTACCGCGATCATCGGCAGCAGCGACCAGATGACACTCGCTGCGCTCGAAGTTGCACGCGATCGCGGACTTGACGTGCCTCGCGACATTTCCCTTATCTCGTTCGATAACACTCCCATCGTCCGGTTCTCGCAGCCGCCATTGACGGCGGTTGACCAGCCGATTGCCGAAACGGTGTCGATTGCTGTCGAACACCTCATCAATGCCAGCAAGGCGCCACCGGTTTCTGACGTGATCGATGTCGCAGCCGGACTCGTCGAACGCGCCTCAACCGGACCTGCGCCGAAATCGGGGTGAGCGACACCGGGCAAGCAGAAACGCGGCAACCCATGTGGTTTCTCGTCGTATTCGCACTCGCCGCCGGCGGGGGCGCGGTCGCTTATGTGCCGCTTCTGACTGTCCTGCTTCCACTCAAGATCACTGCATTGCTCGGTTCGGAGGATGTGGCCTCGCTTGCACGTGTGACTTTTTACGGAGCGATCGTCGCCAGCTTGGCGAATATCGCTTTCGGAATGATAAGCGACCGAAGCGGGGTTAGGCTTCCATGGGTGGTTGCCGGTCTGATCTCGTCAAGCATCCTGCTCGTAATGATCGGTGAAGCTCGCTCGCTCACCATGCTGATCGTGTTGATTATGGCTTGGCAAACGTGCCAAAACATGATGCTCGGACCGCTTCTAGCGTGGGCGGGCGATTGTGTTCCAGACAGCCAGAAGGGAACGCTGGGAGGGCTGCTTGCGATGGCGCCTGCGCTGGGAGCCCTTGCGGGCTCTCTGGTGACTTTCGAAGCGCTCGTCCCGGAGCAATACCGGCTCGTAACCGTCGCTCTGCTGGTTGCCGTTCTGGTTTTACCTGCGATCGTGATCGGGCGCGGGCGCTCGATCCCCGAGCTTAAGAAACCGGTGGGGCGTGCCGAGGCCGGCACGCTCGATCACCGTCGCTCTCGTTCGGCGGTGAGTCGTATGTGGCTGGCGCGCTTCCTCGTCCAGATTTCCGAGGCTGGGTTGTTCGCATTCCTGCTGTTCTGGCTGCGCTCAATCTCAGAAGGGTTTCACGAGAACACCGCAGCCAATATTTTCAGTGCGGTGCTGGTCGTGTCGATCCCGCTCTCGCTTATCATCGGCAGGTGGTCGGATGCGCATGGTCGCCCGATCAGGCCGCTTGCCGCTTGCGCCGCGATCGCCGGTATCGGCCTTGTCGCCATGTCGATTTCAACCGAGCTTCCGACTGCCATCGCGGGCTATGTCGTATTCGGTATTGCTGCGTCGATCTTTCTCTCGCTCCACACGAGCCAGACATTGCGCGTTCTGCCACAGCCACAGCATCGCGGGCGCGACCTCGGCATTTTCAACCTCACCAATACGATCCCCTCGATCGTGATGCCGTGGATCACGCTCGCGCTGGTACCGGGTTTCGGCTTTTCCGGATTGTTCATCCTTTTCGCTTGCCTTGCGGTGGTCGCAGCCCTGCTTCTGGCCACCCTTCCACGCCACGCATGAAGGCTTGATTTTTATTGATCTGCATGCAACCAATGGCGCGCTTGAGAACGTTCTCAAAAATGGGGCTGCTCAAGCGCTTTTTGTCTTGGGAGGGGGTATTCGGACATGCGTATTTTCGGTCGGTTGATGGCAGCCACTGCTCTTGCCGGATTGGCTGCCGCTTGCTCCTATGCGCCGGTGCAGACGGCGGCGAGCGAGGCAGCGACAGAAGTTCGGGAAGCTGCCGAAAACACGACGGAAGCCGAAATCGCCGACCTCGTTTCGCGCATGTCGCTCGAGCGTAAGGTTGCTCAGTTGATCCAGCCGCAGATCAACTCGGTCACTCCTGAAGAAATGCGCAAGTACCGCTGGGGAAGCTACCTCAATGGCGGCAATGGCGGCCCCTATGGAGACGAGTTCGCGCCCGCTTCTGAGTGGCTGCGCCTCGCCGATGAAATGTGGGATGCTTCGACCGCTCCGTTGCCGGGAGACGAGCCGGTGATCCCGACGATGTGGGGTACCGACGCGGTGCACGGTCACACCAACGTGATCGGCGCGACGATTTTCCCGCACAATATCGGCCTCGGCGCGACGCGGGACTTGGACCTCGTTCGCCAAATCGGCGCCGCCACCGCGACCGAGATCGAAGTCACCGGGATCGATTGGAACTTCTCGCCCACCGTCGCAGTCGCACGCGATGATCGCTGGGGCCGCACCTACGAAAGTTACTCCGAGAACCCCGAACTGGTGGCCGCAATGGGTGCTGCACTGATCGAGGGTCTGCAGGGCAAGCCCGGCGCTGACGATTACCTGGGCCGCGGACGGGTGATTGCGACCGCGAAACACTTCTTCGGCGACGGAGGAACCGAACAGGGCGTCGACCAGGGCGACGTCAATGGGGACATCGACAAACTCAAGGCGATCCACGCGGTGCCCTATCCAGTCGCCATCGACGCTGGCGTAGAAACGATCATGGCGAGTTTCAATTCGATCAACGGCACCAAGATGCACGGCAACAAGGAGCTGCTGACCGGCGTTCTGCGCGAGGAGATGGGCTTCGAGGGGCTTGTCGTGGGCGACTGGAACGCGCACGGGCAGATCAAGGGTTGCACTGTCTCGGACTGTCCGCAATCGCTGCTCGCCGGGCTCGATATCTATATGGTTCCCGATGACGCCGTCGCGCTTTACGAGTCATTACTCTCACAGGTTCGCGACGGCACTGTACCAGAGGCCCGGATCGATGAGGCTGTGACGCGCATCCTGCGCGTCAAAATGCGCGCCGGGCTGCTCGGGCCCGATGCGAAGAAGCCGTCTCAACGGGCCAATGCAGGTGAATATGACAAACTGGGCATGGCCCCGCACCGAGCGGTGGCGCGCGAAGCAGTCGCGAAGTCGCAGGTTATCCTCAAGAACAACGGTGTATTGCCGCTGAAGCCAGGCGCAAGCATTCTCGTCGCCGGCGAGGCGGCCGACAGCATTGCTCAGGCGGCGGGCGGATGGACGCTGACCTGGCAGGGCGGACGTGAACTGACCAACGACCCCTACTTCCCCGGCGCGACATCGATCTGGGCAGGGATCGAAGAGGCCGCGCGCGAAGCCGGCGGTGCGGCGACGCTCTCGGCCGACGGCAGCTATTCCGCCAGGCCCGACGTGGCGATCGTCGTATTTGGCGAGCAGCCCTATGCTGAGTTTGCCGGCGACCTCAAGAACATGGTGTTTGGCGATGAAGAGGGCCTCGCTCTCCTCCGCAAATTCGAAGCGGAAGGCATACCGGCAGTCGCGGTGTTCCTTTCCGGCAGGCCGCTCTGGATGAACCGCGAACTCAATGCCTCCGATGCATTTGTCGCGTCTTGGCTGCCGGGCAGCGAAGGTGCTGGCGTTGCCGATGTGCTGTTCGGCAAGACGCCGGCAACCGGAAAGCTGTCCTTCAGCTGGCCCGCAAACTGCGAGGGTGCGCCGGTCAACGGTCCGGAAGACGCGCTTTTTGGCTTCGGTTACGGCCGGTCGCTGACCGACACCGCGCCGTTAGGCGATCTCGATGAGACCTGCGGTTTCCTTGGAGATCGGATCGCGACCGATTGGTATGTGAACGGTCGCCTTACTGCAGGTATCACCGCTTCTGCCGGAGGTGCGGCCCTGCCGAACCTGCGCGGCGAGGCCGGCGGCATTATGGCTCGGGGTATCGACAAGGATCGCCAGGAGGACGCGCGCGAGATCACGTTCGGTCCGAACAGCAGCATCACGTTTGCAGGTGAGGGGGAGGGCGCTTTCGTCATCACCTACAACCTCGCCTCGGCGCCTCCGGGCACGGTAACGGTATCGGGCGGCACGACCACCACTGAGGTAAGTAGCAGGCTGACAGTTGCCTCCGGCAAGGGTTGGCGCGAAATGGTGCTGACAGAGGCATGTCTCGGCCCGGTGGGTGAAGGCCTGACGATTTCGACAGATGCGCCGATGAGCATTTCGATCGCACGGATTTCGAGGCAGGAGCTTCCGGCAAATACGCAATGCTCTTTCTAAGAGCGCAATCGAATGCCTATGGACGAAGCCATACAGACAGCTAGTCCTTAGGCAGATGGGATCAGGGTTATGGCCGCTAAGAGCCGGGGCCCTCGGGGGAGAAAAACCAAGTGACGCTCGAAACAATCGATATCATCATCATCGCGGGCTACGCGATTGCGCTTCTTGGTATTGCGCTGTTCGTCAGTCGCGAACCCGAAGGGCATGAAAAGAATACCGAGGATTACTTCCTCGCCGGCCGGGCATTGCCGTGGTGGGCGATCGGTGCCTCGCTTATTGCATCGAACATATCCGCCGAACAGATCATCGGCCAGTCGGGGCAGGGTTTCGCTGTCGGTATGGCGATTGCTGCCTATGAATGGCAGGCGGCCATCGTTCTCATCATCGTTGCCAAGTATTTCCTGCCGATCTTTCTCAAGCGCAAGATCTACACCATGCCGCAATTTCTGCAGCAGCGTTATGGCGATGGCGTCAAGAACCTGATGAGCGTGTTCTGGGTTGCGCTTTACACCGCCGTGAACCTCACGACTGTGCTGTGGCTTGGAGGCCTTGCGGTCGATACGCTGACCGGCTGGGGCGTGATGGCATCCATGATGGCACTCGCCGGATTTGCCGCGCTCTATTCTCTATATGGCGGCCTGAAGGCCGTTGCGCTGACCGATATTATCCAGGTTGTGATCCTGATCCTTGGCGGTTTTGCGATTACCTGGTTCGCATTGGAGGCGCTCCCTGCCGATGGGGCGCTGGGTGGTTTGGGCTATCTGATGCAGGAGATGCCAGGCCATTTCGAAATGATCCTTGATGAAGACCATCCGGCCTATTCTGACCTTCCGGGAATCTGGACGCTTCTTGGTGGCCTGTGGGTGCTTCATTTCAGCTACTGGGGCTTCAACCAATACATCATCCAGCGCGCGCTGGGGGCCGAGAGCCTGGGCGAGGCGCAAAAGGGCCTCGCCTTTGCCGCCTTCCTCAAGCTGCTTGTGCCGTTCATCGTCGTGATACCGGGTATTGCGGCGGTCATTCTGGCGCAGCAGGGTGATCTCAATGCGACTGCCCTGGCCGGTGCATCGGACCGAACCTATGGCGAACTGATGGGCTTCGCGCCCGCCGGGCTTCGCGGCCTTGTGTTCGCGGCACTGATCGCGGCAGTTGTCTCGTCGCTCGCTTCGATGATGAACTCCATCTCAACGATCTTCACCATGGACCTCTATCGCAGCGCGCGTCCCAACGAGAACGAGCACCACTATGTGATGGTCGGGCGGATCACGGCCTTCACCGCAATGGCGATTGCTCTCGTTCTTGCACGTCCCTTCATTGGCGGCTTTGCGAGCGCCTTCCAGACCGTGCAGGAATACACCGGCTACATCGCACCCGGTGTGGTCATCGTCTTCCTGCTTGGCTTTTTCGACAAGAAGGCCAACGCGGCAGGCGCCTTCACCGCGCTGATCGGGTCGGTCGTGCTCAATGTTGTCGTCAACGCGGTGTTCCCCGAGCTCCCCTTTGTGGTGCGGATCTGGATCGTCTTTCTTGTCGGGCTTGTGGCCGCGGCAGTCGTGTCGCGCGTTACGACCGCACCGGAAGAAGATCGCACCGTGCACCTCGAAGATATCGCCTTTGGCACGAGCACGCTGTTCAACACGCTGGCGGCAATCACGGTGGCGATCCTTGTCGGCCTCTATGTCATCCTGTGGTGATGCGCTAAGCCCCGCCCTGTGAAGGACGGGGCGAAGCACACTCGGATACTTGTGGCGGGAACCAGCGGCACGATCGGTCGCGCGGTCGCCGACGCACTTCTGGCGGATGGGCACACGGTCACGTGTCTCAATCGACGTGAGGTCGGGGTCGCAAAAGATGCCCGGCTGGCCGTGGCCCGTTTCGACGACAGAGCGTCCCTTGGCAAAGCGGTCGCCACGGCTCGGCCGAGCGCTGTGATTTCCTGCATAGCCTCGCGCAGCGGCGCGCCGAAAGATGCGCATGCGGTCGACTACCAGGCCAATTCCAATCTGCTCGTCGCTGCCGAGCGGGCAGGCGCCGAGCATTTCATTCTCCTCTCTGCCATCTGCGTGCAGAAGCCTCGCCTCGCCTTCCAGCATGCCAAGCTCGCCTTCGAGGCTGAGTTGGTTGCGAGTTCGATCGACCACACGATCGTGCGCCCCACCGCGTTCTTCAAATCGCTGTCCGGTCAGGCCCGCCGCGTCGCGAAAGGCGGCAGGTTCATGCTGTTCGGCGACGGTGAACTCACCCGTTGCAAGCCGATCAGCGACCGCGACTGTGCGCGTTTCGTCGCAGATTGCGTCTTCGATCCGGCACGGCGTGGGCAAGTCCTACCCATAGGCGGGCCGGGACCTGCGATCTCACTGAAAGAGCAGGGCGAATTGCTGTTCGAGGCAGCACGCAGGAAACCGCGCTTCCAATCCATTTCGCCCCGCATGTTCACTGTGATTGCCCGCATCCTGTCGGTTGCTGCGCCCTTCTTGGATTGGTTCGCGACAAAGGCCGAGTATGCCCGTATTGCGCACTATTATGCGACCGAGAGCATGCTTGTGCTCGATCCCGAAAGCGGTGAGTACAACGAAGAGATGACCCCCGAATTCGGCGAAGACCGGTTGGCCGACCACTACAAATTCTTGCTGGAGCCCGACGGATGACTGGCTCCAACCTCCTCTTCACGCTGGCAAGCTGCGCGTTTTTCATGGCGCTGGTCGGCTGGATCAGTTGGGTGAAGACGCGCGGAACGGCCGAGACGCAGGAAGGCTATTTCCTCGCCGGACGCGGGCTGGGGGCGACCTTCATCGCAGGTTCGCTGCTGCTCACCAATCTCTCTGCCGAGCAGCTCATCGGCCTCAACGGCTCGGCCTATGGCTACAACATGTCGAGCATGGGGTGGGAGGTGACGGCAGCGATCGCGACCATCGCGATGGCGCTGATTTTCCTTCCCAGATATCTTGCGGGCGCTTTCACCACGCTCCCGCAATTCCTCAACGACCGCTTCGACCCCACGGTCAGGCGCTTGTCAGTGGTGCTGTTCATGCTCGGCTATGGCTTCGTCACGATCCCGAGCGTGCTGTATTCGGGCAGTCTCGCGGTGATCGCCCTGTTCGATGTGCCCGCCCTAACGGGCCTTGGCGATTTCGAGGCACTGGTCGCGATGGTCATCGTGATCGGCGTGATCGGCTCGATCTACGCGATCTTCGGGGGGCTTCGCGCGGTGGCCGTGTCCGACACGCTGAACGGTGTCGGGCTGCTCATCATCGGTGTGCTTGTCCCCGTGTTCGGCCTGCTTGCGCTGGGAGCAGGAGATTTGGGGGAGGGGCTTGCCCGGCTCACGAGCGAGCATCCGGAAAAGCTGAACGCGATCGGCGGGGCCGACGATCCGACGCCGTTCGGAACGCTGTTTACCGGAATGCTGTTCGCGAACCTGTTTTACTGGTGCACCAACCAATATGTGATCCAGCGGACGCTCGGGGCGCAAAGCCTTGCCGAAGGGCAGAAGGGGGTGCTGCTTTCCGGCTTCTTCAAGATCCTGGTTCCCTTCCTGATGATGATCCCGGGTGTCATCGCGTTCCACCTTTACGGACCCGGCCTCGGTTCGATCGACGAGGCCTATCCGCGCCTCATCCGCGATGTGCTTCCAGCCTATCTTTCGGGCTTTTTCCTTGCTGTCCTGCTTGGCGCGGTGTTCTCCTCGTTCAATTCCCTGCTCAATTCGGCGGCCACGCTGTTCAGTCTCGATGTCTATGCCCCGGCACGCGGCGAGAAGGCGAGCGATGCCGAGCTTGTCCGCGTTGCCAAGATCGCGAGCCTCGTGATCGCGCTGTTCTCTTTCGCGGTCGCGCCGATGCTGGCCTTCGCACCCGAAGGACTGTGGCAGGTGATCCGCATCTTCACCGGCTTTTACAACATCCCGACCGTGGTGATCGTGATTGTGGGCCTGTTCACCACCCGTGTGCCCGCTCTCGGGGCGAAGATCGTGATCGTCTTCCATGTCGTCGCATATGCAATGCTCCGTTTCGTTTTCGACGATGTGGTGACGCTGCACTTCCTCCACCAATACGCGATCCTGTTCGCGATCGAGGTTGCCATCATGCTCGCCTGCGGCTGGTTTGCCCCGCGCGACGAGGCATGGAGTTTCACGCGCCGGGAGAAGGTCGACATGACCCCGTGGATCTATGCAAGGCCGCTGGCAGTGACGCTGCTGAGCTGCGTGGTTGCGACCTATCTGCTGTTCTCACCGATTGGACTGGCTTCCGGATCGGGCCTTGGATCTGTCTTTGCCGCGCTGATGGCTGCGTTGATCTTGGGCAACGCGATTATCTGGGCCGTGGCTGCGCGCAGAACCGCCTAAGCCACGAGCGAGGCGAGCACGCGGCGCTCGCCTTTGAACGGCCTCCTGCCGTGCATCACGAGAAAATTGTCGACCAGGGCGACATCGCCCGCCTGCCAGCTGATATCGGCGGTCAGTTCGTCGGCAATCTCGATGGCCGGTGCCATGTCTTCGCCCGTGATCGGAGAGCCGTCGCCAAAGGTGATCGAGCGATTGGGATCGTTCCTGCTGTCGGCCCAGCCCCTGAACGCGGCGATCAGCTGGTTGAAGAAGGTCCGCCTGCCATCGGGAAGCACCCGGATTGCCGGTAGCGCGGGGGTGGTTGCCTGCAAGACGTCATCCTCCTGCCACTCCCACGCATAGCCAAGATCTCCGAGCCGAGCCTCCGCGGTCGCGCGGTTCGAGACGCTGAGCGTGCTGCGCCACGAACGTCCTTGGCCGGATCCCGCATCGTCGCTTTCGGGCATGACATTGGTGTAGCGCACGCCGTGCGCCTCCAGCCGCTCGACGAAGCCGGGTGCCTCGCGCGCCAGCCGTTCGAGCACCCAGTCCGATCGGCACACCGGCGTTTCGCCACCTTCCTGCGCTGAGATCTCGCAATAGAAGAACAGTTTCGATGGATAGAGCGGCGTCTGGGCCATTTCGTGGTGGAGAAAGATCTCGGTCGTCGGCGGGGCTTCGTTGGCGGTGAAGACGCGCGGCGTGACATTCGTGCGGACCGCGTTCGAAAGCGAGTCTTCATAGGTGAAGCCCGGCTCGCCATACCCCTCGATCGCCGTGTCGAAAGCCTGCGCGTCGGGGACGTCGAACCCGCGGAACAGCAGCGCACCCGCCTCGCCGAGCGCTGCATCGACCGCCGCTTTATTGGTGCGAAGAAACGCGGCGAGATCGCCGCCGCCTGTGATGATCGCCGGAAAGTCAGTCATAAATCGGGTGGAACGTGTTGAAGGCGACTTCGGTGAAAGTGCCGGGATCGTTGAACCGGCGGTTCTGGTTCAATGCGCTGATCGCCGCCATCTCGACCTGAGACAGCTTGAAATCGTCGATGGCGAGGTTCTCGCGCATCCGATCAGGCTTGGTGGTCTTGGGAATGATCGCGGTGCCGCGCTGGATGCCCCAGCGCAGCAGAACCTGCGCCGGTGTCTTTCCGTGCGCATCGGCGGCGACCATGACCGGGGCGGCTTTCAAGAGGCTTTCCCCCTCGCTCGCCATGTCGAGCTCGAAATAGCTTTGTGCGCCCAGCGGGGAAAAGGCGGTGACATCGATACCATAATCGCCCGCAAGCCGGATCAGCCTTTCCTGCGTGAGGTAGGGATGGCTTTCGATCTGGAGCATTGCGGGCTTGATCCGCGCATAGCTCATCAGGTCATGGATGAGCGCCGTGTTGTAGTTGCACACGCCGATATTCTTCACGAGGCCTGAATCGACCAGCGCCTCCATCGCCGCCCATGTCTCGTGAAGCGGAATGGCAGCGCGCTCCATCCGGGGATTCTGCGCGTCGGGATCGTAGACCCATTCGGGCGGATATCGCTTCTCGATCGGGACATGGCGAAGCGCGATCGGAAAGTGGACGAGATAGAGATCGAGATAATCGAGCCGCAGGTCCGAGAGCGATTTGCGGCAGGCCTCCTCGACATGCTCGGGCGCGTGAAAGGTGTTCCACAGTTTCGACGTGACCCAAAGGTCTTCGCGGCCGGCCAACCCCTCCGACATGGCCCGCGCCAACCCTTCGCCGGTCTGCTCCTCGTTGGCGTAATCGGCTGCGCTGTCGAAATGCCGATAGCCCGCGCGCACCGCCTCGACCACGCAATCGGCGGTCTCCTCCTGCGGGATTTTCCAGAGGCCGAAGCCGATACGGGGCATTCCATTGAGCACGTTCAGACCTCTTCGTCGAATTGGATGTCGACCGGATTGCCGGTGGCGATGCTTTGCTGCGCGGCGGCACCCATCACCACCGAGCGATAGCCGTCGCGCGCAGTAATAAGCGGCGATGATCCCTTTACCAGTGCCGCGTGAAAATCACGCTGCTGGAAGAAGGTCGCACCGTGGTGATCGCCTGCCGCGAGCGCGTTCGCCGGTGTCTCGACATGGGTGACGACCGGACCCGAGCGATCGCGCGGCGACCAGGTGACCTCGCCCGCAGGAAGCTTCACCTCGAGCTTGCCCACCGGACCGACCGCGCTGATCTCCTCCTGCTGCGCCGAACCCTCGGCAAACATGCAAAGATCGAGCATGGCGCGCGCGCCGCGTGTAAAATCGACCAGCACGAAAGCGTTGTCGATGATGTCCGGCACCTCGCCGTCATAGGCCTCGTCGAGGTGGTTCACGTCCTGCGCGCCGCTGGCGAGGACCCGCACCGGCTCGTCTTCGAGGATATGGCGCATGAGGTCGAAGAAATGGCAGCACTTCTCCACCAGCGTGCCGCCGGTGTTGCGGTTGAACCGGTTCCAGTCGCCGACCTTGGGCAGGAAGGGGAAGCGGTGTTCGCGGATCGCGAGCATCTTGATTTCGCCCGCCTCGCCTGAATGAACTCGCTCGATGAAGGAGGTGACAGGCGGCATGTAGCGGTATTCGAGTCCGACCCAGAAGAGACCGGCATGGTCGCGGGCGGCTTTCGCGAGCGCCAGGGCATCCCCCACCGTCGTGCACATCGGCTTTTCGAGCAGGATCGCAGAGCCTGTCGCCATCACGGGCTTCACCACATCGAAATGGGTGAAATTGGGCGATGCAATGATGACCGCGTCGGGCTTTGCCTCGGCAAGCATGGCCTCGTTATCGGAGAAAAGGCGCACATCCTGCCCGAGCCGGGCGGCCAGATTCCCGGCAGCCTCGCGAGAACCCGGATCGGGATCGGCAATCGCGACCAGCTGCGCGCCGGGCACGAGCGCGAGATTGCGCATGTGCTCGCGGCCCATCATGCCGCAGCCGATTATCGCATAGGTGCGGGTCTCGCTCATCCTTCGAGCGCCGTAATCGAAACGCCCCCAGGGTCAATCACTTCGCCCGTGAGGTCGAAGCGCACGGGACTTGCCGAATAGTTGAATGCGAACAGGTGGGTCGCTGTGCGCCTTATGCGCAGGCCTTCGGGCAGGGCGACTGTTTCGACGCCCGCCTCGGTAGCCATCGCGGTAACGAGCCGGTCGAGCAGCGAGCGGTCGGGCCAGGCTGCGCAGTAACGGATGCCGTCGTTCCTGAACACGACACCGCGCCCGCCGGGAAGCGCAAACTCGGGTTCCAGATCGCTTTCGATGTCCTCGATCCAGCGCGAGATCGTCCACCCGTCGCCGGATTCTTGCACGCCGTCGCGCAGGCTTTCCACCCGTGTGACGGTCAACGGCAGGATTGGCCGCAGATCGCCGGGAGGAAGACCTGGGGGAATAGTGAAGCTTTCGGTCTTGCTGCCCGAGCGCGGACCGATCAGTGAAGCACCGCCAAAGTCTGCAAGTTTATCGGCAAAGGCGCTCGGCGCAATCGGCAGGGTCGGCACGAGGACCATGCGGTAGAAGTCGAGCGCGGCATCGGGCGACACGATATCGACATCGAGCCCCTGCCGGCGCAGCGCGGAATACCATTCATAAACCAGCTCGAGATAGCGGAAGCTGCGGCCCTGTGGCTGGATGCCGCACACCCAGGCGGCCTCATAGGAAAAGACGAGCGCGGCGCTCGCTGCCGCCGTCTTTTGTTCGCCGATCCTCTCGATCGCCTGCGCAGCCTCGCGGGCCTCGCTCGCTGCCTCGGCCTCGCTGCTGTCCGGACGCAGGAGCCCGGCATGCATCTGCTCTTGCGCAAACGGAGCCTGCCGCCACCGGAAATAGCTCAGGAATTCGGCACCGTGCGCCATCGCCTCGAGCGTCCACAGCCTGACCATGCCGGGGAGCGGTGCGGGATTGAACCGCGCCCAGTTCACCGGCCCCGGCTGCTGCTCCATCACCCCCCATCGCCCGTTCGCGCAGCCGCGGTAAAGGTCGTGGTGGAAGGCTGCGATGTCAGGGTGGCCCTGCCGCAGATAGTCGCGCTTTTCGTCTTCCGAAAACCAGAACTGTTCGAGAAATCCGAGCGGGTAGCTGTCCCACGAGGCGATATCGATTTCGCGCCCGACTGCGTGGTGGTCGAACTCGGTGAAGAAGCCCATGAAATTGTGCGTGATCGGAGCGGCGGAATGCTCGCGCAGGATCTCGACCTGTTCAAGGTTGAAGCTCGCCACCTCGTCGGAGGCGAAGCGGCGATAATCGAGCCAGTGGGCCGGGTTGGCCTCCGTCACGGTGAGATTGGGCGGGTCGATTTCGTCGAAGCCGCGATATTCCATGCTCCAGAAGACATTGCCCCACGCGGCGTTGAGTGCATCGACCGTGCCGTATCGCGCCTCCAGCCATTCGCGGAAGCGCGCGGCTGCGGCCCCGGAGAACGCCAGGACGGTGTCGTGGCAGCCATATTCGTTGTCGGTCTGCCACATGGCGATTGCCGGGTGCTTGCCATAACGCTCCGCGAGCGCGCGCGTGATCCTTTGGCTCTCGGCGCGATATCCGGTGTGGGAGAAGCAGTAATGCCGCCGCGATCCGAAGCCGCGCGGGTGGCCCTGTTCATCGATCGCGACCATGTCCGGCATCGAATCGACCAGCCATTTGGGCGGGGTCGCGGTGGGGGTGCCGAGGATGACATCGAGGCCTGCCGCGTGGAGAGTTTCGACAGCGCGGTCGAGCCAGCCCCATTCGAACCGGCCCGGTTCCGGCTCGATCCGGCTCCAGGCAAATTCCCCGATCCGCACCAGCGACAGCCCCATTTCGGCCATGCGCCGCGCATCGTCCGCCCATTGCGTCTCGGGCCAATGTTCGGGATAATAGCAACAACCTAGCTTCATGGCCTTGCCGTTTCGGCATGCCGGACAGGTAATGCAAGCAAGATCATTGCCGCAATGCATTTACACATATAAAAATATCTTTATATGTGCTGCGGATGACGGTCGATACGATCTTCAAGGCTCTTGCCGATCCTACCCGCCTGCGCATCGCGCGCTTGCTCGGCACTATGGAACTCGCCGTGGGCGAGCTTGCGCAGGTTCTGGGACAGAGCCAACCGCGCGTCTCGCGCCATGTCGGCATCCTGTGCGATGCCGGTTTGGCCGAACGGCGGCGCGAGGGAAGCTGGGTCTTCCTGCGCTCGACGAGCGGTGGAGAACATTCCGATGCAATTGTCGAGGCGCTCGATCGCCTGCTGGCCATAGCCGAGGCAGAGGACGTCGGCTTTGCCGAATGGTGCGAGGCTGACCGCCGCAAGCTCGCGGCCATTCGCGAGGCGCGCGAGCAATCGGCCGAAGGATACTTCGCCCAGCACGCCGCCGCGTGGGATGACCTGCGCGCCATGCACAGCCCCGATGCGAAGGTCGAGAGCGCACTGGCCGAAGCGCTTTCGGATGCGCCACTGGGCACCGTTCTCGATATCGGAACGGGGACGGGCCGCATGGCGGAGATATTCGCCGAAGATGCAGAGCGTGTTGTCGCGCTCGACAAAAACCTCGAAATGCTTCGTGTCGCCCGAGCCAAACTCCAGCACTTGCCGACCTCGCAGATCGAATTGGTGCAAGGCGACTTCACCGATTTGCCATTCCCGAGCGCCCATTTCGACACGGTCCTGCTTCATCAGGTGCTCCATTTTGCGCAGGACCCGGCGGTCCCCCTCGCCGAGGCTGCGCGCGTCACGCGCCCGGGCGGGAGGATTGCGATCGTCGACTTCGCCAGCCATGACCGCGAGGAATTGCGCTCGCGCCACCAGCACGCGCGGCTGGGATTCTCCGACCGGCAAATGCAGGCGCTGCTTCGCAGTGCCGGCTTCGCCGCGAAAGAGCCGATCGCGCTCGAAGGCGGCGAGCTTGTCGTGAAAATCTGGCTCGGAAAGCGCCGCGGCCTGCCCGCCAACCAGAATCTCTCCACCCCCGTCAAAGAGCGAACCGCATGACACGCCCAACCCCGATGGCCCTCGATCAGATGCAGGAAGCGAAGAAAGCGCTCGAAGCGCCTTTGTTTTCCGACCTGCCCGGCGACATTGACATCAGTTTCGAATTCTTTCCGCCCAAGACCGAAAAAATGGCCGAGACCCTTTGGGAAAGCGTTGCAACGCTTTCGCCGCTTGCCCCGCGTTTCGTGTCGGTCACCTATGGTGCGGGCGGTTCGACCCGCGAGCGTACCCACGAACAGGTCGTCCGCATTCAGAACGAAGCGAAGATTCCGGCGGCAGCGCATCTTACCTGCGTCAACGCGACGCGCGAAGAGGTGGACGAGGTGGCGCGGCATTACTGGGAAGAGGGCATTCGGCACATCGTCGCGCTGCGCGGCGATCCGCCTGACGGCGCGGCGCATTATACGCCGCATCCGGGCGGATACGAAAACGCGGCCGATCTCATTGCCGGGCTCAAGAAGGTTGCCGATTTCGAGATTTCGGTCGCCGCCTATCCGGAAGTACACCCGGATTCGCCGGACGCACAGGCCGACATCGAAAATCTCAAGGCCAAGTTCGACGCCGGGGCCGACCGGGCGATCACGCAGTTCTTCTTCGATCCGGAATGCTTCTTCCGCTTTCGGGACAAGGCAGCAGCGGCGGGGATCGAGGCGGAGATTGTGCCGGGCATCATGCCGGTAATGAGCTTTGCCGCAGTCCAGCGCATGTCGGGTCTCTGCGGCACCGCGATACCCGGCTGGATGGAGGGCCTCTTCGACGGGCTCGACGAACGTCCGGCCGCGCGCCAGCTCGTCTCCGCCACGATTGCCGCCGAACTGTGCCGCAAGCTTTACGCAGGCGGCGTGCGCGAATTTCACTTCTACACCCTCAATCGCGCCGAACTTTCCTACGCGATCTGTCACATGCTCGGGAAACGCCCGGTGGGAGATGCGGCATGAGTGCGCGCGAGAGATTGAATGCCGCTGCAAAAGAGCGTGTCCTGATCTTCGACGGCGCCTTCGGAACGCAAATCCAGGAGCGCAAGCTGTCCGAGGAGGACTATGCGGGCGATCTGGGTCTCAAGGCCGATCAGAAAGGCAATAACGATATCCTCGCGCTGACCCGGCCCGACGTTATCGAGGACATCACGCGCAGCTATCTCGATGCGGGGTCGGATGTCATTTCGACCAACACATTTTCGGCCAACCGTATCAGCCAGGCCGATTACGCTGCCGAAGATCAGGTCGCAGCGATCAATGTCGCCAGCGGCAAGATCGCCCGCGCGCTTGCGGACGAGTACGAGGCGAAGGATGGCAAGCCACGCTTCGTCGCAGGGGCAATCGGACCAACCAACAAGACGCTCTCACTCAGCCCCGATGTAGAAGACCCCGGCTTCCGCGAGGTCGATTTCGACGAACTTACCGACGTCTACAAGGAACAGGCAGCTGCCTTGATCGAGGGTGGCTGCGATTTCATTCTGATCGAAACGGTGTTCGACACCTTGAATGCGAAGGCCGGGATCATGGCTTGCAAGCAGCTCGAGAGCGAACTCGGGTGCGACATTCCGATCATGATCTCGATGACGCTCACCGACCTTTCGGGCCGCAACCTGTCCGGCCACACGGTCGAGGCGTTCTGGTATGCGGTGCGCCATGCCAAGCCCGCCACGATCGGGCTCAATTGCAGCTTCGGCGCGGACCAGCTTCGCCCGCACGTGCAGACGCTATCGGGCCTCGCCGATACGCTCTTGATGGCATACCCCAATGCCGGCCTTCCAAATGAACTGGGCGAGTATGACGAGCTACCCGTGACGACGGCTGCACTGGTCAAGCAGTGGGCCGAGAACGGACAGGCGAACATCCTTGGCGGTTGTTGCGGTTCGTCCCCGGCGCATATCGAGGCGATAGCGAAAGCTGTCGAAGGATTGCCGCCGAGAAAAGTCCCCTCGACCGATCCCGCAATGCGCTTGTCGGGCCTCGAAGCGTTCGTGGTGGCAGCCTGAGCCAATGAACAAGCAGCAAAGCACCGCGCGTTTCATCAATATCGGTGAACGCACCAATGTCACCGGCTCGGCCCGGTTCAAGAAGCTCATCATGGCGGACGATTACGCCGCCGCCGTCGAAGTCGCGCGCCAGCAGGTCGAAAACGGCGCGCAGGTGATCGACGTCAACATGGATGAAGGGCTGCTCGACGCGAAACACGCGATGACGACCTTCCTGAAACTGATCGCCGCCGAGCCCGATATCGCGCGCGTCCCGGTGATGATCGACAGTTCGAAATGGGAGGTGATCGAGGCCGGGCTCAAATGCGTGTCCGGCAAGCCGATCGTCAACTCGATCAGCATGAAGGAAGGCGAGGAGCCGTTTCTCGAGCAGGCGCGCAAATGCATGGCTTATGGCGCGGCAGTGGTCGTCATGGCGTTCGACGAGGTCGGGCAGGCCGACACGAAGGAGCGCAAGGTCGAGATCTGCAAGCGCGCCTATGATCTGCTCACCGGTATCGGTTTTCCGCCCGAAGATATCATCTTCGATCCCAATATCTTCGCGGTGGCAACGGGAATCGAGGAGCATGATCGCTACGCACTCGATTTCATCGAGGCGGTGCGCGAGATCAAGCAGCTGTGCCCTCACGCCAAGACCAGCGGCGGCCTTTCCAACCTTTCTTTCAGCTTCCGCGGCAACGAGACGGTGCGCCGCGCGATGCACTCGGTGTTTCTCTACCATGCGATCCCCGCCGGGCTCGACATGGCGATCGTCAACGCAGGGCAGCTCGACGTGTACGACACGATCGATCCGACACTGCGCGAGGCGTGCGAGGATGTGATCCTGATGCGCCGGCCCGATGCCACCGAAAGGCTGATCGAGCTGGCCGAGAGCTACAAGGGCAAGTCGAAACAGGATGAGAAGGCTGCCGCCGAATGGCGCGGCTGGCCTGTCGAAAAGCGGCTCGAACATGCTCTGGTCAAGGGGATCGACGCCCACATCGTCGAGGATACCGAGGAAGCGCGCGCCGCCATCGAAGCGCGCGAAGGGCGCCCGATCGAGGTGATCGAAGGCCCGCTGATGGACGGGATGAATGTCGTTGGCGACCTGTTCGGCAGCGGCAAGATGTTCCTGCCGCAGGTGGTCAAATCGGCGCGGGTGATGAAAAAGGCGGTCGCACACCTCATCCCCTTCATCGAGGCGGAGAAAGAGGAGGGCGCCAAAGCCAAGGGCACGATCATTATGGCGACCGTGAAGGGCGATGTGCACGATATCGGCAAGAACATCGTCGGCGTCGTGCTCCAGTGCAATGGTTACGAGGTGATCGACCTTGGCGTGATGGTGCCGTGGCAGGACATCCTGAAAGCCGCCAATGACAACAATGCCGACATGATCGGTCTTTCGGGCCTCATTACCCCGTCACTCGACGAAATGGTGACGGTGGCGGAGGAAATGCAGCGCGCGGGAATGAACTTGCCGCTTCTCATTGGCGGGGCTACCACCAGCAAGGTCCACACCGCGCTAAGGATTGATCCGAAGTACGAAGGGCCGGTCATCCACGTCCTAGACGCCAGCCGCGCGGTCGGTGTCGCCTCGAAGCTGCTTTCCGACACCCAGCGCGAAGATTTCGTTGCCGAAACCGCGGGCGAATATGAAAAGGTGCGGGCAGCGCGCGAGGGCAAGACCCCGAGCGTCTTGTTGAGCCTAGAAGACGCCCGTGCGAACTATTACGACGCCTACCTGTCCGACAAGCCGGCTCCGCCTTTGAAGCCCGGGGTTCATGTTTTCGATGACTGGGACCTTGCAGACCTGCGCGAATACATCGACTGGACTCCCTTCTTTCGCGCATGGGAGCTGCATGGCAACTTCCCCGGCATCCTGAAAGACGAGGTCGTGGGTGAGACAGCCCAGCAGCTCTTCGACGATGCCAATACGATGCTTGATCAGATCATCGCTGAGAAATGGCTGACAGCGCGCGGGGTCGCAGGTTTTTGGCCGTGTGCTCGCGACGGCGACGACGTGACTATCCACCGCGTCAACCGAGAAGAGCACGTAGTGCTCCCTTTCCTTCGCCAGCAGGTGAAGAAGAGCCGCGACCGGGCGAGTATGTGCCTTGCCGACTTCATCGATCCCAATGGTGACTGGATCGGGGGCTTTGCCGTCGGCATTCACGGGATCGAGCCGCATATCGCCCGATTCCAGGAGGACAAGGATGACTATTCCGACATCCTCCTGAAAGCGCTGGCGGACCGTTTTGCCGAGGCCTTTGCAGAAAGGCTGCACCAGCACACCCGTACCGATCTGTGGGGTTATGCGCCGGGCGAACAGCTTACCAACGAGGCCCTGATCAAGGAGCAATATCGCGGCATCCGCCCGGCTCCTGGCTATCCTGCGTGTCCCGATCATTCCTTAAAGCCGATCCTGTTCGACCTGCTCGAAGCGGAGAAGAACGCCGGGTTGACGCTGACCGAAAGCTTCGCGATGTGGCCGACAGCGGCGGTGTCGGGCTTCTATTTCGGCCATCCGGAAAGCCAGTATTTCGGCGTGGCGCGCATCGGCCGCGACCAGCTGGAAGACTATGCGAGGCGCCGCGGCGTCGATATCGCGACCGCCGAACGCTGGCTGCGACCGAATCTGGATTGATCGCGAAGGGCTTAGCGGCAATGTTGACGGCATGAAGTCTCGCCTGATCGCCGCCGTCCTCGCGCTCACCATGCCCACCGCAGGTTGCGCCACCATGCCCGAAGCCGAGCATAATGTGCTGCCCGCTACGGTCGTGGTTGCTTTCGACATCGAGCGCGTAACCCCTCTGATCGTCGAGGGGGTGGCTGACCGCGAAACCGGGCGGCTTGTCAAAGCAAACGATCCGGTGCGGATCGCGAGCATTTCCAAGATGATCATGGCGCTCGCGACGCTGCGGCTCGTCGACGAAGGCACGGTCGATCTCAACGCCGACATATCGGACTATCTCGGCTGGCAGGTCCGATCTCCGAACTTTCCCGATGTCAAGGTGACGCTCGCGCAATTGCTGTCGCACCGCTCGGGTCTGCGAGATGGCGCCGGCTATGTCATTCCGCTCGGAGAGAGCCTCGAGGCGAAACTCGCCGACCCCGAAGCCTGGTACCCCGATGCGCCTCCGGGCGAGGCCCCGTTCGAATACGCCAATCTGGGTTCGCCCGTGGTGGCGACCGTGCTCGAAGCGGCCACCGGCGAACGCTACGACCGCTTGCTCGAGCGCACTGTGTTTGCACCACTTGGCATAAAAGCCTGCGTAAACTGGATCGGCTGCGACGCCGATATGGTTGCCCGCGCGGTCACCCTCTATCGCGGCACCGGCGAGGTTGCGCGCGACGATGCCGCCGACCTGCCGCCCAATTGCACGATCCCGGTGGCGGAGGGCGTCGAGTGCAGTCTCGACGATTATGTACCGGGGACCAATGCCTCGATTTTCTCGCCGCAGGGCGGCGTGCGGATCGGGATGATGGATTTGGCGAAGATCGGGCAAGCTTTGCTGGATGAGCCGCGCTTCGTCGAGACCAAGGCGCTTGACCGTTCACAATTGCGGCAACTGTGGAGGAGACACGAGGGCCAGGAGTTTTTTTGCCACTATGCTTTGGGCTTCCATGTGATTGGCCTCGCCGTAGAAAACTGCCGCGACCGGCTCTTTGAGGAAGGCCCCCCTCGCATAGGCCATGCGGGCGAAGCTTATGGCCTGAGGTCAGGCCTCTGGTTCAATGACACGACCGGTATCGGCATCGCCTATTTCACCACCGCCGTCCCGTCCCGTCAGTCAGCCGAGGACGAGGGCGGCTTCGACCCGCGTGAAATAGCATCGATGAAGCGCGCCCAAGCGCTTCTCGCGCAGCAATCTGGCGACTGAGCGCAAGCATATTTCGCGTTTTGCCGATTATTTGATTTGGGCGATTGACGGGGCCTTTCGCATCCGCAAAACGAGTTTCGCCTGCCGGGACTCGATTCCGGCGTCTCTCGCGGGAGAGACCGGGCCTCGAAAGAGGGCTGGCGCCGAAGGAGCAACCGCCCCGGAAACTCTCAGGCAAACGGACCGCGATTGGATTGGGCACTCTGGAAAGCGTGCGTGGGTTTTCGCCCCCGCACCACCGAAGGGGAGGTTGCGGGTCCTCAAAAACCCGCAGCTGAAGCTCTCAGGTATCCCGACAGAGGGGGCAGGAATGGCGCACCATCTCGGCGCGCTTCAATGCCTGTTCGGGAACCGAGACTTTGAGCGACGAGACACCTGAAGACGAAATCCCGCTGGCCAAGCTGCCGCTTGATGGCTGGCACCGCGCGCAGGGTGCGCGCATGGTCCCGTTTGCGGGCTACGAGATGCCGATCCAGTATGACGGCATCGTCGCTGAGCACAACTGGACCCGCGAGAGTGCGAGCCTGTTCGACGTCTCCCACATGGGACAGCTTGCGCTGAAGGGGCCGGAAGGCAAACCCGAGGCTGCCGCGCACGAGCTCGAAAAGCTGCTTCCCGGCGCGATCTCGAACCTGAAACCCGGCAAGATGCGCTATTCGCTGCTGCTCACCGAGGCGGGCGGGGTGATCGACGATCTGATGGTCACCAATACCGGGCCGCATCTCGCGCTGGTCGTGAACTGCGCGTGCAAGTGGGACGATATCGCCCATCTGCGCGAGCACCTGCCCGACGAGATCACGCTCACCCATTTCGACGATTTCGCGCTGCTCGCGCTGCAAGGTCCGAAGGCGGGCGAGGTGCTGGAAAGCATAATACCCGGCACGGGCGAGCTCACCTTCATGACCGCCGGGCTGTTCGAGTGGGACGAGGCGTATGTCTGGGTGAGCCGCGCGGGTTATACCGGCGAGGACGGGTTCGAGATCTCGATTCATGAAGGCCGCGCCGAAGACCTTGCCAACGCCCTCATCGCCGACGAGCGTGTGAAGCCTGCGGGGCTCGGTGCGCGCGACAGCCTGCGGCTGGAGGCGGGCCTGCCGCTCTATGGCCACGATCTCGACCGGAATGTCGATCCGGTGACCGCCGATCTCGCTTTCGCGCTTTCGAAAAAGCGCCGGAGCGAGGGCGGCTATGCCGGGCACAAGGCCGTGGCGGCGCGGCTCGCGGAGGCCGAGGCAGGCACGCTTGCGAAGAAGCGCGTCGGGTTGCTGCTCGATGGCCGGATGCCCGCGCGCGAAGGCGCCCCGGTATTCGCAGGCGACCAAAAGGTCGGAACCGTCACCAGCGGCGGGTTTTCGCCCACGCTCGGACGCCCGATCGCGATGGCCTATGTCGATGCGCTCCACGCCGCCGAGGGCACCGCGCTCGAATGCGAGGTGCGCGGCAAGCGCCTGCCCGCAAATGTTTCACCCATGCCGTTTGTCCCCCACCGCTATTACCGAGGGAGCTGAATAGATGCCGCGTTACTTCACCGATGAACACGAATGGATCGATGTCGAGGGCGACAGCGCCACGGTCGGCATTACCGACTATGCGCAGGAGCAGCTCGGCGACATCGTCTTCGTCGAACTGCCGAGCGTCGGCACGATTCTCGACAAGGGCGGCGATGCTGCGGTGGTCGAAAGCGTGAAGGCGGCAAGCGACGTCTACGCCCCGATCAGCGGCGAAGTGACCGAGGTCAATTCCGCGCTCGAAGACGATCCCGCGCTCGTCAATTCATCGCCGGAAGAGGACGGCTGGTTCTTCCGCATGACCGTGGCCGACAAGTCCGAGCTCGAAGGGCTGATGGACGACAAGGGCTACAAGGCCTTCGTGGACAGCCTTTGATTTCATCCCGGCTTAATTGCCGGACGTAGCTGCCGGAGCAGCAATCGGCCCGTCAGTCGAGAAAGCGGGCCCAGGAGTGACAATAGATGCGTTACCTGCCTCTCACCGACACCGACCGGAGCGACATGCTCGCGACAATCGGCGCGTCTTCGATCGACGACCTGTTCGTCGACGTACCCGAGGAAGCGCGGCTCGACGGGCCGATCCGCGGACTGCCGATGCACGCCAGCGAAATGGCGGTCGAAAAGCATATGCGCAGGCTCGCCAGCAAGAACCTCGCCGCCGCCGATGCGCCGTTCTTTCTTGGCGCGGGCGCCTATCGCCACCACGTGCCCGCGAGCGTCGATCACATCATCCAGCGAGGCGAATTCCTCACCGCCTACACGCCCTACCAGCCCGAAATCGCGCAGGGCACGCTGCAGATGCTGTTCGAATTCCAGACGCAGGTTGCGCGGCTCTATGGCTGCGCGGTCGCCAATGCCTCGCTCTACGACGGATCGACCGCGTGCTGGGAGGCGGTGGCGATGGCGAGCCGCATCACCCGCCGCGACCGCGTGGTGCTCTCGGGCGCGCTTCACCCGCATTATGCCGAGGTCGTGCGGACCATGGCGAAATTCACCGATGACGAGATCGCCGGAGCTCAGCCCGCGATCCAGCCGGCCCCCGATAACGCAGGGCTGATCTCCCGCATCGACGAAGAAACGAGCTGTGTCGTGGTGCAGTATCCCGACATTCTCGGACGCATCACCGACCTTTCGCCCATCGCCGAAGCAGCGCACGAAAAGGGCGCGCTGCTCGTCGTCGTCAACACCGAGCCGGTGGCACTTGGCGCGATCAAGTCCCCGGGCGAGCAGGGCGCGGATATCGTCGTGGGCGAGGGCCAGGCGCTGGGCGTGGGCCTGCAATTCGGCGGTCCGTATCTCGGCCTTTTCGCCGTGCGCGATCCCAAGCATGTCCGCCAGATGCCCGGCAGGCTTTGCGGCGAGACCAAAGATGCCGAAGGCAAGCGCGGCTTCGTGCTCACGCTTTCCACCCGCGAGCAGCATATTCGGCGGGAGAAGGCGACGTCGAACATCTGTACCAATTCAGGCCTCTGCGCGCTCGCCTTCAATGTTCACATGACGCTGCTCGGGGAAACGGGCCTGCGCAGGCTCGCCGCCGAGAACCATCGCCTTGCCTGCCACGCCGCAGACCGGCTGGCCAAGGTACCGGGTGTGTCGATCCTCAACGACAATTACTTCAACGAATTCACACTGATGGTCGGGCAGGATGCGCGCGCTGTCGTGCACAAGCTCGCGGCCAAGGGTGTGCTGGGAGGCGTGTCGCTCGGGCGGCTCTATCCGGGCGTCGACCGGCTTTCCGAAGGCCTGCTGGTCGCGGTCACCGAGACGACCACCGAAGAGGATATCGAAGCCCTTGCGAGTGCTCTTGAGGAGGTGCTGTCATGAACGCCCCTAACGCATCCGGCTGGAAGCCCGAAATGACCCCGGCGAACGAGGACGGCCTGCATAATGGCCCCGCCACCGTGACCGGCAACCGCGCTCTGATGCTCGAAGAGCCGCTGCTGTTCGAAATCGGGCGCGCGGATGTGACCGGCGTCGACCTGCCCGAACCTGCCGCTGACGCGCCCAACCGTCTTGGCGGGCTCGACCGCGCCGAGCCGATCGGGCTTCCCGGCCTCACCGAGCCTGAAACGGTGCGCCATTACACGCGCCTCAGCCGCCAGAATTACGGGATCGACCTCGGCTTCTTCCCGCTCGGCAGCTGCACGATGAAGCACAATCCGCGCCTCAACGAGAAAGTGGCGCGGCTCCCGGGCTTCGCCGATGTCCACCCGCTGCAACCGCGCGAGACCGTGCAGGGCGCATTCGAGGTGATCGACGAGCTGGCGCACTGGCTGATCGAACTCACCGGCATGCACTCGGTCGCGATGAGCCCCAAGGCGGGCGCGCATGGCGAGCTGTGCGGCATCCTGTGCATCCGCGCGGCACTGGAAGCGCGCGGCGATGCGCGCGAGGTGGTGCTCGTGCCCGACAGCGCGCACGGCACCAATCCGGCCACCGCCGCATTTGCCGGCTACCGGGTTGAGAATATCCCGACCACCGATGAGGGCCGCGTCGATCTCGAGGCGCTGAAGGAGCGGCTGGGGCCGGACGTTGCCGGGGTGATGATCACCAACCCCAACACCTGCGGCCTGTTCGAGCGCGACATGAAGAAGATTTCCGATGCGGTGCACGCAGCAGGGGGCTTCGTCTATTGCGACGGGGCGAATTTCAACGCGATCGTCGGCAAGGTGCGCCCGGGCGATCTCGGCGTCGATGCCATGCATATTAACCTGCACAAGACCTTCTCCACCCCGCATGGCGGCGGTGGGCCAGGCTCCGGCCCGGTCGTGCTGTCCGAGGCGCTCGCTCCGTTCATGCCGCTGCCCTATACCATTCGCACCAATGACGGGATCGTGCATCTCGTCGAAGAAGAGGATGCCGAGCAATTCTCGCAGGACCATTTCGGCGGCGCGATGCAAAACTTCGGCCGCATGACCGCATTTCACGGGCAGATGGGCATGTTCACGCGCGCGCTGACATACATCCTCAGCCATGGGGCGGACGGCCTCAAGCAGGTCGCCGAGGATGCGGTGCTCAACGCCAATTACATCCTGCGCAGCATGGAAGACCTCCTCCACACGCCCTTTGCGGCGAGCGGCCCGTGCATGCACGAGGCGCTGTTTGGCGACAAGGATTTCGGCGGCGATCTCTCGACGCTCGACCTGGCCAAATCGTTGATCGACGAGGGGTATCACCCGATGACGGTGTACTTCCCGCTCGTGCTTCACGGTGCAATGCTGGTTGAACCGACCGAAACCGAGAGCAAGGCGGCGCTCGATCAGTTCATTGCCGCGTTCCGTTCGCTCGCCGAGCGCGCCAATGCGGGCGACGAGACGATGAAGCAGGCTCCCTATTACGCGCCGCGTCGCCGTCTCGACGAAACGGCGGCTGCGCGCAAGCCGAAGCTCAGCTGGACCGGGCTGGACGAGTAACCGCAACGCGTGAGGATCGTCTTCAGCCGCAAGGGGTTCGACAGCAGCGCAGGGGGCGGGCCGTCGCCGATCGTCGATGGCCGTCCGCTGAGCCTGCCGATCCCTGCTGGTGCGGCCTCGCGCACGTCCTATGGCGATCTGGGGCTGGGCGAGCATGCGGCGAAGGCGAGCCGAGGGAAGCTCGGCGCGGACGATCTATGCCACCACGACCCGATGTTTCTTGGCGATGGTAAGTGCGTCTTCGGACAATGCGGCGCAGCGCAGACGCATCTTGAGCGGCAGGGCGTCGGCATTGGTGACGTGTTTGTCTTCTTTGGACTGTTCGCCGACGAGGAAACGCGCGAGCCGCATCACCGCATCTTCGGATATCTCCGCGTCGAGGAGACGATCGCGCTCAAAGAAGGCGTGCCTGTAGATCTGCTCGACATGGCGCATCCCCATGCCCTCGCACTGCATCATCGCAACGACATGATCTGGCGAGGCGAAGGCAGGCAGGCAATTCGCGCGAGTGACACACTGCGCCTATCGGTCCTCGAAGGTCCGCCAAGCTTATGGCAACGTCCCCGGTGGCTGAAGCGCGGCGGACTGTCCTATCACGACCGCGCTGACCGATGGCTGCACGGGGGACGGCTTAGGAGCGTTGCGCGGGGGCAGGAATTCGTTGCCGATATCGGGCGCAGGAAAGCCCCGCGCGAATGGCTCAAGCGCGTGATCGACGAGATCAATAGGTCTTGATGATCGCCGAGAAATCGAGCGCTTCGTTGCCTGCGCCCGCAAAGTCCTCGTAGAGTGCAGCCGCGCGCGAGCCCATCGGCACCGCCGCATTGGCGCTGTCCGCGGCCTCCATCGCAAGACGCAGATCTTTGAGCATCAAGCCGGTCGCGAAACCGCCCTTGTAATCATTGTCCGCAGGGCTTTCGACGCCCACGCCGGGGAGCGGTGTGTAAGCGTTGAGCGACCAGTTATAGCCCGAACTCTGCGAGCTGATCTCGTAGAACTTTTGCGGGTCGAGGCCGAGCTTCTCGGCCATCATCATTGCTTCGGCGGTCCCGATCATGTGGATCGCGAGCAGCATGTTGTTGCAGATCTTCGCGGTTTGGCCCGCGCCTGCTTCGCCCGCATGGATCACCGCCTTGCCCATCGCCTCGAGCACCGGCTTGGCGCGTTCGAAAGCCGCCTCGGTCCCGCCGACCATGAAGGTGAGCGTACCGCCATTGGCCGCAGCGATCCCGCCCGAGACCGGCGCATCGACCATGTCGTAGCCCGCCTCGTTGGCAGCCGAGATCACTTCACGCGCGGTCGCAACGTCGATGGTCGAGCAATCGAGAAAAACCGCACCCTTGGGCGCCTTGCCGATCACAGCATCGGTGTAGACGCCCTTGACGATCTGGCCGTTGGGCAGCATCGAGACCACGGCTTCAGCGTCTGCCACCGCCTCTTCGATCGAGCTGAACGGGGTGCACCCTGCTTCAGCCGCCGCCTCTAGCGCCGGCTGGCTGAGGTCGAAAGCGCGCACATCGTGCCCCGCCTTCACAAGGTTCGCGGCCATCCCGCCGCCCATATTGCCGAGGCCGATGAATGCGATTTTCATGTCTTTCTCCCGTCGAAAGGCCGTTACCGCCCCTTCCAGTTGCCCTCGCGCTTTTCGATGAAGGCCGCCATGCCTTCGGCCTTGTCCTCGCTCGCGGTGAGGATCTGGAAGATGCGGCGCTCCACGATCAGGCCCTGGTCGAGCGTCATCTCGAAGGCACTGTTGACCATTTCCTTGTTCGCGATGGTCGCCATCGGCGGCATTGCAGCGATGGTCGCGGCGGTCTTGAGGACTTCGGTGATGAGGTCCGCCTGCGGTACGACGCGCACGATGAGGTTCGCGCGTTCGGCTTCCTCGGCGCCCATCATCCGGCCGGTGAGGCACATCTCCATCGACTTCGACTTGCCGATTGCGCGGGTGAGGCGCTGCGAACCGCCCATGCCCGGCGCGACGCCGAGCTTGATCTCGGGCTGGCCGAACTTCGCATTGTCGCTTGCGATAATAAAGTCCGCCATCATCGCGAGCTCACACCCGCCGCCGAGCGCAAAGCCGTTCACGGCTGCGATCCACGGCTTGCGCGTTTTTTTGACGATCTCGGAAGTCCACGGCGCGAAGAAATCGTCGAGGTAGAAATCTGCCGCGGCCTTCTCGCTCATCTCCTTGATGTCCGCGCCCGCGGCGAAAGCCTTGTCGCCCGAGCCGGTGAGCACCGCGCACAGCTGGCTGTCATCGGCCTGATAGTCGGCGAATGCGTCGATCAGCTCCTCGAGCACCTTGGAGTTGAGCGCGTTCAGCGCCTTGGGGCGATTGAGCGTCATCAGAGTAACGCCTTTGGTACCCCGCGCGTCCTTTTCGACAGTGATGGTCTCGTAGCTCATAGGGGTTTCCATTCTTCTTCTTCGGGCAAAGGGGCGAAGATCTGGTCCAGCAGTTCCTCGGTCACGCCTTCAGGTGTTGCCGGGTCCCACTTGGGATCGCCCGTTTTGTCCACGATCACCGCGCGCACACCCTCGGCAAAGTCCGGGCGGGTTAGCACACGGCTGGCGATGCGGTACTCCATCCTCATATTGTCGGCAAAATCGGTAAGCCTGGCGCTTTCGGCCAGCTGACGAAGCGCGACCTTGCAGGTCTGCGGGCTCTTGGTGCCTAGCGTATCGCGCTCTTTCGCGGCCCAATCGTCGCCCTCTTCCGCCGCCGCTTCAAGACTTTCGAGTATGTCTTCGTACCGATCGCTTGCGAAGTGCTTTGCAATCTTCAACGCATTCTCCTCGATCCGCGCCTTGGGCGGGGTGCCGACCGGTTCGGAGAGGATGCCAGCGATCCGGCCAGGGCGTTCGATGATGCGCGCCTTGATATCTTCGAGCATTTCGCTCGGCACGTAATGGGTCGCGAGGCCGGTCCAGAGTGCTTCCGCCCCGTCGAGCCGCGCGCCTGTCAGCGCGAGGAACTGGCCGAGCCTCCCGCCGAGGCGCGAAAGATACCAGCCGCCACCGACATCGGGAAACAGGCCGATCCCTGTTTCAGGCATGGCGAAACGGGTGTTCTCGGTCGCGACGCGGAACTTGGCCGGCTGTGAAATGCCCACGCCACCGCCCATCGTGATCCCGTCCATGAAGGCGACCACTGGCTTGGGATAGGTGAATAGCTGGTGGTTTAGCTGGTATTCGTCGTGAAAGAACTTGCGACCCGAAACGCCGCCATCGTTAAGCGCCGAATTGCGCAGGAAAGCGATGTCGCCGCCAGCGCAGAAGCCGCGGCCATCGTGGTGGTCGATAATGATCGCCTCGACCTCGTCATCCTCTGACCACACGGTGAGCGCATTGCTCATCGCATGGCACATGTCGAGCGTGAGCGCGTGCAGCGCCTTGGGGCGATTAAGCGATATATGGCCGACGCGGCCGTTCTTTCGGGTGAGTACGTCTTGTGTCGAAGGGTCGGTCATCAGGCCGCTTTCAATGGTTCTATGAGATCCCAGCGATTGCCAAACGGATCGCTGAACACTGCAACAGTGCCATAGGGTTCGTGGCGCGGGTCTTCGTGGAATGTCACGCCCGCTGCCACAAACCGGTGGTGGCATTCGGTGAAATTTTCGGTTTCGAGGAAGAAAGCAATGCGACCGCCGGTCTGGTTGCCTATGGCGGACCGCTGAGCATCATCTGCCGCCTTGGCAAGCAGCAGTCGGCCTCCGCCCCGTGCTTCGACGACAAGCCAGCGCTTCCCATCACCCATGTCGGTATCCTCGACCAGATCGAAGCCCAGTGCGTCGATATAGAACGCACGCGCAGCGTCGTAGTCGGGTACCACCAGCGTGGTCATGGCCAGGCGCGTCCGGATCACTGCCTCAACAGGTCCCGGCCCACGACCAAGCGCATGATCTGATTGGTGCCTTCGAGGATCGAGTGGACGCGCAGGTCGCGCCAGAAACGCTCGATCGGGTAATCCTGCAGGTAGCCATAGCCGCCGTGAAGCTGGAGCGCCCTGTCGACCACCGACGATCCGTTATCGGTGGCCAGCCGTTTCGCCATCGCCGAAAAACGCGTCTTGTCGGGAGCGTTTTCCGTCACCTTGGCGGCGGCGAGATAGAGCAGCGCGCGCGCCGCTTCCAGATCGGTCGCCATGTCGGCGAGGGTGAACTGGGTGTTCTGAAACTCGGCCACGGGCTTACCAAACTGGGTGCGCTCTTTGGTGTAGCGGATCGCCTCGTCGAGACAGCGCTGCGCCCCTCCGAGCGAGCACGCGCCAATGTTCAGGCGGCCACCATCGAGTCCCATCATCGCGATGCGGAAACCTTCGCCTTCGCCGCCGACGACGTTCTCGACCGGTACGCGCACATCTTCGAGGATAAGCTGCGCGGTCGGCTGCGAATGCCAGCCGAGCTTCTTCTCGTTGGCGCCGAAGCTGACGCCATCCATGTCTTTTTCAATCACCATGCAGGTGATGCCCTTCGGCCCGTCCTCGCCGGTGCGCACCATCGCGACATAAACCTCGTTCGAACCCGCGCCCGAGATGAACTGCTTGGTGCCGTTGAGCACGTAATGGTTGCCGTCCTTGCGGGCGGTGGTCTTGAGCGCGGCGGCATCCGAACCGCTGGAGGGTTCGGTAAGGCAGTAACTCGCGATCTTGTCCATGCCGACAAGGTCGGGAAGGTACTTGTCCTTCACCGTCTGCGAGCCGAAGCGGTCGATCATCCATGCGGCCATGTTGTGGATCGAGATGAAGGCACTGGTCGAAGGGCAGCCATAGGCCATCGCTTCCATGATGAGCGCGGCTTCGAGCCGTCCGAGGCCGATACCGCCCGACTCCTCCGACACGTAGATCGCGCCGAAGCCAAGCTCGGCGCTCTGCTTGATCGTGTCGATCGGGAAAATGTGTTTCTCGTCCCATTCGGCAGCGTGCGGAGTGATGTTGTCGGCTGTGAAGCGCTGCGCCATTTCCTGGATCGCGAGCTGGTCGTCGGTGAGTGCAAATTGTCCGGTCATGACGCGGGCATTAGCCCCTCGCGCGGGGCTTTGGAAGGCTCTGAAACGCCAGGCGGCGTGGACCAATTCTGTACGGATCACGGTTGGAGGCAAAATCCGCATCTCACAAGGCGCGGACGCGCAGGAAGTGCGGCGCACTTTCAAGCGTTCGCAACGCCGTGAGGGTGGATTTTGGTCCAATCCCTTCGGGACAAGTCGGGAAAGCCCCATTTCCACGTCGTTCGTCCTTGAATATGCCAAGCATGTCCTTCGTCCTCACTCCTCGAAATGGAACTTTCCCGACTTGCCGTGACCGAACAGAATTGGTCCACGCCGCCTAGTCGGCAAGGATTGCTTCGGCTTCGATTTCGACTTTCCATTCCTTGCGGCACAGCCATGCGACGCCTGCCATTGTTGCGGCGGGTTTGGCGGCGCCGAAATAGCGCGCATGGACCGCTCCGACCGCGTCCTGGTCGTCGAAATCGGTGAGCAGCATCCGGGTGCGGACGACATCGCTCGCCGATCCGCCGAGATGTTCGATGGCGGCGATGATCAGATCGCAGCAGCGAGCGGCCTGCGCGGCGGCATCGCCCGGCGTGGTCGAGCCGTCGGGTTCGATCGGGCCGGTGCCCGCGACAATGATGCGTTTGCCGGTCCGAATCGCGCGGCAGAAGCCGAATTGTCCCTCGAACGGAGAGCCGGACGTGGCGTGTTGGCGGTTGCTCATCCGCAGCGAACCACGAGAATTGCGCCCGAAGCGTCGTAAATCACGCGCACGCGGTTTGGACGATAGTCATCGTTCACGGGCTGACCTTCCAGGACCCACTGCAACTGCTCGGCACCGGTTGCTGCCTGTATGGCTTTCCCGGTCTCTTCACTGACGGTCTTGCCGATGAACGCTTCTGCATCTTCCGGCTCACAGTCGATGCCCGGATTGGACACGTCAGGAATTGCGGGCGGAGGCAGCGGCGTTTCGTTCGTTTCAGCCGGAGAAGGGCTGGCGTTGTCACATGCCGCAAGAGCGACCGCACAGGCCAGGGCAATCAATCTTATTCGCATATCAGCTCCACCGTCACCCGCACGTAACCGCTGTGATTTTCATGTCGCGGTCGTAGCGCACATTCACGCGGTCTTCGCGGTAATCCATTGTCCAGACGCTGTCGGGCGGCCCCCAGCGCAGGGTCTTCGCGCCGCTCTCGTTGAGGATTGCCTCGCCTATTGCTTGGGTTGCGTCATGGCCGACATGGTGCTGGACCGGTGCCGGATCGCAGCGATGAGTAACCGGCTTTTCGATCGGTTCGGGCGTGGAGTCGACCGGTTCCGATGCACCGTATTCGCTGGTGCATCCGAGAAGTGCAAAGGCGGCGATCGCCGTGAAAGCGGTGTGGCGCATCTTTTGGTTTCCTCAGGTCAGGAGGGGCAGCGTTTGCTTGGATACTCGTCGGTTTCCTTGGGTTTTTCGCCATCTGAGACGTGGAGCCGTTGCGCCTCACCCTCGCCGACAAGCGAGAAGCGCGTCTTCTGTTGCCAGGTTTCGCCTTCGCCCTCCATGTCGAGCGACACGATGAGATCGTCACCCTCCGCCTTCACGTCGGTGACGCGTCCGATGGATTCGTAGAAGAGCATCTCGCTATCGGAGACTTCCATCCGCATGTCGGAGGCGGGGTCGCAGTTGCCCTCTTCATAATCCCACACGCCGTGGAAGCGCGCGGGGATCGTGCCTGCCGCAAGCGCTGCTGCGTCCTCGGGCGGCCCGGCGCCATCGCCTATCCCCCCGTCGGGTTCGACAGGGATTGGGGTCTCGGTGGGCTGAGGCGTCGGATTGTCATCCGGCTCGCTCACTCCGCCGCATGCGGAAAGCAGTGCCAAGGCCGCCCAGGGTGTGAAAGCGCGCAGCACCTTCATCACCCCATTGTCGGAATGACGAAGGCGTTCGAGCCGTCCCCGCCGCCATCTGGCCAGCGCTGCGTGACCTTCTTGTTCTTCGTCCAGAACTTGAGGCCTTCCATGCCGTACTGGTCGATATCGCCGAAGCCCGAGCGCTTCCAGCCGCCGAACGAGTGGTAGCTCACCGGCACCGGGATCGGCACGTTAATCCCGACCATGCCGACATTGACGCGGCCTGCGAATTCGCGCGCGGCGTGGCCGTTGCGGGTGAAGATCGCGACGCCGTTGCCGTATTGGTGCTCGCTAGGAAGTCGAACGGCGTCCTCGAAATCGTTGGCTCGCACGATCTGGAGAACGGGTCCGAAGATTTCCTCCTGGTAGCTCTTCATCTGCGGAGTCACCCGGTCGATCAGGGTCGGCCCGATGAAGAAGCCGTCCTCATGGCCCTGCAAGGAGAAACCGCGGCCATCGATGACGATCTCGGCGCCTTCCTGCTCGGCGGTGTCGATCCAGCCCTCGACCCGCGCCTTGTGCTCGGGCGTGACGACGGGGCCGTAATGCGCGTCCGGATCGGTCGAGACGCCGATGCGCAGGCCGTTGATCGCTGGGATCAGCTTTTCCTTGAGCCGTTCTGCCGTGTCCTCGCCGACCGGAACCACGACGGGCAGCGCCATGCACCGCTCGCCTGCCGAACCAAAGGCCGCCCCGGCAAGATCGTTCACCACCTGGTCGAGATCGGCATCGGGCATGACGATGCCGTGGTTCTTGGCGCCGCCAAAGGCTTGTACGCGCTTGGCATTCTCCGCGCCGCGGCGGTAGATGTAATGCGCGATGTCCGAAGACCCGACGAAGCTGATCGCCGGGATATCCGGATGGTCGAGGATCGCATCGACCATTTCCTTGTCGCCGTGGACGACCTGCAGCAGCCCCTCGGGCGCGCCCGCTTCGAGGAACAGCTCGGCCAATCGCACCGGCACGCTTGGATCGCGTTCGGAAGGCTTGAGGATGAAGGCATTGCCCGCAGCGCAGGCCATGCCGAACATCCACATCGGGATCATCGCGGGAAAATTGAATGGAGTGATGCCCGCCCCGATTCCGAGCGGCTGGCGCATCGAATAGACATCGATGCCGGGGCCTGCCCCTTGCGTGTATTCGCCTTTCATCACATGCGGGATGCCGCAGGCGAATTCGATGACTTCGAGGCCGCGCTGCACATCGCCCTTGGCATCGTCGATCACCTTCCCGTGCTCGGACGAAAGCAGTTCGGCAAGGCTCTGCATGTTCGCCTCGATCAGTTCCTTGAACCGGAACATCACGCGGGCGCGCTTTTGCGGGTTGGTCGCGGCCCAGCCGGGCTGGACCTGCTTGGCAGTCTCGACCGCCTTGGCGAGCAGCGCTGCGTCGCCCAGCGCGACTTCGGCCTGCACTTCGCCGGTCGACGGGTTCCAGACCTGGTGCTTGCGGGTGGGTGCGGGGCTGTCGCCGACAATGAAATGGTCGATCTGACGCAGTTGCTGGCTCATGGGGGTATCTCCTCTCGATTGAGGCAGCCAATGCAACAGTCATGGGCCAGCGGCAAGAGGCTGGCGACGCTGAAAAATGGTGAGAGAAGATGGTAAGAGCGGCTAGCCGCCCGTTGCAGGGTAGCTCGACCACACATTCCGGCCCCCCGGCCCGAAGGCGATGACCTTGAACGCCTGGCGGTGATTGCCGTGCTCCATACCCGGCGAGCCGATCGGCATTCCCGCAACGGCGAGCCCGCGCACGCCTTGGGGTCGTTCCTTCAGGAGCCGCGCGACGTCGGCTGCGGGCACGTGCCCTTCGATCACGTAGTTTCCGATGATCGTGGTATGGCATGAGGCGAGGTCGGCGGGCACGCCTGCTCGGTATTTGAGCGCCTGCATCTGGGGATTGTCGACGGTTTTCACTTCGCCCGCCTGTCCGTTCGCTGCCCAATATTCGCGAACGTGCTCCACCCATTTCAGGCAGCAACCGCAATTGGGATCGCGGAACATGATCACATCAGCGGCATGGGCTGCGCCGCTGCACGCGGCGACAAGCATGAGGAGGCTGGCGAGTATCCGCTTTTTCATGTTGTGAAGACCTCCAAGTCCGCTTGACTGTTTACTTGCGCCATCGCGCGGATGGCAATCGCATTTTTGCTTGCGCATGAATTGCCATCGGAAATGCGTTGACGATTGGGGCGGAGGCGACCAAATGCATGCCCGCTTCGAAAGCGGGTGTAGCTCAATGGTAGAGCAGGAGCTTCCCAAGCTTAAGACGAGGGTTCGATTCCCTTCACCCGCTCCAGATTTCTGCGAAATCTGATTGTTGGTTTTCTGATCGCACCTCCGTGCGATCGTCCTCGGCGCTGTTTCGACGCTTCGCGTCGAGCGCCTGCGGGCGGCCGGTCGGCCTTGCGCCTCGCTGCGCGAGGCGAAGGATTTTATTCCCCCTACTTCGGCGGCATCCGGATGGCACCGTCCAATCGGAACAGGTGCCCGTTTATGTAGGAATTGCGCGCGATCTCGCAGATGAGTGAGGCAAATTCCTCGGGCTCGCCGAGGCGTTTGGGGAAGGGGACGCTGGCATTCAACTGGTCCCACATCTGCGGATTGCGATCCTTCATCCCGAGCATCAGCGGGGTGGCGAAAATGCCCGGCATGATCGAGTTCACGCGGATGCCGATATCCATGAGATCGCGCGCCATCGGCAGCACGAGGCCGTTCACCCCCGCCTTGCACGACCCGTAAATGACCTGTCCGATCTGCCCGTCTTGCGCAGCGACGCTGGCGGTAAGGGTGATGCAGCCGCGCTCGCCATCCGCGTTCAACGGATCGGCATTCGCCATGCCAAGCGCCGACATGCTCGCCACGCGATAGCTGGCGACAAGAATGCCTTGCGCGCCGAATTCGTAGTCTTCGGTGGGCAGGCGCTTGTAGCCGCCCTTTTCCTTGTCCCAGCCCAGCGTCTTGCCCCGCTTCGACGCCATTGCGCAGTGGACGGTGACGCGTTCCTGGCCGTTTGCCGCGCGCGCGGCGGCAAAGCCCTGTTCGACGCTTTCCTCGTCCATGATATCGACGTGATGGAAGGTGCCGCCGATGGCTTCGGCGTGTTCCGTGCCCGCCTCGTCATTGATGTCGAATATCGCGACCTTCAATCCGAGGTCGGCCAGCGCCTTTGCGCTCGCGCGCCCCAGTCCCGAGGCGCCGCCGGTGACGACCGCTGCCATGCCCTGCTCGAGTTTCATCCATGCTCCTTTCCGTTTGCGAGAGTGCCTAGGCCGGATCGCTCCGCGCCACCACCCGCCAAAAGTGTTCGGTCTGGTGCGGAGTGCGCTGCGTGCTAGAGCGGCGCGCGATGGATACCTTCCTCATCTCGATGCTGCTCACATTCGCCATCGCGCTCGGCGGGCGCGAGCAATTGGTTGTGGCGCAGTTTTCGGACGCGGTCGGACGCTCGGTCCCCTTGCTGCTGACCGGGATTGCCTGCGCGGCGGTCAGCGCGGGGGTAATGGGCTGGGCCGGCTGGAGCGTCGCTGCAATGTTGCCCGACCGCGCTGCTGACATGCTGGTGGCGATTGCCCTCGCCATCGCGGCATTCGAGCTGTCGTGGGAGGTGAAGCTCAAGGACATGAAGGAGCCGACGCGCTCCTATGTCGCCATCGCCGTGGTGCTTTTCGTCCGCCAGGCTATGGACGCTGCGCGGTTCGTCATTTTCGCGCTGGCTGCTCAGGCAGTTTATCCCGTGACGATTATTATTGGCGGGGCGCTTGGCGGCGCGGCTGCGGTTGCGCTCGGCTGGATGCTCGGCAAGCGCAAGATCAAGCGCCTGCCCCTGCGCGCAATTCGGCTTCTGTTCGCCTTCATTACAATCGTTTCTGCGCTATTTATCGGGTTGAGCGCCCGATATGCTGTATATTGATCGGTTTTTGCGATCACAGCAACCGGCACTTGCAGTGAAACCGGAGCCTTTCTGGCCCGTTGAGCGGGTGAAACGATATCGGCGCTAAAGCCCCGCTGAGGGGGCGGCGCCATCCGCACCAGATATTGGAGGAGGGCATCATGGCCAATCCAAACACGAATTCGAAAACCGCGCTTATCGAAGAGCTCAACGGTCTGCTGGCCGATCATTTCGCGCTCTATATCAAGACCAAGAATTTCCACTGGCACGTGAAAGGCCCGCGCTTTCGCGATTTGCACCTGCTTTTCGACGAGCAGGCGATCGCAATCCAGGGCCAGATCGATGCAATCGGCGAGCGTGCCCGCAAGCTTGGCGGTGACACGATCACTTCCCTTGGCATGGTAGCCAGCCACACGCAGGTGAAGGACCAGGATAACGCAAATCTCGCGGCTGAGGACATGATTGCAGAGCTCAAAAGAGACAACGAGAAACTTTTGGAGCGGCTCAAGGGAATGAAGGATCTTGCCGAGCAGGCAGGCGACAACGCAACCGACGGACTGATCGACGACTGGACCGACATGGCCGAAGAGCGTGTATGGTTCCTGAAGTCGCTTCTCGCCTGAAGAGATACGAATGCGCGCTGTCTACAGCGCTGAGAAAGGGTCGTTTCCGGTTAGCTGGAAGCGGCCCTTTTGCTATGGCGTTCACATGGAAAACGTCACAATTCATCACGCCGTTGGCACCGATGCTGTCGCAAACTGGATCGGCGAGCGCATCGACACAGCACTTGCCGCTGGTTCCGGTACGGTTGCGTTGACCATTCCGGGGGGATCGACTCCGTTTCCGATCCTCTCCGAACTGGTGCGACAATCGCGCGAATGGTCGCGGCTCGAATTCTGGCCCAATGATGACCGCATCGTGCCCGAGGATCACGAGGCCTCCAACACCGGTAAGATGCGCAGCTTGCTCGAGCCGGTGGGGGCGAAGGTCCGCGCTCTTGGCGAGGACAGCACCCCGCCGCATTTCGCGCTCACATGGCTCGGAATGGGGCCGGACGGGCATATCGCCTCGTTGTTCCCGAATACGGATCCGCAGGTGTCTGACCCGCAGGCCGTTCGCCGCCTGACCCCCGATCCGCTCCCGCCGCATGCGCCATTCGACCGGATCACGTTGACCATACCCGCTTTGCTAGACACGCAGGCCGTGCTCTTCACGCTCGGCGGCTCCGACGAAAAGCGCGCGGTGTTCGAAGAAGCGGCGCGCGGCGAGAACGATCTTCCGGTCGCCCGGTTGCTAGGCGCAGCGAACCAACCCGTGACCTGCTTCGCCTGATGCCGATTGTTCCCGCCCGACTGCACCGAGCACTGATGCCGCTTGCGCACAAGATGCGCCACCGCTGGCGAAAGTGGAGGGGAACGCCGATTTCAGGGGTGAGCGTGGTGCTTACCAACCTCCACGGCGATGTGCTGCTCCTCAGGCATTCCTATGGGCCGGCTGTCTGGGCTCTACCCGGAGGCGGCCTCAAGGCGGGTGAAGACCCGGAGGAATGCGTGCGGCGCGAAGTAAAGGAAGAGCTGGGCATTACGCTTGGCAAGGTGCGCTCGCTCGGGAGAATCGAGGAAAAGCTTTCAGGTTCGCCGCACACCGCGCACCTGTTTGCAGCGGTCTGCGATTCGAGGCCCAAGCCCGATGGCCGTGAGGTCGATGAGGCCCGCTTCTTCCCTTCCCATTCCCTGCCCGAGCCGCTGGGAGAGCTGACCCAGCGCAGGCTAGATGTTTGGAAGGCGCGCGGAACCTAAAGCAGCGAAAGCTGCGCGCTATCCTTGGGTTGTTCCTCGGCCTCTCCGCGATCGAGATTGGACAGCGTCAGCCCCATGAGCCGGATCGGCATGGGAAGCGGCAGCGCTTCTTCGAGCAATTCACGAGCCAGCCTGGCGAATTCCGCCTTGTCCTCGACCCAGTGCGGAACCGATTTCGCGCGGGTCATGATCTGGAAATCGGTGAACTTCACCTTCAGCGTCACGGTCCGCCCGCGCGATTTTGCGTTCTCGATCCGCTCCCACACGATGTCGACGATATTTTCCAGCGTCTCGCGCAGCCTGTCGCCGCTCGAAATGTCTTCGCTGAACGTCCGCTCGCCACCGACCGATTTTCTCACCCGGTGCGCGCGCACCGGCCTGAGGTCGATCCCGCGCGCGGCACGGTACAAATAATCGGCAAAGGAGCCGAAATTCGCGCGGAGGAAGTCGATGTCCTTTGCCGCCAGGTCCGCGCCGGTTTCGATGCCGAGCCGCTTCATTTTCGCCTCGGCCTTGGGCCCGACGCCGTGGAACCGGCGGACCGGCAGCGATGCGACGAAATTCGCGCCCTCGCCGGGGCGGATCACGCACAGGCCATCGGGCTTGTTCTGGTCCGATGCGAGCTTGGCGAGGAACTTGTTGTAGGAAACGCCCGCGCTCGCGGTCAGTTGCGTCTTTGCCCTGATCTCCTGCCGGATCAGCTCGGCAATGCGGGTCGCGCTGCCGATCCCCAGCAGGTCCTCGGTCACGTCGAGATAGGCCTCGTCGAGGCTCAGCGGTTCGACATGCGGGGTGTAATGATCGAAGATCGCCCGAATCTGGCGGCTTGCCTCCTTGTAGGCATCGAAACGGTGCTTCACGAATATCAGGTCCGGACACAGCCGTTTCGCGGTGACCGAAGGCATGGCCGAGCGCACGCCGAACTTGCGCGCCTCGTAGCTCGCCGCCGCGACGACACCGCGACCGCCCGACCCGCCGACCGCGACCGGCTTGCCGCGAAGCTCTGGGTGATCGCGCTGCTCGACGCTCGCAAAGAAGGCATCCATATCGACATGGATGATCTTGCGCAGTCCTGCGGCTTCGTCTTCGGGCGCGGAATCGGTGCGGGGCGCATCATCGGCCATGGCGCGTGAAGATAGGCGCGCGCGCGGCGTTTCGGAACCGTCCCATTTGTCCTTGCGGCGCCATTTATCCATGCGGCGTTGTCCCGATCGACTTGCACTGGTCAAATTGCGCTTTCCTTCCGGCCCGCTTGCGCGCAAGGACCGTGGGCAATGTCCGTTACGACCGCACCAAAGACCCGCGAACTGGGTGAGCGCGAACTGATCGTGCTGATGGCGCTGCTGATGAGCCTGCAGGCCTTCGGCATCGATGCGATGCTGCCCGCGCTCGGCACCATGGCGAACGAAATGGGCGCGAGCGGCAATGAGCGCCAATTGGTGATAGGCGCCTATTTCCTCGGATCGGGGATCGGGGCATTCTTTCCCGGAGCCTTTGCCGATCGCTTCGGCAGGCGACCGATCCTTGCGCTGGGCCTGATCGCCTATATCGGCTTCTCGCTCGCCTGCGCGCTGGTGACCGACTACACGCTGCTCGTCGCGATGCGCCTGCTGCAGGGCTTGTGCTGCGCCGGTCTGTCGGTGGTGCCGGCGGCGATCGTGCGCGATCATGTGGGCGGCGACCGGATGGCGCGGATGATGAGCCTCATCATGATGATCTTCCTGCTCGTCCCGATCCTGGCCCCGGCGATCGGACAGGGGATCATGATGATTGCCGGCTGGCGCGCGATTTTCGGCGCGATGGCGATCATGGGAGCAATCGTCAGCGTATGGGTGTGGCTTCGCCTGCCGGAAACGCTGCAGGAAGACCGCAAGCAGGCAATCGATCCGCGCACGATCCTGAAGAACATGGGCAGCGCGCTGTGGAACCGCGGCGCGATCGGCTATGTCATCGGCAGCGCGCTGGTGTTCGGATCGCTGTTCGGTTTCCTCAATTCCTCGCAGCAGCTGATCGCCGAAACCTTCGGGATGGGCGATTATTTCGCGATCATCTTCGGCGGCGCGGTGATCGGCATGGTGGCGGCGAATTTCACCAATTCGCGCATCGTCGAGCGGTTCGGCGCACGGCGCGTGAGCCATGCCGCGCTGCTGTGCTTCATCCTCATCACCGCGCTCCAGCTGTTGAGCGCGCAGCAGGACCAGCAGCCCTTGTGGCAATTCATCGTCCTGATGAGCCTTTCGATGGCGATGCTCGGCTTTATCGGGGCGAATTTCAGCTCGATCGCGATGCAGCCCTTTTTCCATATCGCCGGGGCGGCGAGTTCGGGTCAGACCGCCTTGCGCATGGTGACGGGGGCGATCCTCGGCGCTGTCATCGGCTCGCTGTTCGATGGCACCGCGCGCCCGCTCGCCATATCGATGCTGGCGAGCGCACTGCTGGCGCTGCTCGCAGTGCTTTTCAGCGAGCGCGGAAAGCTGTTTGCGCGCAAGAGTTCCTGACGAACCGCGCCGCGGGGGCTCACTCGCTTTGCAGCTTGCGCCAGGCCAGCCCGGCGAACTCGCACAATAGCGGCCGCGTATCGCGCGGGTCGATTATGTCCTCGACATTGAACCGTTCCGCGCTGCGGAAGGGCGAGGTGACCTTGGCGAGCCGTTCCTTGATCGCTTCGAGTTCGGCTTCAGGATCGTCGCTCGCCTCGAGCTCGGACTTGTAGGCGACCTCCAGCCCGCCCGCGATCGGCAGGCTGCCCCAGTCGCCCGAGGGCCAGCAGAAACGGTATTGATAGCGGTCGGCATTGCTCATGGCGCTGCCCGCAATCCCGTAGGCGCGGCGAAGGACGACCGATGCCAGCGGCACGCTCGCCTTGTAGATCGCGTTCATCGCGTTGACGCCGTAGCGGATCGTACCCGCCATTTCCGCCTCGCGCCCGATCATGAAGCCGGGATTGTCGACGAGATGGACAATCGGCAGCCGGAACTGGTCGGCGAGCTTGACGAAGCGTTCGACCTTTTCGGACGTTTTCGCCTCCCACGACCCGCCGAGATAGGACGGGTCGCTCGCCACCACCATGACCGGCCAGCCGTCGAGCCGTGCGAGCGCGGTGATCGCCGCGCGGCCCCACATGCGCCCGATCTCGAACACCGTGCCCTGGTCGAACACCATTTCGAGGCAGCGGCGCATCGAATAGACGGCGCGTGCGTCGCGCGGAACGAGGCTTAGCAGCGCCTCCTCCCTGCGGTGGACCGGATCGGTGCAGTTCGAGCGGCGCGCGAGCTGGCCGACATGTTCGGGCATGAAAGAGAGGAAATGCCGCGCCCGGGCAAAGGCTTCCGCCTCGCTCGTCACCTCGTCATCGACCACGCCGTTGCGGGTGTGAATGTCCGCGCCGCCGAGGCTTTCCTTGGCCTCGTTGTGGTCCTTGGGCTGTTCGTACTGCGAGCCCATCGCGTCCACCACCGCAGGTCCGGCGGCGAAGATCTGGGAGAGCCCGCGCACCATGATCGAATAGTGGCTCGCCACCGTTCGCGCCGCGCCGAGGCCCGCCGTCGGCCCGAGCGCGAGCGCAACCACCGGCACGGTATCGAGATTCTCGACCACGTCGCCCCAGCCGGGCACGGCGGGGATATAGGTCGCGCCGATCTGCTCGAGCGTCTTGACCGAGCCGCCGCCGCCCGTCCCGTCGATCATGCGGATGATCGGGAGCTTCAGCTCGTGCGCCATCTTCTCGGCCTGCACCATCTTGCGCGCGATCCCTGCGTCCGCCGCGCCGCCGCGAATGGTAAAGTCATCGGCGGTGGCGACAACGGGTCGTCCGTTTATGAGCGCCTTGCCGAACAGGAACGGGGCGGGGGTGACGCCCTGGAGATCGCCGTTCTCGTCATAGTGCCCCTTGCCGGCGATCTTGCCGATCTCGCGGAAGGAACCGTCATCGACGAGCGTCGCGAGCCGGGCGCGGGCGTCCATCTTGCCGCGCGAGTGCTGACGCGCGACCTTGTCCGGTCCGCCCATCTGTTCGGCGAGCGCCTCGCGGCGGCGCAGTTCCTCGAGTTCCTTTTCCCAGGTCATCATCAAGCCCCCTCTTTTTCAAAGGAGGGGGTTGGGGGTGGTTGAGAGCGAAGCGAGCGCAGCACGGACCACCCCGCTGCGACTAGGCGGCAAGCCGCCAAGTCTCGCTGCCCCTCCTGCAAGCAAGAGGGGCGACTAGTCATCAGACGGCTCCACCACGCAAAGCACCTGCTCGACCTGCACCTGATCGCCCGTCGCGGCGGAGAGTTCCGTCACCGTCCCATCGAAAGGCGCGGTGAGCGCGTGCTCCATCTTCATCGCCTCGAGCACCATCAGCCGCTGGCCTGCCGTGACCGCGTCGCCCTCGGCCACATCGACCGCGATGACTTTGCCCGGCATGGGCGCGAGGATGGCTCCGTCGGCGGCGGAGGCTGCTCCGCCTGAGTCAAATCGAGGCAAAGTGATCTTCATCATATGCCCGCCGATGCTCACGAATTGAGCGTCCGGCTCAAGACTGTCTCTAAAACCGTGCTCGAAAATTTGGCCTTTGGGCGTAGGATTGTAGCGGAAGGACTGGACCGTTCCGTTCACCGACAAACGAAATTCGTTCTGAGGCTCCCGGTTCAGCCGAACGCCGACCAAATCCTGCGCTTTTTGGTCGAAATCGGTACTTTCCCTAATGAACCAGTCCAAGGCATCGCTCAGAGCACGATCGCTCAAGTCAGGCTTAGCGGTGAGCTCTTCTTGCATACGTGCGATGAGCCCGGTGTCGAGATTGGCGTCTTGGACGTCGTGATTGCGCAAAAGGCTGACGAGAAAAGCAAGATTCGTTTTTACGGGCCAGATCGACGAATGGGCAAGTTCGGACGCGAGTGCTTCCAATGCCTCACTACGTGAAGGAGCATGGGTCACGACCTTGGCAATCATTGGATCATAGAATGGCGAAATCTCTGCGCCTGCTTCAACCCCTGTCTCGATCCGGGCGTCTCCACAGAAATCGAGGACTTCGAGGTGCCCGGTGCTGGGCAAAAACCCGCTCGCCGGGTCCTCTGCATACAACCGCGCCTCGATGGCCCAGCCGTCGATACTCAGCTCCTCCTGCTTCAGCGGGATCGGCTCTCCGCTCGCCACCCTCAGCTGCCATTCCACCAGATCGACCCCGGTGATCTCCTCGGTCACCGGATGCTCGACCTGAAGCCGCGTGTTCATCTCCATGAAGAAGATGCGGTCGGCGCGCAGGCCTTCGCTCGCATCGGCGATGAATTCGATCGTGCCCGCGTTCTCGTAATCGACCGCCTTGGCCGCGCGCAAGGCGGCGGCGCAAATGTCTTCGCGCGTGGCTTCGTCCATGCCGGGGGCGGGGGCTTCCTCGATCACCTTCTGGTGACGGCGCTGGAGCGAGCAATCGCGCTCGAAAAGGTGGACGACATTGCCGTGGCTGTCGCCGAAGACCTGCACCTCGATATGACGGGGCGAGGTGATCCACTTTTCCAGCAGCACCTCGTCGTTGGAGAAGCTCGCCTTGGCCTCACGCCGACAGCTTTCGAGCGCCGCTTCGAAATCCTCCGCCTTGTCGACCTTGCGCATCCCCTTGCCGCCGCCGCCCGCGACCGCCTTGATCAGAACGGGATAGCCGATCGCGTCGGCCTCTTGCTTGAGGCGCTCGACCGACTGGTCCTCGCCCTCATAGCCGGGAGTGACCGGCACGCCCGCCTCGCGCATCAGCTTCTTGGCTGCGTCCTTGAGGCCCATCGCGCGGATGCTTTCGGGCTTGGGGCCGACCCAGATCAGCCCTGAATCGATCACGCTTTGCGCAAAATCGGCGTTTTCGGAGAGGAAGCCATATCCCGGATGGATTGCTTCTGCGCCCGTTTCCTTTGACGCGGCGATGATCTTGTCGCCGCGCAGATAGCTTTCGGCAGCGGGCGAGGGGCCGATATGCACCGCCTCGTCGGCCTGGCGCACATGCAGCGCCTTGGCATCAGCATCGGAATAGACCGCGACGGTCGCAATCCCCATCTTGCGTGCAGTGCGGATGATGCGGCAGGCGATCTCGCCTCTGTTGGCGATGAGCAGCTTTTTGATCACTGGCCTATTCCTCCTCGCAGCATCGGTGCACCGAGCACGGGGCAAAGATCGGGGTCTTCCATCGTGAAGCTCGTATTGCCGACCTTCCACATGCCGTCCTGCTTGACGAGGCTCAGCGAATTGATCCCGCAATGGGTTATCTCGCCCTCGACCCAGAACGCATAGGGCCCCCATACATGCGCCATATCGCCCGAGATCATTACCTCGCTGTAGATCATGCGCTCGTCGAACTGCGCTGTCCGGTTCGCCCAGCGTTTGAGGTGCTCTGAGACCGGCACGATAGAGACGCGCGGATTTTCCGCGTCCATGTGGTTGTGAACGAAGATCACTGCCTCGGGGATCATGACCTCGGCGAGCGCGGCCTTGTTCTCGCTTCTCAACGCGGCGAAGAAGGTATCGGCGGCGGCAACCGCCTCCTCTCTGGGGGTGACGGTGAGCTGCGCGGAAGCGGGTGCGTAGGCGGGCAGGGCGGCCAGCAGGCCGGCGATAATGGCAAGTCCTCTCATGGCCGAACCGCTACGCCAGCGGCGCGCGCGCTTCAAGCGTTTGGGCGGAAATCGGCAATGCCCCAGTCGATCGGCTCTGCGGGCTGGCGAGGGCGGTTGATCACCGCCTGCACGAACGCGACGATACCGTGCCACGCCTTCTGGTAGCGCGGCACGTAGACGCGGTGGTTCCACGCTTCGGTCCCGAGCTTCCTCACTTTGCGCCCGATTGCGCCGTAGATGCGTGCGGCACTGAGGACGGCCCAGCGACTGCGAAAGGGCAGGCGCGCGGCGCCGATGCGCGCTGCGGCTTCGTGCTTTTCGACAAGATCGACGAGGCGCGCGGCCATTTCGGCCAGTTCCTCGCGATGGTGCGGTTTGGTATGCTGGCCGGGCTCGATATCCTGCTCGGCGAGCCACTCGGCAGGGAGGTAGCAGCGACCTGCTGCGTCGTCTTCGACAATGTCCCGCGCGATATTCGAAAGCTGGAAGGCAAGGCCGAGATCGTTGGCGCGATCGAGCGTGTCGGTGTCCTTGGGCGAGACGCCCATCACCACCGCCATCATCACGCCCACGGCCCCCGCGACGTGATAGCAATAGCGCAGCATGTCGGCCTCGGTCCGCGGGCGCCAGTCGTCGGCGTCCAATGCAAAGCCCTCTATCACCGCCTCGGCCATTTCCTCGGTCAGCCCGACTTCGCTTGCGACAAGGCCGAAGGCGTCGAAAGCGGGGTCTGCGGTGGGCAGGCCGTCCAATGCGCGGCGGGTGAGCAGGCGAATGGCCTTGAGACGATCTTCGGCGTTGGACTGGTCGCCCAATTCGCCGCCCAGATGCTGATTATCGGCAATGTCGTCGCAGCGACGGCACCAGGCGTAAAGCAGCCAGGCACGCTCGCGAGTGGTCCGGTCGAACAGCCGGGCTGCGGCGTGGAAACTGTGCGAGCCTTCGCGAATGCTCACCCGTGCCTTTTCAACCAAAGCGGCCCGGTTGCGCCCGCCTCCCGCTGCGCTCGGAGTCTTGCGCAGCGAACTGAGGACGGCGGGGCGCTTTGCCGCAGTCACAAATCCTCGGCCTTCATCTTGAAGATCGGGGTGTGCGGTTTGTAGCTTTCCATCTTGGCGAGCAGTTCGGGCAAGGTATCCGCCGATATCAGGATGTTCTGGTGCGCGGGCCGGACGAAACCGACCGCGGCCATATGCGCGTTGAACTTGATGAGATCGTCGTAAAACCCGAAGGCATTGAGCAGGCCCACCGGGTCCGAGTGATAGCCAAGCTGCGCCCAGCTCATCGCCTCCCACAGCTCGTCCATCGTGCCGACCCCGCCGGGCAGTGTGACGAAGCCGTCGGACAGATCCGTGAACTTCTGCTTGCGCTCGTGCATGCCAGAAACGGTCAGCAATTCATCGCAATTGTGGTTGGCCACTTCGGAATTCACGAGCGCCTCGGGAATGACACCGATCACCTCGCCGCCCGCTTCCTTCGCGCCATTGGCAACCGCTCCCATGAGACCGAGGCGGCCGCCACCATAGACGACGCCAATGCCGCGCTCGGCGAGACCAGCGCCGACCTCGATTGCGAGTTCAAGATAGCGCGGATCTTCGGGCGAGGCCGATCCGCAATAGACGGCGATGCGTTTCATATCAGTCGGTCACTTTGATTTCGAACTGCGCCCCTTCGGGCAGATCCTTGAGTTGCAGGGCGATTTGGCCGGAAAAGGCGATTAGTTCTTCTAGCGGTAAAATACACATGTTTTCCGGCGCATATTCGCCGGCCAGCATCGCGTGCGGCTTAAGCGTCAAAACTGACCCTTCCGGTGGCTCGCCCAATACCTCGCGCGCAGATGCAACAAGCTCTCCTCCAAACCACAATTGCTTGGCCTCTTCGTCATCCAAGTGGGCCTGCGCATCCTCGCGGCTGCCGAGCGCGATGATCGCCATGCCGTCAGGGTCGAGATAATAGAAGCAGTCGTCGGCATCACTGACGACCAGATGCCCCATGGGACTCTGTGCTCTTACGCGGGTAATGGTAATACCCGACCAGCCCCAGGCTTCGTTGATCGTTTCGACGAGGCTCATGCACTCGCTTTAGCGGCCAAGTCCTCCAGCACAATACCTGCCGTTGCCTTTGCGCTACCGACCACGCCGGGGATGCCGGCGCCCGGATGGGTACCGGCACCGACGAGGTAGAAATTCTCGATCACGTCGTCGCGGTTGTGGCCGCGCAGATACGCGCTTTGCCACAGCACCGGCTCCAGGCTGAAGGCGCTGCCCATATGGGCGTTTAGGTCGTGCTGAAAGTCCTTGGGCGCGTAGCTGAACTTGGTGACGATCCGGTCGTGGATGTCGGGGATCAGTCGGCGACCGATCTCGTCGAGGATCATCTTTTCGAGCTTCGGTCCCTCCACGTCCCAGTCGATCGGCATCTTGCCCATGTGGGCGACCGGCACGAGCGCGTAGAACGTGCTCTTGCCCGCGGGCGCCATGCTCGGATCGGTCACGGTCGGGTGGTGGAGGTAGATCGAGAAATCCTGCGGCAACACACCGTTCTTGTAGATGTCGTCGACGAGGCCTTTGTAGCGCGGGCCGAACAGGATCATGTGGTGCGCGATGCCCGGCCATGTCCCTTCGAGACCGAAATGGACGACGAAGAGCGAGGGCGAGAAGCTCTTGCGGTTCAATGATTTCGCGTATTTCTTGCCGCGTTCGGACTGGCCCAGCAGGTCCTTGTAGGAATGCATAATGTCGGCGTTGGAGGCGACCGCGTCGAAGCGTTCTTTCCAGCCGCTCTTGGTCTCGACCTCGGTTGCGCGGGTGCCCAGCGTGTGGACCTGCACCACCGGATCGCCGACGCGCATCGTGCCCCCGAGCCGCTCGAAATGGCGCACCATGCCCGCGATCAGCCGGTTGGTCCCGCCACGCGCCCACCATACGCCGCCGTCCTTCTCGAGCTTGTGAATGAGGGCGTAGATCGAGGAGGTCTTCATCGGGCTGCCGCCGACGAGCAGCGTATGGAAGCTGAACGCCTCGCGCAGTTTCTCGTTCTTGATGTATTTCGAGACCATGTCGTAAACGCTGCGCCATGCCTGCTTCTTGATGAGCGCGGGCGCGGCCTTCAGCATCGACTTGAAATCGAGAAAGGGCTTGTGGCCGAGCTTGAGGTATCCTTCCTCATAGACCCCAGCCGAATAGTCGAGGAATTCCTGGTAACCGACCACGTCGTCGGGATTGAGCTTGGCGATTTCTGCGTTCAGCACCTGCTCGTCATTCGTGTAATCGAAATTGGTCCCGTCGGGCCAGTTGAGCCGGTAGAACGGCTGGACTTCCATCAGCTCGACATCCTCGGCAATGTCGTGACCGGTGAGCTCCCACAATTCCTTGAGGCAGGGCGGATCGGTGATGACGGTCGGCCCGGCATCGAAGGTGAAGCCGTCCTTCTCCCAGAAATAGGCGCGGCCACCCGGCTTGTCGCGCGCTTCGACCACCGTGGTCTTGATGCCCGCCGATTGCAGCCGGATTGCCAGAGCCATGCCGCCGAAACCCGCGCCGATGACGCAGGCGGTCCGGCCTTCGTATTTCGCGGCGAGGATGGGGTCGATGCCCTTTGCCCTGTTTGCAGGCGGGTTCAGATCGAGGCCTGGGGCGTCGTGCAAGCTCTTGTCTTGGGTGGCGGCGTTCATGCCGTTTTCTCCGATTGAATCGTCTTTTTGAGGGGTTTGCCCCGTTTGAACATCGCGGTGATCGCGCGCGGGATAGATACGGGCGGGTTGCCCCACAAGACGCGCGCCCGGTCCAACCCGGTCGAATTGCCGGCATAGAACCGCTCGATCAGCCGCTCTCGCAGCCGGTAGAACCTCTGGAAAACGCGCACGCGCTTATCCGGGTCCGCCGCGAAGAAAAGAAATCTTCCCAGCAGGCGGTAAAAGCCGGTCTTGCGCCAGTGCCGCCGGGCACGCGCCTCCATCATCGCCGCAAGCTGTTCGCCCGGCAGGTCGGCGTCGGCGGCGATCGCGAGCGCGTTCTCGACCGCGACAGGCATAGTGTAGCTGGTGAGCGGATGGGTAAAGCCGCCGCGCGCACCCGCGATCACTACGCCGGGGATGCGCACCTCGTCCTGGTAGGCTGAGAAATCGCCTCCGGTCAGCACTGGCAATACGCCGCTTTCATGGCCGACTATGGCGCTGTCGTCCCAGCCGTGCTCGCGCGCATAGGCGTCGATCCGCGAGGACAGCGCGCTGCGATCGAGCAGCGGGTCATCGGCGTAATAGGTATCCTCGACAAAGACGTCGTGCGAACTCAGCGGCAGTACGTAGATGAAGCGGTAAGCCCCGCCATTGCCATGCGGGGCAAGCTGATCGACGCTCGCATCCATGATGACGGGGCGTTCGAGCCCATGTGCCTCGGGTAATCGCATCTGCCGCCCGAGGAAGACCTGCCACCCGCCGCGAAGGTGTTCGCTCGGGGTAAAAGTACGGCAGTCGATTACGGTGCGCGCTGGGATGCGCGAGCCGTCTTCCAGATCGACCCCGCGCGCATCGATGCCCGTGGCGGTGCGCCCGAGGCAAAGTGTTTCTTCGGGCAGCAGCCGCGACAGCGCTTCGTGAAAGTCTGTGCTCGACATCGAGCGATAGCCGGTTTTGAGCACACGCTTGTAGACGGGGAATTCGACCTCGTAGCCCTCGTCCCAGGCCGCCTGCCGGATCGGTTCGAGCAGCGCCTTGCCCTCCTGCGACAAGTCGCTTTCGAACCAGCTCCAGCGATGGTTTCCGCCCAGCGTTTTGCCGCCTTCGATGACGCGTATGCGGAATTCGGGCCGCGCACGGTGCAATGCGAGCGCGATCAATCCCCCGGCGAGGCCGCCGCCGACAATCGCGACATCGTGCGTTTGAGCTTGCGCGCCCGGGCTCTTTGAATCGTTCATTCGTGCAAAGCCCTAGGCCAGAGGGCGCGCCTCGGCAATGATTGGCCGCTCGCCGGATCAATCGGGCCGCCCGCAGGAAACCTATGGCGCGGCCGGGAGTTTACTGCACAATTGTGCCAGTCTGCACGCACTGAAGGATTTCTATGCCCCGCAATGCTCTTACCCGGCTTTCAAGCCTTGCCGCCCTTGCCGCGATTGCCGGTCTTTCCGCTCCCGCTCTTGCGAATGAGACGCGGGTCAACGCCGAGGAGGCCATGGCAGAGGCTGCGCAGGACGGCCCACCGCCCGGTGTCTCGACCGATGGCGGTCCGCCTGACAACATGTTCGCACAATCCGTTTTCGACGAGACTTGGCTATCGATCGGTGTCGGAGCGGGGCTCTCGCCAAGCTACACGGGCTCGGACGATTATCGCGTCTTCCCGCTCCCGCTGATCGTTGGCCGCGTGGCGGGCGTCGGCATTACGCCCAACGGACCGGGCCTTAACTTCGATGTTCTTTCCCAGCCGCCGAGCGAGGGTCCGGCACAGACCTCGATTTCGTTGGGGCCGACCTTCCGCCTGCGCGGTGCCCGCGACGATGCGATCAAGGACGATGTCGTCGCGCTTGCAGGTGAGCTCGATACCGCGCTCGAAGTCGGCGTGCAGGGCGGGGTGCGCATACCCGGCGTGCTGCACCGTTTCGACGCGGTGACGCTCGGCGGCGCGGTGCGTTGGGACGTCCTCGGCGCGCATGAAGGCATGCTGATCGAGCCGAGCATCGGCTATTTCACCCCGCTCAGTCGCGGGTCGGCGGTACAGCTCGTCGCGACCGCAGGCTTCGTCGACGACAATTTTGCCGATTACTATTACGACGTGACACCCGCGCAGAGCGCCGCCAGCGGCCTGCCCGTGTTCGATGCGGAGGGCGGCTTCAACAGCCTTGGCGTTACGGCGATCTCGACCTTCGATCTCGACGGCAATGTCCTCAATGGCGGGTGGAACATCTTTGCCGTTGGCGGCTATTCGCGGTTGTTCGGCGATGGTGCAGACACGCCCTACACCTCGATCAGGGGCAGCGCCGACCAGTTCATCGGCGGTCTCGGTATCGGATATACGTTCTAGCTCGCGCCACCGCTTCGCTAATCGAGCGCGGGGTTTTCGCGATCCTCAAAAGAAAGGGCCGCCCGACTGGGGGCGGCCCTTTCGTATTCGTGATGGCCGATGCGTAATCAGCAGTCGCAATCCTCGTCCGAGCCGCCGCCCGCGGTGTCGGGCAGTGCCGGGCGCGGCTCCGGCATCGGTGCGCGGCGGTCGCCGGTCTTAAGGTAAGTGTCGAACCACTGCATCATGCGCAGGTTGTAATCGTACCGGCTCGCAGCGAGGCGATTGCCGTGGCCTTCACCCGGATAGAAAACGAGACGCACGGGCAGGTCCGGCTTGCGAACTTTCAGGAAACGGTACAGCTCCATGCTCTGGCTCGGGTCGACGCGGGTGTCGTCTTCGCCGTGCATGATGAGGATCGGGGTGTTCGCCTTGTCCGTGTGATAGATCGGCGAGACTTCAAGCATTTTCTGCCAGTTGTCCCAGGGCCATGCGCGGCTGTGGACGTTGTACATCTCGTAAGGGATGTCGGTCGTGCCGAACTTGCTGGTCTGGTCCGAAATGCCCACGAACATCACCGAAGCGGCGTATTCGTCCGAGTGGTATGTCGCGCCCCACGCGGAGGCATATCCACCGTAGGAACCACCGGTGATTCCCGTGCGATCGGGATCCGTGATGCCTTCGGCGACCAACGCTTTCTTGGCATCGACTATGTCGCGGAATTCGGGATCGGTATAACGCCCCTGGTGCTGTTTGGCGAAATCGACCCCGTATCCGGTCGAACCGCGATAGTTTGGCAGGAACACGGCATAACCTTTCCCTGCGGCCACCTGGCCCGGCTTCGAATAGGCGGTCTGCCAACCATTGCTTTCATGCGCTTCGGGGCCGCCATGAACATTCATGATCGTCGGAGCGCCGCCCTCAGGCACGCCGCCAACAGGCAGGATCAACACGCCTTCGACCTGCTGGCCATCGGTCGCGGTGTAAGTGTAAGTGCGTTGTTCCCCGAAATCGATTTCCGCAAGCCAGGGATTGTGCGTCGTCCAGCGTTCGAAGCTTTCGCCCTTAAGCACATAGAGTTCGTTCGGATGGGTTGGCGAATCCGCGACAACCGCCACGGTGTCGCTCGCGCCCGTGGTCGATTCCACCCGGTTGAGGATCAGCGCGCCGGGGTCGATTTCCTTGTGGACCGACCCATCGGGATTGTAGATCCGCAGCAGCGATTGCGCCCCGACATGGATCACTGCGGCTAGGCGACCATCGCCAAGCCACTCGGCATCGACCGCCGCTTCGGCGGCTCCGGCGTTTAGAGGGTAATAATCGCCGGAGCTGACATCGACCAGGTGCAGGGTCGTCGCTGCCGGGTCATTCATGTCGACGCCCGCGATCAGCGAAAGCTGGTCTCCGCTGGGCGCAATCTCGACATCGTCGATCTTGCCCGACGTTTCGACCACCGCGCGGACATTGCCGCTGGCCAGGTCGATGATGTTGACACGCTTCTTGGTGTAGCTGTCATCGACCAGAGGGGTTGGTGCGGTTTCGACGATGGCAAAGGTGCCATCGCGCGAAATGTCGAAGGCGCTGACATAGCCGGGAAGCGCGATTTCGCGGGGGTTCTCATCGACCTCGGCGCCGACGGTGGCCGCGAACATGCGCGCCGGGCGAAATTCTTCCTCATAGACCTTGGCGTTGAAGCCGGCCTCTGCTTCGTCCTCGCGCTTTTCATCCTTGCCCGGCCCCGTCAGCAAGTAGAGCGTCGCACCATCGGGGCTGAAACGGTACTGGCGTACGCCCGTATCATCGACCTCGGCGAGTTTTACATAGGTGCCGCCATCGACCGGCACGCCCCACACGGCGGTTTCCTCGTCTTCTTTCTTCCAGAGGAAAGTGACCATGCGGCCATCAGGTGAGAACGCAACGCCGCCCGGGCTGATGTCTTCCGGGAGATAGGTGCGCACGAGTTCGGGCGAGGTTGCGACCTTCAGTTCCTGTTTGAAGCTGCCATTGTCTTCCCCTTCGGTCACGTCGGGCAGGGCGGAAGTGGTGAACGCAATGCGCGCGCCATCGGGGGAGACCGCCATCGCGCCAACGCTCTCGAGCTTTGCAACATCCTCGGGCGTCATCGGGCGTGCGTGCGCCGCCGCGGCGAGCGAAGCGCCTGCGAGCAGTGTAGCTGTAAATGCGAGGGGTTTTGCGACCGAACGGATCATGAAAAAATTGTCCCTGTTTGGAGGAATATTGCGGGCATGAATAACGAGCGCTGTCTGAATCGCAACTGCACGAAAGGTGTAGGGGCGATTGGGGGACAGGCCGCTCCTGCTTGCCAAGTACGGGAGGCGTCGGCATCAAGACGCACGAAGGGAGAGCTCACTCAATGAAATTGCTCAACAAACTCGCGGGCGCAGCTGCGGCGGCGTTTGCGTTCGCCAGCGTGCCGGCCGCAGCCGATACAGTCATCATCCACGCCGACAGCGTCATCACCGACGCGAGCGCGCAGCCAACCGGCCGCGCTACGATCACCGTCACCGACGGGCGAATCGTCAGTATCGACGATGGCTGGCTCGAGACGCCCGAGGGCGCGACGATGGTTCATCTCGAAGGCAAGACGGTGACGCCCGGCCTCATCGATCTGCACACGCACCTGTCCGGTGATCCCTCCGGCGAGTTCTGGCGCGCGGCGACCAATCCGCCCGAATGGTACACCTTGATCGCAGCAAAGAATGCGCGCCTCACCGCATTGGCCGGTTTCACGACCGTTCGCGACCTCGGATCCCGCACCGACCAGGTGACGCAGAGTCTGCGCCGCGCGACCGAAAGCGGCGTAGTCCCGGGTCCGCGCATCGTTACGTCGGCGCGCACGATCGCCATCGTCGGCGGGCACGGCGATATCAATGGCTTTCGCAAGGAAGTGAACGATGCTCTTGGATCGGACTTTTCCTGCACCGGCCCGGTCGAGTGTGCGGAGAAAGTACGCACGGCATCCAAATACGGCGCGGACCTCATCAAGATCACCGCGACCGGCGGCGTGCTCTCGCAACAGGGCAGGGGGCTGGAGGCGCATTTCACCGACGAGGAAATGCGCGCCATTGTCGAGACTGCCGAGACGTTGGGTCTGAAGGTTGCAGCCCACGCGCACGGGGCCCGAGGGATCGAGGCTGCGGCGCGCGCAGGCGTCCACACGATCGAGCACGGGACTTACATCGACGAGGCGGCGGCCCGCGCGATGAAGGAGAACGGCACGACGCTGGTGCCGACACTGATGGCATTCGAGGGGATCAAGCGGAACCTTGGCAAAGGCTTCTACACCCCGATGGTCGAGGAGAAGATCCGCGCTGTAAGCGAATATGCAGGCACCATCGTCGACCGCGCGCGTGAATACGGCGTAAAAATCGCCTTCGGCACCGATGCGGGCGTGTTCCCGCACGGCGAGAATGCGGGCGAGCTCGGCCTGATGAAAGCGGGCGGTATGAGCGACCGCGAAGTGCTTGCGAGCGCGACCACCGTTGCAGCCGAGATCCTCGGGCTGGAAGGCGAGATCGGCAGGATCGCGCCCGGCTTCTCCGCAGACCTAATCGCGGTCGAGGGCAATCCGCTCGAAGACGTGACCGTGCTCGAAGACGTCGATTTCGTTATGGTACGCGGCCGGGTGATCGAATAACCCGGCAGAGCCTAGCGCGGCAACGCCGATCGGGCGTTACCGCGCGAAGTCAGGCTCAACCTCCGCTGCGTGACGTGCCTTGATCGATGAGCGCTAGCGCCTTCTCAGTCGCTTCGTCCGGCGACATTTCGCCGTTCTTGATAGTGTCGGCCATCTTAAGCAGCTCCCCGGCAATCACCGTTCCGACATTGGGCTCCTGTTTGATGCGAATACCTCCGTTCTCTGCCGCGACCTCGTCCCACTTGGAGCGGATCGCGTCCCAATAACCTTGGGTTTTTGACCAGTATTCGTCAGCCGCGGCGACATTGTAGCCATCGTAGCGTTCGTAGGTGTTGAGCACGTATTCCTGCACCACGGGAACCAGTTCGCCGCTACCATCCGGCGCGGGCATCATCTTGGTGTTGTCCTGCCAGTGGATCCAGCCATCGGGCGTGATCTGGTGGCGGTTGATGCCGATGTAGCGATCATAGATCGGCTTGCGCACCGCATCGCGGCGGGCGAGCGGGCGCGTGGTCCAGTTCGAGCGCCATCGCTTCACGCCGAGCGTTTCTTCCCACTGGCCCCACCCGGCATATCGCGGGCTATCATCGACCTGATAGACGGTCTGCGACCAGCGGCCTGCCCGCATTGCCTCGGGAACATCGGTGAGTTCCCACGTATCGCCGCCCTTGAAAGTGAGGATCTGCTCGGGCTCGTACTGCCAGTCCTGCCGCCAGTGCTTGACGACATAGGGATTGTCCTTCGTGCCCGTGACGAGCAGATGCTGGAGCACGATCTTGTCACCGGTATCCTCGATCACGCGGACGGATTCGTACCCGCTCGAAATCTTCTTATCGATCGGCTCGTACCCTTCCATCCAAGCAGTCGATTCCTGCATGTCGAAGACGACGGCATAGTCCCCCGCCATCGACAGGATGGCTTCGCGGTCCGCTTCGAAAGCGGCCTTGTCTTCCGCCTCGCTGCGGACGATCGGATCGTCGGCCAATGCCGGGGCGGGTACGGTGGTGAGCGCCATCGCGGCCAGGCCGGTGGCGAGAACGGTCTTGGTGAGTTTCAGCATGGGTCGGTTCCTCTCGATTAAAACTGGAAACTGGCCGAAACGCTCACATTGCGTCCCGGACGGGTGAAAGCATCGAAGATGTCGGCGCTGTCCAAGCTGAGGCCGCGCACGTCGGACCACAGCGCGTATTTCTCGTCGAACAGGTTGAAGAGCCCGGCGCGCAGCTTCAGCGCGTCGGTCACCTCTACGAATGCCGTGATGTCGAAGATGGTCGACGTTTCCGGTCGGATAAGGTCCGACCCATTGGCCGCTGCCGGGGTCTCATCGATATCCTTGCGAGCATTGTAAGTCAGGATCAGTTCGGCGCCGAAGCGGCCTTGCGGATCGCGATAGCCAAGACCTGCAACGAAGTTGAACGGATCGACCGTGTCGAGCGGCGTTCGGGTGCCGTCAGGGCTGATCACATCGCCATTGGCGTAGGCGATGGCGAGACGTGCGTTGACGCCACTCTCAAGTTCCATCGCGCCTTTGATCTCGAAGCCGTCGATCTCGACTGCGTCGAAGTTGACGAACTGGAATACGGCCGGGTCTTGCGGGGTGAAGCTGCCGCCGACGACCTGCTGGCTGATGAAGTTGTCGTAGTCACCTTGGAACCCGACGATTTGGAGCGAGAAAATGTCTCCGCTATACCGCGCACCGATTTCCCAACTCTCACTTGTTTCAGATTCGAGATCGGGATTGGGAAGCGAAGTATAGCCGAAGGCCAGATTTTCGAAGAAGTTGTTCACCTGGCTCGGCGTGGGGGCGAGAAACCCTTGTGCGTAATTGCCGAACAGCAGGAAATCCTCAGCCAACTTCAAGGTGGCGCCGATCTTCGGCGACAGGCGGCTGTCGTCTTGTCCCTCCGCCGTGAAAGTCGGCAACAGCGGGTCGTCGGTCGGATCGAGATCGTAGAAGTCAAACCGCAGGGCCGGGAACAATGTCAGCGCGCCGTCGAAAAGCCGCACCTCGTTCGCGATGAACACGCCGCCGAGCATAAAGTCGGTGGCCGGGAAAGCCCGCGCTGGAAACACCTCTCCAGTCGGCGGCACCGTGCCATCGCGCAGGCCTTCCTGCCGTGTCCAGCTGACATCGCCGCCGAAGGCGAGCGTGTGCCTCAAACCGCCCGTTTCGAACGTGCTACGCGCTTCGGCTGCGAAACCGTAAACCTCGTTGTCGAAGGTGTTGAGGCGGGTGCGATCGGGCGCGGGGATGAAGGATAGCTGTGTGCGATCCTCCTCAGTGAACTGCGTGTCCTCGCCGTCCTGGTAATACGCTGTCAGGAAGGCGTACTCGATGAAATCGTTGTCCTCACCCGTGAATGTCCAGTCGATCGAGCCGCGAAGCCGTTCGGTTGTGTCGCGCGCTTCGAGCCGGTCGACATTCCAGCTCGGCGTCGGGCCGAACAGGAAGACCGGGCCGAGACCGGAGAGAATGTTCGAGTCAATCTGGGTCTCGAGCCATTCGCCGGTGAGGCGTACTCGGTGCTCGCCATTGGACCAGACCAGCTTTCCGAGGACGGCATTGGACTCGCCATCCTGGGGATTTGGCAGCGTACGCGACGAACCAATGCCATCGACCTCGCCCCGGTTTTCCAGCTCATCGAAGTCCCGTCTCGTCAAGGCGATCATGCCCGAGAAGTTCGTGCCCTGCGCCGCAAGCGTTGCTGTTTCGGCGAATTCATTGTCGGCGCTTGAATATTGCGCGCGGACGAAACCGCCGAAGCTATCTGCGCCGAGCAGATCGACCGGATCGGCAGTCGTGAAGCTGATCGCACCGGCAAGGCCGTCGCTCCCATAAAGCGCTGACGCCGGGCCGCGCAGGATCTCCACCGATTTGACCAACGACACGTCTGTCGAACCCCCGCGTCCGACATCCTGCGCGCCGAAGCTGAAGCCCTGCGGCGAGCGGATGCCATCGACCTGGATCAACACGCGGTTGCCGCCGATCCCGCGGATCACGAAGTCCTCATTACGCGCACGCCCTGTCGAGCCGAGCGCGGCGCCGAAACGGGCGGGAGCGCGGCGCACGGTGACGCCCGGTTCGTATCGCACCAGATCCTTGATATCGGTCGCAAGTTCGTCGGCAATGTCATCGGCGGTGATGATCGTGACGGTCGCCGGCGCTTCTTCGATTTTGACGGGCGTGCGTGTGGCGGTGACGGTAATTTCACCGGTGCCTTCGGGCGCGACCTGCTCGCTGTCGGCTTCCTCTGCCGTCGCTCCGGAGGCGAAAGCGGGGCTGGCGGCGAGGGCCAGGGCGATAGGCGAAGACGCATGAAGCAGGTGGTGAAGAGTGAGGGGCATTGTGTTCCGATCTAATTGCGAATGAGTCGCACTATTAGTTCGGGTGAGATTCTCTGGCAACAGCTAATGCGACGCGTTTGCAATTAATCCTTGCGGCCATCCTCTCCGACTGTACTGGACTCACGCCGCGCAGCCGCCTAGACCGTGCCCATCCCCGGGGAGCCAGCTTGGTCTTGGCTGAGAGGGGCGGGGTAAGCGCCGCCCGACCCGTTGAACCTGAACCTGTTAACACAGGCGGAGGGAGTGGGCCGGTCGCATGCCAGAGGCCCGCACTCCGCCCCTTGGAGTGAGCAATTATGGCCGACATCAATTCCCCGGTAGAGATCGGCGTAACCACCGGCCCCATTCGCGGCAGCCGCAAGGTCCATGTCGGCGCGCGCACCGGCTCAGGCATCCGCGTCGCCATGCGCGAGATCGATCTGGAGGGCGGCGAACCCCCCGTGCGGGTCTACGACACCTCCGGCCCCTATACCGATCCCGATGTGCAGATCGACATCAATGCCGGCTTGCCTGCCCTGCGCAGCGAGTGGATCAGGGGGCGCGGCGATGTCGAGGAATATGACGGGCGCGAGGTGAAGCCCGAAGATAACGGCCAGCTTGGTCCCGACCGCTCGGGCGGCGTCCCGCAATTCCCAAACACAGTAAAACGCCCCTTGCGCGCCAAGCCCGGCGCGAACGTCACCCAGATGCACTATGCCCGCAAAGGCATCATCACCCCCGAGATGGAATATGTCGCCGAGCGCGAGAACCTGGGCCGCGAGATCGCCGCGGACCTCGTGCGCGACGGGGAAAGCTGGGGCGCGCAAATTCCCGATGTCATCACCCCCGAATTCGTCCGCGATGAAGTCGCGAGGGGGAGGGCGATCATCCCCTCGAACATCAATCACCCCGAAAGCGAGCCGATGGCGATCGGGCGCAATTTCCTCGTCAAGATCAACGCCAATATCGGCAATTCCGCCGTTGCGTCGGATGTCGCGCAGGAAGTCGACAAGATGGTCTGGGCGACCCGCTGGGGCGCGGACACGATTATGGACCTGTCCACGGGGCGCAACATTCACGACACACGCGAATGGATCATCCGCAACTCCGCCGTGCCGGTGGGGACCGTGCCGATCTACCAGGCGCTCGAAAAGGTCGGCGGCATCGCCGAGGAGCTGACGTGGGAGATCTTCCGCGACACGCTGATCGAGCAGGCCGAACAGGGCGTCGACTATTTCACGATCCACGCAGGCGTGCGCCTGCCCTACGTCCCGCTCGCGGCGAAACGCGTCACCGGCATCGTCAGCCGCGGCGGATCGATCATGGCGAAATGGTGCCTCGCGCATCACAAGGAGAGCTTCCTCTACGAGCATTTCGACGAGATCACCGAGATCATGAAGGCCTATGACATCGCCTATTCGCTGGGCGACGGCCTGCGCCCCGGCTCGATTGCCGACGCCAATGACGAGGCGCAATTCGCCGAGCTCTACACTCTGGGCGAGCTCACCAAGCGCGCCTGGAGCCAAGACGTGCAGGTGATGATCGAAGGGCCGGGCCACGTGCCCATGCACAAGATCAAGGAGAACATGGACAAGCAGCTCGAGGCCTGCGGCGAGGCTCCGTTCTACACTTTGGGCCCGCTCGTCACCGACATCGCGCCGGGTTACGACCACATCACCAGCGGCATCGGCGCGGCGCAGATCGGCTGGTATGGCACGGCGATGCTCTGCTACGTCACGCCCAAGGAGCACCTCGGCCTGCCCGACCGCGACGACGTGAAGGTGGGCGTGGTGACCTACAAACTCGCCGCCCATGCCGCCGACCTTGCCAAGGGACACCCCGCAGCAAAGGTCCGCGACGACGCGCTTTCCAAGGCCCGCTTCGAGTTCCGCTGGCGCGACCAGTTCAACCTGTCATTGGATCCCGAAACGGCCGAACAATATCACGACCAGACGCTCCCGGCAGAAGGCGCCAAGACCGCGCATTTCTGCTCGATGTGCGGGCCCAAATTCTGCTCGATGAAGATCAGCCAGGAAGTGCGCGAATTTGCCGCGAAGCAAAATAGCGACCCCGAAAGCTTCCTCGCCGCCGCGCCCACGCAAGAGGAGGCGGAAAAGGGCATGGAAGAGATGAGCCGGGTCTACAAGGAGAAGGGGGAGAAGCTCTACCTTCCCACGGACGACGCAGCGGGCTAGGCTCACGGCACTTTGTGGTCGCGAACAGGGAGTGAGACATGGAAATGCTCGTCACCCTCCTCATCTGGTTCGCGGCCGTCTCCGCCGGGATCATGGCGGGGGTCTATTTCACCTTCTCGGTCTTCGTCATGCGCTCGCTTGCCCAGCTGGGCGACGAGCCCGGCGCGCGGGCGATGCAGTCTATCAACCGTGTGATCCTCAAGAGCGCGTTCCTGCCGCTGTTCTTCGCAAGCACGCTCGCCTGCGCGGCGCTCATCGTGCTGGGCCTTATCGGCATGGCGGGGCCCCAGGGCTGGGCAGTGATCGCCGGGAGCGCGGTCTATGTCGTCGGCATGTTCGTGGTCACCGTCATCGGCAACGTGCCGCTCAACAACAGGCTCGACGCGGTCGACCCGGCGAGCGCCGAGGGCAAGGCGATGTGGGAAAATTACCTCGCGCGCTGGCTGCCCTTCAATCACATAAGAACGCTCGCATGCACGGCGGCGATGGTGCTGCTGGTCATCGGGCTTGGATAGGGGCGCATTTTCAAGGGAGAGGGAAAATGAGGACAACGAGCATCGTGATCGCGGGCGCCTTCGCGCTCGTGGGCGCGCCTGCGCTGGCGGACGGCCACGAAGAGGCACCGGCAAACACCAAGCAGACCATCATGCCCGAGGACGAGGCGGGCCGCGCTTTCATGGAGCAGTTCGGCTTTTCCGAAGCGGTGATCCACGGCGACACCGTGTATCTCTCCGGCGTGATCGCAGGCCCCGCGCCCGAAGGCATGACGCGCGAGGACGCCTATGACCTGACCTTCCAGTATATCGGCAGCGTCTTGGCGCGCGCCGGATCGAGCTGGGACGACGTGGTCGACCTCACCACCTACCATGTCGATATAGACGCCTCGCTCCCCGCGCTGGCGGCGGTGAAGAACCGCTATGTGAAAGCACCCTTCCCGGCATGGACCGCGATCGACATCGACCGGCTGTATGCGCCTCAAGGCGAGGTCGAGATCAAGGTGACGGCGCGGGTGAGTGGGGAGTAGTGACCCGCTCGCCTCAATTCGCCCATTAGGCGTTCCCGCCCAAGGGTGCTACACTCCATGCAGCTACCAGTCGCGATTGACGGCTCGCCGCGTCCGGGACGCGCGCCTTTCCATCCATTTCGTCTCTTAGCCCGCGTGTCCGCGCCGATCCTTGGCGTGCGAGCGCGCACCCGAAAGGACGACCACAATGGACCTCAACCAATTGCTCTACCAGCACCAGCGCGCGCTCATGAATAAGCGGCAAAGCGCCGGGCGCGAGGATGGCGAAACCTATTTTGACCTCGTCGAATATTACGCCAGGCGCATCCGCGAGCGCCGCCGGAGCATCGGTGCCGACGAGTATCGCTGGACGGTCCGCTCCGGGCAATAGGCACTGCCCCTCGCGAACAATAATTAGGCGATGGGGCAATTCTCTGTTACACCGCCATCGCTGACGTCGGAATTTGCGACGGACTTCGAAATTTGCGATCCGCCGTCTGGTTCTCGAACCCCCGGCGCTAACCGGACGACGACTTCCTTTCTCCCTGAACGATCTACGCACGACCCTCGGGCATGTCGCTCGTGGGCAACACTCACGTTCTTGAAAGGAACGATTTATGGCCAAGACTGGCACCGTCAAATTCTTCAACGCCGACAAGGGCTATGGCTTCATCCAACCGGACGATGGGTCGGCAGACAACTTCGTCCACATCAGCGCCATTCAGGCCGCCGGGATGCTCAGCCTCGAGAAGGACCAACGCCTCAATTACGACGTCGAGGTCGGCCGCAATGGCAAGGAAAGCGCGACAAACATTTCGGCTGCCGACTGAACGCAATTCATCGAGTTCCTCCCACGTTCTTTGCGACCTTGGGCGTGGGAGGAGCACCTCGACTTGCGAGAATATTTTCCGGGAGAGGCAGACGTATGAGCCAGAGTTACGAATTCTATTCCGCGCGCGCCGATGAGGCAGCGTTGCGTGCGAAAGAGGCGACGCTCGAGAATGTAAGAGTGCGCGAGCTGCGTGCCGAAAAGAGCTGGCGAGCGCTAGCCGATCAGGCCCGTAAGACTGTGGTTGCACGCGAAAAAGCCGATGCTAGACGCGCGGCCAAGCGTGAAGCGGAGGCCCTCGCGCAGCAATAGGGCGCGTTCGCCCATGGGCGGGTCGGCCTACGCAATTCTTTCCTACTCCGCCAATTTCTGCCTTACCCTGTCGGATGACCCACAAATCCGACGATCCCGCCGACACCGCTCCGGCGTCCTCCGGCCAGGCCCTCGCCACTTCGCCGCAAACCTCTCACACCACCCGCCAGGACGGCTGGACTATCGAGCGCCAGTTGACCTTCCTGCGCGCGCTCGCTTCCTCTCATTCGGTGGCCGAGGCCGCGCGGGCGGCGGGGATGAGCCGCCAGTCGGCCTATGCCCTTCGCGCGCGCCTCAAGGGTGAGCCTTTCGATCTCGCGTGGCACTCTGCACTGCGCTGCCGTTTCGATGCGCTCGCCGAGATCGCGCTTGAGCGGGCGATGCACGGGACCGAGGTGCCGCACTTCTACAAGGGCGAGCTCATCGGCACCTCGCGCAAGTTCGACGAGCGGCTGACGGTCGCGCTGCTGCTGATGCGCGACAAGCTCGGCGCGCCCTACATGCGCTCGACCCATCCCGGCTTCGCCTTCCGCGCGGAGAAGGACGGGAGCGAATTCGCCCGCCTCATGCGCCGGATCGAGCGCGGACCGGACACCTGGGATGAGGAAAGCCGAATGCAGCTGGAAGAGGCCCAAAGCCTACTCGAATGCCCGCATTGCGGATCGGAATACGAATGCGATTGCGAGGAAGAGGAAGACGAGGATGCGGATGGTGAGGATTGGGGTGAGGATGAGAGGGACGAGGGTGAAGACTAGGACGTTTCAAGTTGGAGAAGTGTCAAATTCGCATTTTCGCCCGAAAACGGCTCGATCCTGCGGGTTTGCGCGCGAAGATGCCGGGTGACAGGGTGTCAACTTCGTCAATTTCGCATGGAGGAGGCTATCGCACCCAGCCGAGCGCAACCGCGAGAGACAGGCCGCCGAGCAGGATGAACGCGCCGGAGTAAAACAACCGTTGCCACCAGTTGAAATCGAGCAGGTGGTTTGGATTGGCGCGCTTGTAGTGCAGCTTCACTGCATCGCCCGTCGCCCACGGCTTGCGTTTGCCGACACCGCCTTTGGCGCGGTGCTTCGTCCCGCCCGCATCGAACTCGATCAGCGGGTAATAGACCGCTCTGCGCCCGCCCGTCTCCTCTCCGTGCGACCACTCGGCGACGTTGTCGACCACGTGTCCCTGCGCGCTCGGCCAGGTCCGCGCGATCCACGCGAAATGCACGAGGCTGCCCCAGCCAATCAGGCTGAGCGCGACCCGGCAATCCAGGAAATAATCATCGGGTCCATGCGCATTGCCCTAGCATGACTCTCGCTGAGATCGGGTTAACCGGACTCGATCGACAACCGATCCGATTTCACTGGACTCGCGTGCGCCAATCCCCATCTTGGATGTCGAGAGACAAACAACAAGAGGAGAACGCCACCATGCAGTTCCAGTTCAATTCCGACAGTTCGGTGATGGGCACGGAAAACGTGGCCGAGAGGATCGAGGCCGCGGTGCGCACGAAGCTCGCGCGGTTCGAGGACCGGCTCACCCGCGTGGAGGTGCATGTGCGCGATGTGAACGGCGCGAAACACGGCGCCGACGACAAGGAATGCACGATGGAGGCACGGCCGCGCGGCGGTCGCCCGATCGGTGTGAGCGAGCGCGCGTCCAAGGTTGACGATGCCGCGCGCAAGGCGGCGAACACGATGGCGCAGCGGCTCGAGCGCGTGCTGGGCAAGGAAGAACGCCACAAGCACGACCCCCGGCCCGAAAAAGCGCTCTGACGAAGGGCGCTGCCGGGTGGCCTTCCGATGTGAGGAGACGGTCATGCGAAAAAATGCGATAACTTTACCAAGCGTGATGGTAGCCGGGGCGGCTTCGTTGGCCCTCGCCTCGTGCATGACGGCTCAGCCTGATCCCGCGTCCGACGCCGAAGCGCCGCAGACGGCACTTGCCAAAGCCGAGGAAACCGGACGGCAATGCTTTTTTGCCGAGCAGGTCAACGGTTTCCGCTCGATCGAGGACGAGAAGGGTCGACGCTCCGATACGCACGTGCTGATCGATGTGGGAGCTTCCGATACCTACGAGTTCGAACTGCTTCGTTCATGCCCCGGATTGCGCTTTGCGCGTTCGATTGCGCTCGTGCGTCAGGGGCCGGGGCGGATTTGCGACGGGCTGGATGTCGATCTGGTCGTCCAGGACGATATCTCTCCGCTGCGCTGCCCGGTGAGGATGGTGCGAAAGCTTGCTCCCGGCGAGCCCTACGCAAGACAAGGGGCGAAGGAGTAGGCGTCAGCCGCCGACTCCGAGAAACGGGGCAAGCTCGCTCCACCTGTCACGCACCGCCTGGCGGCCGCGCTCGATATGCTCGGCAATAAGGACGGGATCGAACTCGAGCGTTTCGTAAGGGTCGAATTCGGGCTGGAGCACCATGGTGGGGACGAAGCGAAAGCGCTCGATCTCGTCGTTCAGCGGCTTCATCACCCGATCGATATCCGCCGGTGCCATGCCCATCGCGGCAAGCTCGGCGCGCTGTTCGGCCTCGGCGGCGATGAGGCTGTTGATGAACTCGACATTGGCAAGGTCATTGTCGGCAACCTCGGCCGTAAGAATGTCGACCGCCTGAAAGCCGATATCGACCGCGCTCTTGTATTCCCTGGGCGTCCAGAACGGAGGCGCTTCGGCACGCACGGCGAGAACGGCGCGGGGGCGCTCCTTTAGCGCGGCGGAAAACGGCGTCACGTCGCGCAAGCCCCCATCGACCCACTGTTCGAGCAGGCCGTCGGCGGTGCGGGTGCGAAGCGGAGGGAAGCCGGGAGGCTGGGCGGAGCTCGCATAGACCCAGTCGGCGATGTTGTCGGTGTTCTCGCCGACGATGCGCAGCTCCCCATTCGTGATGTTGACCACCGCGATGCGCAGGTTCTTGCCGGTGGCGCGGATCTTTTCATCGTCGATCATTTCGTGGAGCAGAGCTTGCAACGGACCCGTCGAGTAGAGCGAATTTTTGCCGGTAATGATCGCCCAGATCATCCCGCCGCGGCCCTTGTAGATACTGGAATTGCCCTTGAGCCCGGTCCAGAACGAAAGGAGACGCGGAATATCGTCCTGCGCTACGCCCGCCGCCTGGATCGCCCCTGTCGAGGTGCCAACCACGGTTTCGAACTCGACGCCGCGATTGACAATGAGTTCGTCGAGCACGCCCACCTGGAACGCGCCCTTCGCGCCGCCACCGCTCAAAGCCAGAGCCAGTCCACCTGCCATGTTTCTTATCCCCCTACCGGTTGCCGAGAAAGAGGAAGAGAAAACGGGCTTTTAGTCAATGGTTTTGATCGGGATGAAGCTTCCCCGGCGAGGGATCAGCCGGTGATGCCGACCTCGGCGAGCACGCCTTCAATCTTCTTCTTTACGCCGAAAAAGCCGGCTTTGGCATGCGGCCAGGTAGCTCGGTCGAGATCGCCCAGAAGGTCGATCGCATCGCCTTGTTCAAAGATGGGCGCGAGCTCGGGCATGAGCGCATCGCGGATCCAGCCTGTCGGTAGAAACGGGATGGCGATGCGCTTCAGACCGGCTGCGGCGAGCTGGTTGGAAAGGTCGTCGCTCATCTCCCACATCCTGCGCTCGCATCCAAAAGTATCAGCCGCCTCCGCCAGACCGTTCTCGACCGCCCCGCGCGCAAAGGCGCGGGCGTGCGATCCTATCTCTCTGCTTGAGCGAGCCTCTGGTCTAGGAGCGCCTATCACCAGATCGGGAGGGCGTGGAAGGGCGAGCGGCACATGACTGGCGGCCTCGTCGTGCAGGATCAGCGCATAGGGAGCGTCGAATGCATCGCGGGCTGGCCGATCGGGCAATGCGAGGCCTTGGCGCCCATATTCTTCACCCTCGGAAAGCGCGGGTGCTTCGCTCGCGAGACCCTGTGCCTCAAGCGGTCCAGCGGTCATGTTTGCAGTGTAGCGAGCGATGTTGCTTTCCCGGGCGAGGTAGGTCTTCCCCGTGGTGTGAAGCCCGCCGACCCAGCGCCAGCTAAGAGTGTTGGAAGCCGCATCGCCATCCATCAGGTGGCGCAGGAAAAAGTCGGCGCCGAGGGTCCAGTCGAGCTTGAGAGTGAAAATCCAGATGCTAGCGAACCACATGCGCGCGTGGTTGTGGAGATAGCCGGTTTCGACCAATTCCCTGGCCCAGTGATCGAATGCCTCGATACCCGTGCGTCCGCCGGTTGCCTCTTCATAAGCCCGGCGCAGTCCCGCATTGTCGTCAAGCTCCCCGATCGACCTGTCGCGCTGTTCGCAAAAGCCGCGCCAGATGCCAGGCCGTTGTTCGAGATAGCCCTTGAAGTAAATGCGCCAGAAAACTTCGGAAATGAACTTTTCGGCGGTTCGCGGCGAATGCTCCGCAAGGACGGCGTCGAGCACTTCGCCTTCATCGATCAGTCCCGCATGCAGCCACGGAGACAATTGCGAGACGTTCCGACGGGCACCGTCTTCGGGAACACCATCATCGTAATTGCGGCTGTTGGCATAATCGCGCCCGGCACGCGGGAGGAAATCGGAAAGACGGGCAAGACCTGCCGCGCGCGTGGGTTCAAAGTGCATGTTCGATCAACCGGCAGGTCCTACCGAGGTTCCGTCGATCTGCGCGAGTATCAGGGAGGGCCGGGACAAGGATGTCGTGCGTTGGAAAAGCTTTTCGGGACATCCGGGCGGGTTTGCTCTGCGTATATGTGATGGGACGAGGCAAATGCCTGCATCCCGATCGCACAAACCCCGATAAGCTAATTCAAGGACTTCCCCCATGAAATCGCTCAAGATTATGCTCGCTTCTACCGCCGCGCTTGCACTCGCCGCATGTGCGCCCGAAGCAGAAACCCAGGATGCCATGACTGCGGATGACACCGCGATGACGGCCGACGCAACTGCGCCCGGCACCATCGTCGAAGTCGCGCAGGACAATGAGAGCTTCTCCACCCTCGTGAGCGCCGTGACCGCTGCTGGTCTTGGCGAGACTCTTTCGAGTGAAGGACCCTTCACGGTCTTCGCGCCGACCAATGATGCCTTTGCCAAGATCGATGAGGCGACGCTGACTGAACTCACCACGAACGACACCGAAACGCTTGGCGAGATACTGAAGTATCACGTCGTCGCCGGTTCGCTCGACGCGGAAGCCATCACCAATGCAATCACAGAAGCCGGCGAAGGCGGTTTGACGCTGGAAACCGTTGGTGGCGGCACACTGACTGCAAACATCGTCGATGGCGCAGTGGTGCTTACCGATGCGACGGGCGGCACATCGACCGTGACCGCGACCGATGTAGAAGCGTCGAACGGCGTAATCCACGTGATCGACACCGTGCTTATGCCGCAATAATCGAGACTGCGGATAACGCTTCGGAAAGGCGGGCCCCGCGCGGGTCCGCCTTTTGCGTTTGGGACAATGCGCGATTAAGGTCCGTGCCATGGGTTTGGAGATCGGCAGAGCAGGTCGCGCCGCAAGGGCGGTGGGACTTTTCGCAGCAGCGATGCTCGCAACCGCTTGCCAGCAATCGACAGGAATCGACGAACGCGGCGAAGTTTTCGCTGGGATTGCGGACAGTGCGACCGTGAACCTCGTTGGCAACGAGCCATTCTGGGGAATGGAGATCGTCCCGCAGGCAGACGGTTATCTCGCGAAGTACTCGACCCCTGACAATGTCGAGGGATCCGCTTTCGCGGTGTCGCGGTTTGCCGGGAACAACGGTCTGGGGTTTTCGGGCGAAATCGATGGCGAGGACGTGCAGGTCGCGCTTACGCCGGGCGAATGCAACGACGGTATGTCGGACAGAACATATCCGTATACCGCTACGGTCGCGATCGGAGAGGCTACACTATATGGCTGCGGGTACAGCAGCGATGAACCTTACACAGGAGAAGAAGCGCAGTGAATGACGGCATCGTGGGAACGCAGTTGGGCGAGACGGAGTCCCGGCGCGGATGGCGCATATTTTTCTGGGCGGCGGCGATCTTCAATTTCCTTGTCGGATTGAGCGGAATGCTGGCACCCGGGACGATGGTGGATACCCGCATTATCGGCTTGCTCGTTTTCGCATTCGGCATCGTCTACATGCTTGTCGCGCGTGATCCCCTGCGCTTTGGCCCTGTCCTGTGGGCAGGAGTGGTCGGCAAGGTCGGGGTCGTGGCGTTGTTGGCGTTGGATGCGTTCTCTCCCGAAGGCAGCGTCCTTGCCCGGGTTGTCATCGGCATCGATGCGGTATTTGCGATAGGCTTTCTCGTGTTCTTGATCACCAGCAACGAAGATGACCACGGATTGCCGACGGGGAGAGAGTAATGGCACAGACGGGGGGATGTCTTTGCGGAAAGGTGCGCTACACGCTCGATGCAGACCCGATCGTGTGTGTGACTTGTCACTGCAAAAATTGCCAGAAACAGGCTGGTAGCGCGCTTTCGATCATCATCGGCGTCCCGGAGAATGCGCTGGAGGTCGAAGGACAAGTCAAGACCTACAACGACAAGGGCGACAGTGGCGCAACGGTCTATCGCCAGTTTTGCGACACCTGTGGATCGCCGGTCTTCACCCGCCTGGATGATTCAAAAGGGCTGATGTTCATCAAGGCGGGGACCCTCGACGATACGAGCGGACTGCAACCGCAATTCCATTGCTACACGAAAAGCAAACAGAATTGGTTCGATCTTGGTGGAATTCCCGGTTTCGATACGGTCCCGGAAGGGATGTAGGATTGGAGAGGTATTGGGAAACTTCTCCACGGCTCAAGTATGCCTACCAAAAACAAACCCCAGTGTTTGGATTGATCCCAAGCAATCAGTATCAGTCTGCGGCCCGATATCGTCTTCGCCAAAAGCGATATCGGCGGCGATCGTCTGTGCCGAAGGAGAGCCTCCTCAGGGCATCCGGACCGCCGCCCGATAATCGGCTAGAACAGACCCGGTATCTCGTGCTGCGCTGCATTGGGCCGGCGCGGCTGGAGCAATTCGCGCCCTCCCACGCCTTGAGCGGTTTGTCCGGCACCCCCGCTGATCGGATTGCAGGTCTGGCCTCGGAGGAATGAGAGGGCCTGCGCTATCGAAGCCTCGCTCGGATCGCCGAACTGCGTGAAGATATCGTCGTTGGCAATACAGGTATTGGGCATAACACCTGCCAAGCCGGAGAAGTATTCGCCCTCGTCGTCAGCATTGACCGTCCTGAAGGTCACTGCGCGGATGCGTAGATCGCACTCGTCCAAGTCGAAGCCGAACTGACCTACCGGCTTTCCTGAGGTATTCCTGCCTATTAGCGCGATATTGGCCGGATCGACATAGGGCAGCATTGAGTTGATGACGAGCTCGCTTGCCGAAGCGGTACCACCCCGGCCAATAAATGCGATCTTTATCGGGTTGACCGAAGGGATGGCCTGATCCGGCCCGAGCGCTCCCGTCTGAGCATTGAGGAACTGAGTGGTGCTTTCGAACAACTCGGTTGAATTGCGGCCTGACTGCTGATCGTTAAAGATCGTCTTGCTAAAGATTTGTCCCGTATTCGGCCCCCGCATGAGGTCGCCCATGAGATCGGCAATTCGGACGAGGCCGCCGCCATTGTAGCGGAAATCGATGATGAATTCGGTTACACCTTCATTGCTGAACTCCTGAAACGCATCGACGAGTTGGCGGTCCGAAGTGCCAACGATAAACGTCCGCAGGTTGAGATATCCGACCTTCTTTCCGCCATCGTTCAGGACAAGCGCGCCGTAGCGATCCGAAACGGGATCCAGCGAGAAATCAGCCTTGGCGATGGATTGCTCGACCACAGCACCGCCGACCTGCGCAAAGCGGATCACTCGCGTCACGCCTGGATCGGATGGCCCGAGAGCATCAATGACCGCCTGCGGTCCGCCCGATGCCATCAGCGAAGAGACCGTAGTGAGATTGCTTGCATCGGTGCCTATTGCGACCAGCTCGGTTCCGCGGTCCATACCGGCCGCGAAGCCGGGGGCGTTTTCGTATGCCTCCGCGATGAACACGCGATTGTTGTTGATGTCATAGATCAGCCGAATGCCGAAACCAGCGCTCGAGCCTGAATTGATCAGCGCGTTCTCTTCGGCGATCGAGGTCGCAAAGGTAAAGCCGCGATCCCTGTTTTGCGCACGCGCGGGCGCTACGCGCGCGTCCAGATAGCTTTGCAGGTCGCTGAAATTGGCCTTGTTCACCGTATTGTCGAGCAGATTGGGGAACAGATACCATTGATCGAGCACATCATCGGCAAAGTCCTGCTGGGCTGACAGTGAACAGTTCGCTGTGGGCGGAGGTGCAGGAGTAGGCCCGCCCGCGATGGGGCCGGGGTTGTTGTTGCCTCCGCCCCCGCAAGCCACGAGGGCGAGCGAAAGGGTTGCGGAAAGGGTTGTGCGACCAATATTCATGTAAGTGCGACTCCGACGGAAAGAGGTTTGCGTGGAACTGGTTTTCGCCGGATGGCGAGGGGCAGAACCATGCAATGACGGCCCTCATTCGGCAAGGCGCAACGGCCAATACAAGACCTGTCGCCACCGATCTGAGGCATTTTTCCCGCAATTTCGCCATGTTTTCCGCAGAAAGCGGGGCAAATCGGGTGCCAGTGCCTCGTTTCCTTCCCTCGATGAGACTACCAAAATCAATATGGAAAGACAGAATCATGCCTGACCTGCCTGACTGGCTTGGCCCCAAATTGCCCGCCGCATCGCGCCATCCCGGCCTTGCGATCGCGACGCTCGGCGACGCGCGTTCATTCGGGCGCGGTGGCTTTGCCCTGTCCAGCCCCGCTTTCGATGCGGGCGAAGAACTCGATCCGTGCTTCACCGCGAAGGAAGAAGACGCGGTAGCGCCGCCGCTCGAATGGACTGCGCCTCCGCCGGGCTCGCAGGAGCTCGTGATTATCGTCGAGGACGCCTCGACCACCGGTGGCGCCCCGCAATGCCACTGGCTTGTTTGGGGACTTGCAGGTCAGCGAGGCAAACTGCTCGAGGGTGAAGTGCCGCCGCGTACGGGCAAGAACCACCTCGGCAATTCCGAATGGTTGCTGCCCGATCCGCCGATTGGCGAGACGCGTCAATACGTGTTCCAGATCTTCGCGACCGATCTGCCGCTTACTCTCATGCCCGGTGCGAGCCGCGATGACCTTGTCGCCTCGCTCAAGGGCACGATTACCGCCTGCGCAGTCCTAACCGCCCCGTTCACCGGCGTCGAAGCCGCGGACGAGATGGCGTGGGACGACGAAGAAGTTGACTAACCTGCCATCTTAAAAGGGAGAAAATACCATGGCTGGCAAGACCAACGCACTGCAGAAGCCGGTGCAGCTTTCAGGTGAGCTCGAAAACGTGATCGGCAAAGGTCCGATGACGCGCGCTCAGGTCACCTCGAAGGTGTGGGACTACATCAAGGCAAACGGCCTTCAGGACAAGAATGACAAGCGTCAGATCAATCCTGATGCCAAGCTTGGCGCGGTGATCGGCAATTCGCAGATCTCGATGTTCAAGATGACCGCTGCGGTGTCGAAGCACCTCAGCTAAGGCGTCTGCCTTGCAAGTAACGGGAAGAGTTAGCGGCGCGCAATGCGATAGGCGCCGCGCCGCTGCTCTTTCCGCTTACCCTTCCACGAAAGGGTTATGGTTCCGGCCTCGAACATTTCATCGACCGCCCGGTGAACCAGACCCATATTCTCGCGCCAATCGCCATCCGGGCCGGTGAGACGCTTTGCCGCCTCGCTCGGGCACATCGTTTTTCCCGGCCCGCGCTTTCCCAGCAACTCGTTGATCGCGTCGTTGGCGCTGATCATTCGGAATGCCGCCTCGCGCCGATGACTTCGCCCGTCCAAAGGGCGAGCCAGATCAGGACAGGTTGAGCAATCATGCGGGGCAAGTGGTAGCCGAGGCCCAGGCCGCCATCTTCGCTGGCCATGTCCATCGCGAAGTGATTCATGTTCGCCGGCCAAACGCACAACGCATAGAGTGCCAGTCCGATCCCCGCCGCCTGCCGCAGTTTCATTGAGAACGGTTGAGCAAGGCCGATCGCTCCTGCGATCTCGGCAATGCCAGTCCAGAAAATTACCGCTTCCGGGAACGGCACCCAATCCGGAGTAATGGCAAGAAACGGCTCTGGTCGGACAATATGGGCGTATCCGGCATAGCCATAGAACAGTGCCAATAGCACCCGCACTCCACGTTTGATCATTGTCCCGGCTCCCAATCAGGCCCGGCAAGTTCGAAACCTGAAAACTCGAAACCCGGCACCACAACACACGAGACGAGGCAATAGCCTTGGGTGCCGTCGGCTGGTTCAGCAGCCTGCCAAGCGTCCTTGGGGACGTGACCCTGCAGGTGCTGGCCCGCAGTGACTTCGCTGCCCAGGCGGATGGTCTCCACCGGCCCCCCATCGCTTGCAGCAATGCCGAGGTCGAGCGGATCGCCCGCCTGCCAGAACCACATTTCATGCGCATCGACGCGGTGCCAGTGCGAGCTTTCGCCTGCCTTGAGCAGAAACAGGATCGCTGTGCCAGACGCGCGGCCATCCTCGCACGCATCGCCGCGCCACGTTTCGCGATACCACCCGCCTTCGGGGTGGGGCGCAAGCTTCAATTGTTCGATCAGCCTGTCCGCGCTATCAGTTGCTGCCATGTCGCACCCCCGTTCGTACCGGGTCAGTTACCGGGAGTTTCCAGCCACATGCAACACCGCCTTTTGCCGCTCGCCGCTATTGCTGCCGTCCTCGCCGCACCCGCCGCGGCGCAGAGCGTTGCCGAGGATATTGCGCCCGCGATCGAGAACGATGCAGCAGCCGCGACTGCCAACGCCGCGCTGGAGGCTGCGCCGGTGTTTGACGGGCATAACGACGTGCCAATCCAGCTTCGCGCGCGTTTCGACAACCAGATCAATGATTTCGATTTCACCGACACAACCGGTACCGGCGAGACTCACCCGCAGGGCAGAGCCATGCACACCGACCTCCAGCGGCTCTCGCAAGGCAAGGTCGGCGCGCAATACTGGTCGGTCTATGTGCCGGTGAGCCTGTCGGAGTCCGAGGCGGTGCAAATGACTATGGAGCAGATCGACGTGATGAAGCGCCTCATCACGCGATATCCGCAATCACTCGCCTATGCCGAAACCGCAGATCAGGTCGAAAGCGCGATGGCCGAGGGAAGGGTTGCCTCGCTGCTCGGCATGGAAGGCGGTCACTCGATTGGATCGAGCCTTGGAGTGCTGCGCCAGATGTACGTGCTGGGCGCGCGCTACATGACGATCACGCACTCGGCCAACACACCATGGGCCGATAGCGCCACCGATGATCCCGAACATGGTGGTCTCAGTGATTTCGGCAAGGACGTGATCCGCGAGATGAACCGGATCGGGATGCTGGTCGACCTCAGCCATGTCAGCGAACAGGCGATGCACGACGCACTCGACGTTGCGCAGGCACCGGTCATCTTCAGCCATTCGGGCGTGCGCGCGGTCAACGGCCATGCACGTAATGTGCCCGACAGCGTTCTTGCGCGTCTTCCAGACAATGGTGGAATCGTGATGGTGGTGGGCCTTCCCGGTTTTCTGAATGACGAGCGTCGTCAATGGTATGCAGAACGTCAGGCCGAAGTCGCGCGGCAGGAATCGCTCTATCTCGGCCAGCCCGATGTCGTGAACCGTGCGATGGCCGAATGGGACGCCGCCAATCCCGAGCCGCAGACCATGGTGAGCCACATGGCCGACCATATCGACCACATCAAAAACTTCGTGGGCGTCGAATACATCGGCATCGGCGCAGATTATGACGGCATGCCGTCAGGCCCTGTCGGAATGGAAGATGCTTCGGGATATCCCGCGCTATTCGAGGAACTGGCGCGCCGCGGCTATTCGCAGGTCGAGCTTGAACTCATTTCGAGCCGCAATGCGATCCGCGTCTTGCGCGACGCGGAACGGTATTCGGCAAGCGTCGCCGGCCAGCCCCCGCTCGAGACGATCCTCCCGAAAGAGGACTGACCGCGAAGCCTGATCAGAGGTAGAGCGCGGGCAGAATCCAGGCGAGGCTCATCATGCTGCTCGCCAGCGCTAGACTGATGCCGAGCACGTAAGGCATTGACGGATTGGTTTCAGCAGCGCGCGCTGCGATAGCGCCGATGCGGATGGGCTTGATCGAAAGCTGTTTCATCGAAATCTCCTTTGATGCGGAGGTTTCGGTGAAATGGGCAGATCGGTTACACCTTACTTCGGACCACGATCATTCGTCGTTGACGGTCTTCGGCAGGTCCTCTCGCGAGGTCGAAGCCATTTCCTCGAGTTCTTCCCCGCTCATGCTCTCGTACATTTCCGCCGAAGCGCCCTGCAAATCGGACTTGTCGGCCGGGCCCCGCTTGGCTGCGAGCGCGGTTCCTGCGGCCCGTCGCTGCGCCTTGCTTTTGGCCTTGGCCATCAATCCTGCGCCTCGAGCTCGGAGCCACGCTTCAGCACTTCGTCGCCGTCATCCTGTTTGATGAGGTAGGCGGGATTATCCTCGTCACCGTCCTTGGTGACTTCGGCGCCCTGCAGTGTACGGGTCACTTCACGTTCGAAACGTTCCTTGATCTGGCCCCTGCCTTCGCCATCACCCCAGTTCCATTTGACATACTGACCGGTCTGGAAGCTGTTGGAATTGCTCATGGTTGTCTCCTTTTCAGGAAACGAACGAGCAAGATGGCTGGGATGTTCCGCGTGGAGCGATCAGCCCCAAATGGCGGGCACCACCCAGACCATCGTCATCGCTATCACTGCTAGGATCAGGCTGATGGCGAGAACATAACGTACGATACCGGGTGTGCTGGCAGCACGCGCATCGTCATCTTCGATGTGGACTTCATTGTCTTTTTCGTAGGACATGTCATCTCCGTTCGGGGCTTTATAGCCCAGCATAGCATGGACTGGAAATATGTCGCGCGATCAGTCGCGCAGAAGTTCGTTGATCCCTGTCTTCGAGCGGGTCTGTGCATCGACTGTCTTTACGATAACGGCACAATAGAGCGAGGGGCCGGGCGAACCATCGGCCAGAGGTTTGCCGGGGAGAGTGCCGGGGACCACAACCGCATAGGGCGGTACTTCGCCCATGTGGATTTCGCCGGTCGCGCGGTCGACGATCTTGGTCGAAGCACCGAGATAGACGCCCATCGAGAGCACTGCCCCTTCGCCAACACGCACGCCTTCTGCGACTTCCGAGCGAGCACCGATGAATGCTCCATCGCCGATAATGACAGGCTCCGCCTGCAGCGGTTCGAGCACGCCGCCGATCCCGGCGCCGCCCGAAATGTGCACGTTTTTGCCGATCTGGGCGCAAGATCCTACTGTCGCCCAAGTATCGACCATTGTTCCCTCATCGACATAGGCGCCGATATTGACGAAGCTGGGCATCAGGACGACCCCTTTGCCGATAAAGCTGCCCCTGCGCACGATTGCACCCGGCACGACGCGGAAACCGGCCTCGCGAAAACGGTTCTCGCCCCACCCGGCGAATCTGAGCGGAACCTTGTCGAAGGCATTTTCGCCGCCTGATCCGCCTTCCATGATCGAATTGTCTCTGAGACGGAATGAGAGAAGCACCGCCTTTTTGAGCCACTGATTGACGCGCCAGCCGCCATCTCCGTCAGGCTCGGCAACTCTCGCCTCCCCATGTCCGAGCATTTTCAGCGCTTTGTTGACCGCGTGCCGAGCCTCGTGTCCGGGCGTGACTTCGGACCGGTTTTCCCAAGCGGCTTCGATTTCGGCGATGAGTGTTTCAGACATTCTTCCTCAGGCAGGTAGGTGTGGCGATCTGTTCCGTGCTGCTAGCGGCGAGTGCGCTGTGCGACAAGCTGCGAGTGCAAGTAGGGAGGTGCCGCACTTGTCATCGTTGAGAACTTCATCGTAAGACCTTCTGTCTAGGGGGAACGGGCAAGAGGTCGCAGTAATGAAAATGTCCCCCGGAGCGATTGTTCCGCCAAAATCTGATGATACAGCCCCGATCAGCTGGAAAGCGGTCGGAAAAGCCGCCGTCGTGGCGTCAGCGTGCGCGGCGCTTGCCGCCTGTAGCGGCAGTCCGAGCTCTACTCCGCCGATTGTGTCGGCGCCGCCACTTCCGCCGCCGCCACCTCCCCCTCCGCCGCCACCGCCTCCTCCTCCGCCCCCGCCAACGACCAATTTCAACACGGCGGAGTTTCGTCAGTCCGATGGGCCGGGTTTCCACAATGTCGATGCGGCATGGCGCGAAGGGTTTACGGGCTCTGGAGAAATCATTGCGGTCGTCGATTCAGGCCTCGACAGCGACAGCCCCGAATTTGCGGGGCGCGTCCATCCCGCCTCTGCCGATGTCGCTGGATCGCGCGGGATCGATCCCGAGGACGATCACGGGACCAACGTTGCGCTGATCGCAGCTGCCGGCCGAAACAACCAGGGCATCCTTGGTATTGCTTTCGAAGCCCAGATACTTGCCCTGCGGACCGACGAACCAGGCTCATGCGGCATGGATACGCCGGACGATCCCACTCTCGGGTGCCTCTTCAATGATCGCGATATTGCCACTGCGATCCAGCGGGCAATCGATAACGACGCGACGGTCATAAATCTCAGCCTCGGTGGGGGGGGGACGTCGCAGCGCGTTCTGAATGCTGTCACGCAGGCGGCGAACCGCGGTGTCGTTGTTGTAGTCGCGGCCGGGAATAGCGGCGACGGCAGCGATCCGGATATCGATCCCGATCAACCGGATCCATTCGCGCAGGCGCTGCTCGCGGCAGGTAATGGAAACGTGATCATCGTAGGATCGGTCGACGATCAGAGCCAGATTTCCGGCTTCAGCAACCGTGCAGGCGACGATGCCGCCGCCTATCTGACCGCACTCGGCGAAAGGGTATGCTGCGTCTACGATAATGGCGAACTGTTCATCGAAACGATCGACGGGCAGCGGTTCGTTACCGTGTTTTCAGGCACAAGCTTTGCTGCACCGCAGGTGTCGGGCGCGGTCGCGATCCTGGCGCAGGCCTTCCCGAACCTCACTGCGGTCGAGATTGTAGAGATCCTGCTCGACACCGCGCGTGACGCGGGTGCAGTGGGGACGGACGCTGTTTACGGAACCGGTATCCTGGATATCGCGGCTGCAATTGCGCCCAATGGCACGACAACCCTTGCGGGAACGGGTCGCTCGCTCGCTTTGGCAGACAACTTCGCGGTCGGTTCGGCTGCCATGGGAGATGCGCTGAGTGGTGCTTCGCTGAGTACCGTAGTCTTGGACAAGTACGAACGCGCCTACCGCGTGGCGCTCGGCACCCAGGCGCAGGCTGCCGTTCCCATCCAGCGCCTGCGCGGTGCTGTCGAACGCGGCGGGATTACACGCGCGGCGGGCAACGAGGCCATGTCGCTCGCGGTGACCATCGGTGAAGGGCAGCGTGCAGCAGGCCTGGGTTGGTCGCGCGAGTTGCAATTGTCGCCCGAAGAGGCTTTGGGAGCACGGGTGCTGGCCGCGCGCGTGGCGGCGAGGATTGCACCCGACCTCAAGCTTGGCTTCGCTATCTCGCAAAGTGCCACCGGCCTCGTTGGTCAGCTGCGCGGTGCGGATCGACCCGCTTTCGCCATAGCCCCGAGCGCAGGCGGCAATATGGGCTTCCTTACAAGCAGCGACCTGGCTTTTGCAGCGCGCCGCCAGATCGGCCCGTGGGGTCTGACGCTGTCGGCAGAAACCGGGCGCGCCTGGCTCGGCGACAATCGCCGGGCGGGCGATGTGGTTTATGGCGTGCGGGAAAGTCGTCCCACGCGCAGTATCGGCCTCGCGGCCGATCGCAGGTTTGGCGATTTCGAAACCGGTATGGCGCTGACATGGCTGGCGGAAGAGGACACGCTGCTTGGCAGTCATTTCAATCCGGCGCTGGGTCTGCGCGGTGCTGACACGCTCTTCGTCGATGGAGACGCGCGCTGGAGCCTAGCGCCGAAATGGCAGCTTGGCGGCGCCTACCGCCTCGGTGTCACTCGTCCTCAGGCCTCCGAACTGCTGGGTTCCGGGTCGCATCTGCTGAGCGAGGCGTGGTCGCTAGACGTGACACGGCGCAGCCTGCTTACCGATTTCGACCAGGTCGGTTTCCGTATCAGCCAGCCGCTGCGAGTGAGCGGTGGCGGGATCGATTTCGACCTCCCAGTGGCCTATGACTACGTGACCGAGGCACCAATTATCGGTCGGCAGACGCTTTCGTTGTCGCCAAAGGGCCGCGAACTGATGGGCGAATTGACATACGGCTCGCCGCTATTCTTCGGTTATGCGCGGGCGAGCGTGTTTTACCGTAGCGAACCCGGACACATCGAACGCGCGCCCACGGACGTCGGTGCGCTCGTCAGCTTTTCGGCCTCGTTTTAAGCAGGCATCCCCGCGTCGAGCGCGAACTGGTAGGCGCGTTGGGCGAGCGGCTGAACCCGGTCGCTCATCGCCTTGGCGTGCGCTGACGAGGCGGTGCCGTCGATCACCCGCTTCTTGATGCCCTGCATGATGCCCGCCAAGCGGAACAGGTTGTAAGCGAAGTACCAGTCCATCGGTGGGACGGGGTAGCCGGTGCGCGCGACATAGCGTTCAACGGCTTCTTCGACCGTCGGAATGCCCAGTTCGCCGAGATCGAGACCGAGCAGTCCCGCGCGTCCGTCGGCGGGTTGGAACCAGTTGAGCATTAGGTAGCTAAAGTCTGCGATCGGATCGCCCAGCGTCGACAATTCCCAATCGAGCACCGCGATGATGCGGTTATCGGTCTTGTGGAAGATCACGTTGTCGAGGCGGTAGTCACCGTGGACCACCGAGCTTTCATACTGCGGGGGAATCGTCTCGGGTAGCCATTCGATCAGCCGCTCCATTTCGGGCATGTGCTCGGTTTCGGAGAGCTTGTACTGCTTGGACCAGCGCGCGATCTGGCGCGCGCAGTAGTCGGTGGGTTTGCCATAATCGCCAAGACCGATCTCTTGAGGATCGTTGAGATGCAGGTCTGCCATCGTATCGATCAGCGAATTGTAAACCTCGCGGCGGTCCTGCGATGAGATATCGGGCAGGGCGCCATTCCAAAGGCTTCGGCCATCGGCCATCGACATCACGAAGAACTTCGAGCCGATGACTCCGGTGTCCTCGCACAGGCCATAGGTGCGCGGGACCGGGAAACCGGTCGGATAGAGCGCGGTCATGACCTTGTATTCACGGTCCACTGCATGCGCGCTTGGCAGCAGTTTTCCGAATGGCTGCCTGCGCAGGACATAATTTGTCCCCGGCGTCTCGATCTTGTAGGTCGGGTTGGATTGTCCACCCTTGAACTTGGTGTAGCTGATCGGTCCTTCGAAACCTTCGACGTTGGCAGCAAACCATTCGGTCAGCTTCTCAAGGTCGAGCTTGTCTTTCTCGGTGACCTCGACCGTGCCGACCATTTCTTTGTCGAAGTCGATTTCGGGCATTTCGGTTGCGGTACTTTTCGCGTTTTCGTTTTCTGGCATCAGTCGAACACCACCACGCTGCGGGCATGATGCCCCTCGCGCATTTTGTCGAAGCCTTCGTTCACCTGGTCGAGCGAAATGCGTTCGGCAATGATTGTGTCGAGATCGAGCAGGCCGCGCATATAGAAATCGACCAGGCGGGGCAGGTCGACGGGAAAGTGGTTCATACCCATGATTGCTCCCATCAGCTTCTTTCCGCCGAGCAAGTCCATTGCTCCAAGGCCCACCTTGCAGTCCAACGGCATCATGCCGAGGATCACGGCCGTACCGCCGCGGCGCAGCGCCGCAACCGCAAGGTCTGCGGAAGCCTGTCTTCCAACTGCTTCAATCCCCCAGTCGACACCTCCACGCGAGATATCGTGAATCTGCTTCACAACGTCGTCAGCGAGCGCATCGACCGTGTGAGTCGCGCCCAGAACCTTGGCGAGTTCGCGCTTTTCAGGCAGCGGATCGGCGGCGATCACCTTGCCCGCGCCCGCGATCTTGGCCGCGTTGATCGTGGCAAGGCCCACACCTCCGCAGCCGACGACCAGCACGGTCTCGCCCGGCGTCACTTTGCACGCATTGAAGATCGTGCCTGCACCTGTCGTGACCGCGCAACCGATCACGGCGGCCCGGTCCAATGGCATCTCCTTGTCGATGGCGACGCAGGCGTTTTCGTGGATCAGCATCTGCTCGGAAAGCGCCGAGAGGTTGAGCATCTGGTTGACCGGCTCTCCGTCTCGCGAAAGGCGCGAGGCATCGTCCTTCCCTCTCCGCGTTGCCGCTCCCAGGCACAGAGCCATCCGCCCTGTCACGCAGAACTCGCACTGTCCGCAAAAAGCGCTGAGGCACGAGACGACATGGTCGCCCGGCTTCACCGTCTTCACTTCGGAGCCGACCGCGCGCACTACGCCAGCTGCCTCGTGCCCGGGCACACAGGGGAGGGGATGCGGGTAAGCCCCGTCGATGAAATGCAGGTCCGAATGGCAAAGCCCGCAGGCCTTTGTATCGATCAGGACCTCGTGCGGCATCGGATCGGCGACTTCAATATCGCCGATAACTAGGCCTTCGCCGGGTGTTTCCAGGATTGCTGCTTTCGCCACGTTTGGCTTCTCCCCTGTGCCGCGCGACCTCAGCGCGTCGCGCCCATGTCGCCCGAACTGAACGAGGCGGTGTCATTAGCCGCCCGGCCACTATCGCCCCGAAGGGCGTTCGCGGTCGGGCTTTGGTTCGGCGCGTGCTTGCCGAACTCCATGCGCGCGATCGAGCGGGCGTGGACCTCGTCGGGGCCATCGGCGAGACGCAGGGTGCGCTGGTGCGCGTATGCGCTCGCAAGACCGTAATCTTCGCTCACGCCGCCGCCGCCATGCGCCTGGATCGCATCGTCGATGATGCGCAGCGCCATGTTGGGAGCCTGCACCTTGATCATTGCGATTTCCTGCTTGGCCGACTTGTTGCCGACCTTGTCCATCATATCGGCGGCCTTGAGACAAAGCAGGCGGGTCATGTCGATGTCGATGCGAGCGCGCGCAACGCGTTCTTCCCAAACCGAGTGCTTGTAGATCGGCTTGCCGAACGCCTCGCGCTCCTGCAGGCGGCGGCACATCTTGGCGAGCGCTTCCTCTGCGACACCGATCGTGCGCATGCAATGGTGGATACGGCCCGGGCCGAGGCGACCTTGCGCAATCTCGAAACCGCGCCCTTCGCCGAGCAGCATGTTGGTCGCAGGAACGCGCACGTCCTTCATTTCGACTTCCATGTGACCGTGCGGTGCATCGTCATAACCGAATACGGGCAGGTGGCGGATGATGTTTACGCCGGGCGTGTCGATCGGCATCAGGATCATCGATTGTTGCGCGTGGCGCTTTGCCTCGAAATCGGTCTTTCCCATGACGATCGCGACCTTGCAGCGGGGGTCGCCGAGGCCGGATGACCACCATTTGCGGCCATTAATGACGTACTCGTCGCCATCGCGCTCGATCCGTGTCTCGATGTTCGTCGCGTCCGAAGAAGCGGTATAGGGTTCCGTCATGAGGAAGGCGCTGCGGATTTCACCGTTCATCAGCGGCTTCAGCCACTGCTCTTTCTGCTCGCGGGTGCCGTAGCGGTGGAAGACCTCCATGTTGCCGGTGTCGGGCGCAGAGCAGTTGAACACTTCCGATGCCCATCCGATGCGGCCCATCTCCTCGGCGCAGAGCGCATATTCGAGGTTCGTGAGGCCTGGCCCTTCAAACTCGAACGTGTCGTCGACGTGTTGATGGCTGTCATTGCGCGGCGGCATGAAGAGGTTCCAGATGCCAGCGTCCTTGGCGAGCTTCTTCTTGTCCTCGATGATCTGGATCACCTTCCAGCGATCGCCCTCGGCGTCCTGTTCCTTGTAGACGTCCATATTTGGGCGAATGTGCTGTTCGATGAAGTCGCGAACGCGGTCTCGCCAATAGGTCTGGCGTTCTGTCGGCTGGAAATCCATGGGGGTGTTCCTCTCTATACGTCCTGAATTGCAATCGAATCTATTGCGTGGACCGTGGCACTTCGCGTGCGGCCCGCCAAGCTCTCTTTTGTCATGGCGTGATCGTGTGCCCGTCCGGGTCGGCGCGGATCGCATCGTCGATCGGATCGTCGTGCGCCGCCGCGTCCTCACGCCTTTCCTTGGCTGCAACGCGGGCTTCGTGCTGTTCGCGCGTGATCGGGAAACGACCGAGCCAGAATGCCGCGATGATCGCCAGCGCGGATCCGGCAATGGTATAGATCAGCGCAAGTTGCGCTACCGATGCCGGAGCCACCTGGTCCTGCGGCGTGCCTTGCTCAATCCCGACCGATTGGACGATCAGGCTGGTGACGAGGATGCCGCCCGCCGTCGCGCATTTCTGGACCAGCCAGTTGCCCGAATAGAAAGTGCCCTCCGCGCGCTTGCCGGTCCGTTCCTCGAAGGCCTCTACGATTTCTGCGACCATGGATGTGGCCGAAATGATTGCGACGATAGAGGCGGTGTTGGCGATCACGAGGAGGCCAAGCATCGAATAGGTCGAAACCGCTGTGCCGGTTTCGGGCCAGAGGCCCGACAAGAACAGGACATAGGGTAGAAAATAGAAGATCATCGCGACGATAGCGCCGCCGGCCGATGAACAGGGTTTGCCGAAACGCCTGTGCAGCGGACCCACCAGCACAAACATGAAAAGCACCGAAAGCGCCAACACGCCGGGGTAGAGCTGGAAGGCGAGTTCATCGAATTTCCAGACGTAATTATTGACGTATTGCGTCATCGAAAAGTTCATGCCTTGCCCGACATAGGCGGCTAACCCACCGGCGGCGAATACGAGAAAAGCTTTCTCCTTGAACGCGTCAAAAATTTCGCTGAACGCTCCCGCGAGCGAAAAGGGAGGTGGGCGGTGCGCTGGGCGCTGGGCAACGATCCGGTGCTGTCCAGCCGCCGATCCCACGACAGACAGAACCATCAGGAACGCACCAAACATTCCGAACGCGGCATAGCCTTCGGGTTGCAACTGCGCCTCTGGCGTGGGGAGGAAGATCGTGAAGGCGAGCACCATCATCAGCATGCCGCCGAGCCATCCTGACAGGAAGCGATAGCGGAACAGCGTGGTACGCTCGTCGTAATCGTCCGTGAGCTCGGGAACTAGGCTGACAGATGGCACTTCGCAGGCCGAAAGGAGCAATCGCACCCCCACGGCGAGGGCCACGATCTCCCAGAAGCTCGGCACGCCCGTAAAGGGCGGCGACCAGAGCAGCGACCACATGAAGGCGAGCGGGATCGGGGCAACATAAAGCCACGGAAGCCGACGTCCCCATCGTGTATAGGTGCGATCCGAGAGATGTCCGATCAGCGGGTCAACCAGTGCGTCGATGACAAGCGCAGTCGCCAGCGCCGCCCCGACCAGCCAGGCCTCCACGCCGAGAACAAGATTGTAATACGGCAGGAGGAAAAAGCTGAAGCCGAGATCCTTCACACCGAAGGCAATCGCGCCAGAGCCATTTGTGAACTTGAGCCACTGCGGCAGTTTGCCTTTTACGAATCCCATGCAGGCTCCGTGATCGCTTTGGCCAGAGCCGCGAATCCGCTCACAAATTCTCTCCCCAACAAGGCCGCGCAGCCTACGCGCCATGTCAGTCGCGTCAACGCAATCTCGCTGACGCTACGGCATGGGGGACAGCCGTCGCTCACCAAAATCGGTCCTTGCTTGCAACCGGTCGATGCCCATAACGTAAGCGTCAAGTGAGAGACCAAAGAGGAGAGTCGGCACATGTCCGATCTTGAAGCCTTCCGCCAGGAAACCCGCCAGTGGCTGGAAGCCAATTGCCCCCCCGAAATGCGTCAGCCGGTGCGCGATGACGAAGACGTTTACTGGGGCGGTCGCAACGCAACGTTCAAGAACGATGCACAGAAGGCATGGTTCGAGGCGGCTCGCGACAAGGGCTACACGGTACCTTCTTGGCCCAAGGAATATGGCGGGGCGGGGCTTTCGCCTGCCGAGGCGAAGATTCTGCGCCAGGAAATGAGCCGTATCGGAGCACGCCCGCCGCTTTCATCCTTCGGCATTTGGATGCTTGGCCCGGCGCTGCTCAAGTTCGGCACCGAGGGGCAGAAACAGCGCTTCCTCAACGAAATCGCGCGCGGAGAAATCCGCTGGTGCCAGGGCTATTCCGAACCCGGCAGCGGATCGGACCTCGTATCGATGCAGACCTTTGGCGAAGACAAGGGTGACCACTGGGTCGTCAACGGTCAGAAAATCTGGACCTCCTATGCCGACAAGGCCGACTGGATTTTCTGCCTCGTCCGTACAGACAAGGACAATAAGTACCAGGGCATCACCTTCATGCTGTTCGACATGGCAAGCGAAGGCGTCTCGACCAAGCCGATCCTGCTGATCAGCGGCAACAGCCCGTTCTGCGAGACCTTCATGGATGATGTGAAGGTGCCCAAGAGCTATGGCGAGGATGTTCCCGGCTACGTTGGCGAGATCAATCGCGGCTGGGACGTCGCGAAGTACCTGCTAGGTCACGAGCGCGAGATGATTTCGGGCATGGGCGGCGGCGACCGCACTGCGGCGATCGGTTCGGCCATGAAACGCCTTGCAGGAAAGAACGGCGACGATCTCGACCCTGTTCTGCGCAGCGAACTTGCTTTGTTCGACGTGGACGCGCTCGCTTTCACCGCCATGGCCGAAAAGTTCATGGACGAAATGAAGGCGGGTAAGGGCCACCCTGCGCAGCCGAACATGATGAAATATGTCGGGACAGAGCTGAACAAGCGTCGTCACGAATTGATGATGAGCGTGGGCGGTTCGCGCAGCCTCGAATGGGAAAGCGAAGAAACCGGCGGCGGCAAGCCTTCGCGCAACTGGTTGCGCACCAAGGCGAACTCAATCGAGGGCGGCACTTCGGAAGTCATGCTAAACGTGATTTCCAAGCGCATCCTCGAACTGCCTGGTTCCTGAGCGACGCTAGCGCAGACATCACGGGCCGCGCTCGCGTGGAGCGAGGTGCGGCCCGCAGGAAAATTCGGACACTCCGGGAGGAACGGCTTCCATGCCACTTTATCACGATGAAGATCAAACAATGCTGGCCGATACCGCGACCAGCTTCATGGCCGAAGAAGGCAATATCGCAAAGCAGCTGCGTCATTGGCGGGATCGCAATTGCAAGGACGGGTTCGGGCACGGCCTTTGGAAGCAGATGGCCGAGATGGGTTTCACCGGCATGCTGGTAGACGAAGAAGATGGCGGGCTCGGCATGGGTCATGTCGAAGCGGGCATCGTTCTGGAAGAAATCGGACGCAATCTCACGCCATCGCCGTTTCTGACCTCCTCGGTTCTCGCCGCGACAGCTTTGAAGCACGGCTCCAGTGACCTCAAGGGCCGCTACCTGCCGGGACTTATCGAGGGTGAAAGCGTGTTCGCGGTCGCCATTGACGAGACTGCCAAGCACCGCCCCAGCCGCATCACAACCAGGGCTGAAAAATCAGGGAACGGTTTCAAGCTTACAGGCTCCAAGAGTTTCGTGATCCAGGGCGCGAGTGCGGATATGCTGGTCGTTGCGGCGCGCACCAGCGGTTCGGATGAAGACGAGGATGGCATCACGCTGTTCGCCGTTCCAAAAGACGCGGCGAATATGAGCCACGATGCTGTGCGTCTCGTCGACAGCTCGATGGCAACGCACACCAAGTTCGACGGGGTCGAATTGGATGGCGATGCCGTGATCGGCGAGGTCGATGGCGGACGCGAAATCCTCAACGCCATGCTGACCGCAGGCCGCGTGGGGGCGGCTGCCGAGGGCGTGGGCGTTGCCCGCGGCGCGATGGACATGACCATCGATTACCTCAAGCAGCGCAAGCAATTCGGCAAGCTGATCGGTGAATTCCAGGCGTTGCAGCATCGCGCCTCGCATCTCTACTCCGAAGTCGAAATCGCGCGCGCCGTCGTCATTAAGGCACAGCAATTGCTGGACGAGGGCGCCGAGAGTGCGGAATTGATGAGTTCGGTCGCCAAGGCCAAGGTCGCCAAGGCTGCCGGGCTGGCGGTCAAGGAAGGCGTGCAGATGCATGGCGGCATCGGCATGACCGACGAATACGACATCGGCCTTTACATGAAGCGCGACCGGGCCTTGCAGGAATTCCTCGGCGACGCCTATTTTCACGCCAACCGTGTGGCAGAATTGAGCGGATATTGATCATGGATATTCAATCACTTTTTGGCCTCGATGGCCGTATCGCACTTGTCACCGGCGGCAGTCGCGGCATCGGCAAGATGTTCGTCGAGGGTCTGCTCGCTGCCGGATGTGCGCGAATCTACATCTCGGCGCGCAAGGTTGAACAGATGCAGGAAACCATCGCCGAATTCGGTGAAGACAAGGTGATCGGCATCCCTGCCGACTTGAGCCAGATGGACGGCATCCAGCATCTAGCCAACGAGATGGCGAAGCGGGAAGATCGGCTCGATATCCTTATCAACAATGCTGGCGCCGCCTGGGGGCAACCGTATCTTGAATTCAGCGAGGCTGGCTGGGACCGAACCATGGATCTCAACGTGAAGACCCCGTTCTTCCTGACGCAGAGGCTGCACGAGTTGTTGGTCGCAGGCGGCAAGGGCGATCATCCGGCCAAGGTGATCCATGTTTCCTCGATTGACGGGCAGCGGATCAACCCATGGGAAACCTACGCCTACCAGGCTTCCAAGGCGGGCGTGATCCAATTGACCCGCAGGATGGCCGCGCGGCTCATCCAGGACAACATCGTCGTAACCTCGATCGCGCCCGGCGCCTTTGCCAGCGAAATGAACAAGGCTGCCAAGAATGCGCCGGATGCCTCCGCATCAATGATCCCGGCCAAGCGGATCGGCTCGCCCGAGGACATGGCGGCCGCCGCAATCTACCTGTGCAGCCGTGCAGGGGATTATGTGGTGGGCGAAACGCTCACCGTGGACGGCGGTGTGGTAAATGCTTCGCTTCCCAATATCTTCAATGATCCTGCAGGGTAATGCGATCGCGCGGTTGAAAACCCATTTCGGTAACCCGGGGAAAGGTTTGGCCCTTACCCGGGATTTTCCCCTCAAAGGCCGGCTTGGAGCGTAAGGATCTGACCAGACGATCTAGTCTGGGGTCATACTGCTGTCAGGCAACATCGTGGGCAGGATCGGCATCATTCGATGCATGTCGACACCGCTACGCCTAGCGTCGATGGCGCTCTGGACAGAAGCCATCAGGCTGGGCAATTCGTAAGGTTCGGCCGCGCCCAGGTCGACCGTGTAGCCGAGATCTTGCAAACTCGCTGCCGTAAGGCGGCTCAACGGGTTCGGAGCCGCCGAGATAAATCCGGACATCAACTCGTCGCGAAACAGGTCTTCGCGCCAATGCGAATCTGCCGTGCCCGGACCGCCTCGGTTTTCAACGGGAACGTCGGTCGGTTCTTCGCCGAGCAGCTTTCCGAACTCCATCCTCGCCGCTGGTCCTACAAAAACAGGATTGTCCGTGCGTGCGCCGACCAGGAGGCTCTTCTGCTCCCAGATCGTGCCAACACCGAGCACGTGCCCCATCTCATGCGCGATCACATCGTCGAGCGTCCCGACCTCCTTAAGTTGTGAAAGGTCTGCGCTGTCGAATATCATTCTGCCCTTGGCGGGGATCGCAGCGGCAGGTCCGGCGGCAGCCGGTCGGAGGGCGGTCGGGCCTGCCTGTCCAAGGATTCGCCCAGGGCCATCGATGTCGGCGCCCTCGGCAAGGATAAGCACGTCGTCCACGAGCTCTCCGTCGACCACCACAGATGGCAATTCGCCCGTAATGACCTCAGTCCAGCGCATGGCAGCGCTGGCAAAGGCATCTTGCTGACGCTGCGACAGGCCGGCGAGAAATCGCACCTCGATTGCGAATGCGCCTTCCGGTTTGGCCTCGACGCCTTCACCCCGACAAGCCAGAAACCTGCTTTCGAAATCTTGCGACCTGTGATGAACTATAGCCATGTTCAGCGCCCTTTGCGGAGACGCATTACGATGCACCACAGTGCGGGTTCTGCGCAAAGCAAGAAGGGATATGTCGCCGGTTCAAAGGGGCGAACCGAGGAAAACCGTTACCCGCCCATCAATTCGCGCACGAACGGTATCAAACCGGTCTGTCGGGTGCGACGCATCCGTTCGGCATCGAGTACCTCACAGACACGCTCAAAACATTCATCGACATTATCGTTGATCACGACATAGTCATATTCCGCCCAGTGGCTGATTTCGGCGCGGGCCCGCTCCATACGCTCGTCGATCACCTCGCTAGAATCCTGCGCGCGCGCTTCGAGCCGGCGGCGCAATTCGGCAAGGCTAGGGGGCAAGACGAAGACCGTGACAACGTCCTGGTCGTCCTTTTGCTTCAGTTGCTGTGTTCCTTGCCAGTCGATGTCGAAGAGATAATCCTGCCCGTTCTTCAATCCTTCGCGAATGTGTCCCTTGGGCGTGCCGTAGCGATGTCCGAAGACATGCGCCCATTCATAGAACTCGTCTTCTTCCACCATCCGGTCGAATTCTGCGTCCGTAACGAAATGATAGTGGACGCCATCCACCTCACCCGGACGCGCCGGCCGGGTTGTGGCGGAAACCGACAGTTTAATCTCGTCATCGGCCTCGAGCAGCATGCGGGATAGTGTCGTTTTGCCCGCGCCGGAGGGCGAGGAAAGGATGAACAGCAGCCCGCGCCGCGCAAGTTTGTCCGTGGATTTGTAGTCGCCCATGCGTCCCGTTGCACGAAAGGCGTGACCGAAATCAAGGGTCGAGGTCGATCAAGTCCCGCCTAATCGCGAGTGAGCAGCTTGCGCCGTTCGCGTTTGCGACGCTGGCGGGCCTTGCCGCGGTCGTAGAGTGTCTTGGCGACAAGGCCAGTGGCAACGATACCGAGGCCAAGCGGTGAGCGTGTCGCGAGCTTGCTCGCACCATACAGCCCGAGCGTCGTGATAAGTGTCTTCCCGTCGAGAAGTTTCTCGGCTTCGTCATCATCGCGATAGCTCGCCTTCGCAACGCGCCGTTCGATCTTCTGCCGGAAAAGACTGGCGGCCCCGCGCACAACGATATCGGCGATCAGGAGGTTGGTGGCCGGGTTGGGGCTAGGGGCGAGCAGTGACGTCCGCGTTTCCTCCTCCACCTCGCTTTTCGCAAGGGTACGGGTGAAACGGTCTGGCTTGGGCTTCTTCATGACGGTTCAACGCGCGGGGTGCAGGACGGTTTCCCGCGCCCGCGGGGCTATTTCTTGCGGCCGAAATCGACCGTGACGACATTCGAACCATCGCCGTCGCCATTGTCGTCGGGACCGCCCTCAGAACCGTCGTTCTCCGCATCCTCGTGCGCTTCGGGAGCCATGTCGGCGACGGTTGCCTGGAATTGCAGGCCGAAGTCGACTGCCGGATCGACGAATGCGGTAATCGCCGCGAAGGGCACCTGAAGCTTGGCCGGGATCTGGTTGAACGAGAGGCCGACCGAAAAGCCTTCTTCGCCGACCTCAAGGTCCCAGAACTTGTTCTGGAGTACGATCGTCATTTCGTCGGGAAAGCGCTCACGAAGGTGCGGCGGGATCGAAACCCCCGGCGCACCGGTCTTGAACGTGATGTAGAAGTGGTGGTTGCCCGGCAATTCGCCGCCACCGCTTTCGATTTCGCCGAGAACACGGCCAACCACGGCCCTCAGGGCCTCCTGCACGATCTCGTCATACGGGATCAGGCTGTCGGGTGTGTCTTCGCTCATGCAATAAGTGGTGGAGCGGTGCGCGGCGCTGGTCAAGCCTTTCGAGCGATTGACACGGATTTTCAATCGCTCGGCCTTCACGTCGACTGCACTTGAGCGGCTTGCTTTGGCTGCTGACGCGCCTATAGCGCTGGCCATGCCAAAAACTGCCGAAAACGCCGCCCGCACGGGGACGATCGAGCGTAACACCGCCGAGACCGAGATCGCGATCAGCGTCAATCTCGATGGCGACGGCACCTATGATGTTTCGACCGGGATCGGCTTTCTCGATCACATGGTCGAACAGTTTTCGAAGCACTCGCTGATCGACGTTTCAATGAAGGTGAAGGGAGACCTGCATGTCGACCAGCACCACACGACCGAGGATTCGGCTATCGCGCTCGGGCAGGCGATTGCCGAGGCTCTCGGCGACAAGGCGGGAATCGGTCGCTACGGCCATGCCTATTCGCCGATGGACGAGACGCTGAGCCGCGTTGCGCTCGATATATCGGGCCGACCCTATGTTGTGTGGAATGCGGGATTTACGCAGGAAAAGCTCGGCGAATGGGATACCGAGCTGATCGAGCACTGGTTTCACTCGGTTACGCAGGCAGCGGGGATCACGCTTCACGTCGAACTGATCTACGGCAAGAACAACCACCACATTTGCGAAAGCATCTACAAAGGCTTTGCCCGCGCGATGCGCATCGCGGTCGAACGCGACCCGAGGAAAGGCGGCGCGATCCCGAGCACCAAGGGGCAGCTCGGTGGCTGAAATCATTGCCTTGGTCGATTACGGCGCGGGCAATCTGCATTCGGTTCATAACGCGCTCAACGCGGTCGGGGCGAATGTGAAGGTCACCGCCGACCCCGATGTGGTGCGCGCGGCAGACCGGATTGTGCTGCCGGGGGTGGGCTCGTTCAAGGCGTGCGCGCACGGCCTCAAAGGGGTGCCCGGCATGGTCGAGGCGCTTGAGGAGCGCGTCGAGCTTGGAGGTGCCCCGTTTCTCGGGATATGCGTCGGGATGCAATTGCTCGCGACCCGCGGGCTAGAGCACGGCACGACGCGCGGGCTCGGATGGATTCCCGGCGAAGTGCGGCGGATCGAGCCGTCCGATCCGGCGATCAAGGTCCCGCACATGGGCTGGAATGACGTCGCGATCCTGCCGCATGCTCGCGTCAACGGCGTGATCGAGGAAGGCGAAGCCTATTTCCTCCACTCCTACCATTTCGTCGCCGACGACCCGCATCACGTTGCGGCGATGACCGACCACGGAGAGGGGCTGGTCGCGGCGGTCATGCGCGCCAATATGGTTGGCGTGCAATTTCATCCTGAGAAGAGCCAGGCCTTTGGCTTGGCAACGCTCGCAAAATTCCTGGAGTGGAAGCCTTGATCGTTTTCCCCGCAATCGACCTCAAGGGCGGCGAAGTCGTGCGGCTGGCCGAAGGCGACATGGACCGCGCGACAATCTATGGCGACGACCCGGCGGCGCAGGCGATGATCTTCGCCGAAGCTGGCGCGGAGCACCTGCACGTCGTCGACCTCGACGGCAGCTTTGCAGGCGAGGGGCGCAATCGCGAGGCGGTCTCAGCGATTGTCGAGCGGTTTCCGGGCTATGTGCAGTTGGGTGGCGGCATCCGCGATGCGAAAGCTGTTGAGGACTGGTTCAATCTCGGCGTCGCGCGGATAGTGATGGGCTCCGCCGCGCTGAAGAACTCCGAATTCGTGAAAGACATGGCGCGCGAATGGGAAGGCGGCATCGTGGTCGCCGTCGATGCCAAGGACGGCATGGTCGCAACCGAGGGCTGGGCCGAGGTGTCGGACGTGCCCGTGGTCGATCTCGCCCGCCGCTTCGAGGACGCAGGCGTCGCCTCGCTGCTGTTTACCGACATTGGCCGCGACGGGCTGCTCAAGGGCGTGAATATCGACGCGACGGTCGACCTCGCGCAGCGCGTCGACATCCCCGTGATCGCCAGCGGCGGCGTCAAGGGTCTCGACGATATCCACGTGCTAGCAATGCACGCGCATAACGGTATTGAAGGCGTGATTACGGGACGCGCGCTCTACGAGGGTAAGCTGGACCTCGCGGCTGCGATCGCGATGGGGACGCGGGCATGACCGTTCGCATCCGCGTCATCCCCTGTCTCGACGTCGCCGACGGGCGCGTGGTGAAGGGCGTCAACTTCGTCGATCTGAAGGATGCAGGCGACCCGGTCGAGCAGGCGCGCGCCTATGACGAGGCGGGGGCGGACGAGCTGTGCTTTCTCGATATCTCCGCGACGCATGAAGGCCGCGGGACGCTGCTCGACATTGTGAAACGCACTGCGGAAGTGTGCTTCATGCCGCTAACTGTCGGTGGCGGAGTATCCTCGGTCGAAGACGCGCGCGCTTTGCTACTCGCGGGCGCGGACAAGGTTGCGGTGAACTCGGCTGCGGTAAAGCGGCCCAAGCTGGTCGAGGAAATCGCCAGGAAATTCGGCAGCCAATGCATCGTCGCGAGCGTCGATGCGAGGCGCGTCGCTCCTGAAGTGCCCGTGCAGGGAGAAGCCCCGCAAGAGGGGCCGCGTTGGGAGATTTTCACCCATGGCGGCCGGAAACCGACCGGGATCGACGCGGTCGAACATGCTGTGAAGCTTGCCGAAATGGGCGCGGGCGAGCTGCTCGTCACCAGCATGGATGGCGACGGGACCAAGGCGGGCTACGATCTCGAACTGATCCGCACCATTGCGGACGCGGTAAGCATCCCGGTGATCGCCAGCGGCGGGGTCGGCACGCTCGACCACCTCGTCGAAGGCGTTACAAAGGGTCACGCGAGTGCAGTGCTCGCCGCCTCGATCTTCCATTTCGGCGAACATTCGATCAGCGAAGCGCACAAGGCCCTGCGGGATGCGGGCTTGCCTGCGCGCGGGGTTTAGGCGAAATCGCCGCCATGAGCACATTGGAACGCCTCGAAAGGACAATCGCCGCACGCCGCGCCGCGTCGCCCGATGAAAGCTATGTCGCGAAGCTGAATGCGAAAGGCCTGCCAAAGATCGCGCAGAAGCTCGGCGAGGAAGCGACCGAAGCGGTGATCGCTGCGCTTTCCGGCAGCAACGAAGAACTTGTGGGCGAGGCCGCGGACCTGCTTTTCCACCTGCTGGTTCTGCTCGATGCAAAAGGCGTATCGTTCGATCACGTGCTGGGCGAACTCGAACGGCGCGAAGGGCTTTCGGGCCTCGAGGAAAAAGCAAACAGAAAGGGCGGCTGATGCCAATCGATCCCACGCTTCCCTACGATGACGACAACATCTTCGCCAGGATCCTGCGCGGCGAGATCCCTTGCCAGAAAGTCTACGAAGACGATTGGGCATTCGCATTCGAGGACATCAACCCGCAGGCCAAGGTGCACACCCTGGTCATCCCTAAGGGCAGATATGTCAGCTGGGACGATTTTTCGGCCCGTGCCTCTGACGCGGAAATCGTCGGCTTTGTCCGCGCGGTCGGAGAAGTCGCGCGGCGCAAGGGATTGGTAGAGCCCGGCTATCGTCTGCTTGCCAATATCGGCGCTCACGCAGGGCAGGAAGTGCCGCACCTTCACGTCCACATCTTCGGCGGCGAACCGCTCGGCCCGATGATCTGGAAACGGTAGAGTCTTTTGCCGCAACCCCCTTGCGAGGGCTGCGACACCGAATTTCGTCGCACGTCAGATTCATTCTGCCGCCGTTCAGCTAACAGGCCGCAAACGCCGCTTTCCAGCGATTCCCCGCTGCGCTAGGTGGCTCTTCGATGGTTGAACCAATTCCCCCCGGCGGCGTCTTAGACGGACCACGGCATCTTTACGCCGTGCGCGTTTATTACGAGGATACCGACCTTTCGGGCATAACCTATCATGCCAACTACCTGCGCTGGTTCGAACGGGCGCGTTCCGATCTCTTGCGCATGCTCGGCATCGACCAGCGCGCCGCGATCGAAGCAGGCGCCAATGGGGATGGTGGCGCCTATGCGGTGTCCGAGATCAACCTCAGATATCTCCGTCCGGCAAAGCTCGATGACGATGTCGTGATCGAGACGAACTGCACCGACCTTGGTGCGGCAAGTTGCCGAATGCACCAGATTGCCCGGCGGGGCGACGAAGAGCTTTGCGAGGCGACCTTGCGCGTCGGTTTTATCTCTCTCGAAGGACGCCCAAAGCGCCAACCCGCCGAATGGCGCGCCGCGTTCCAATCTCTCATGGACCAAGAGGCCCGATGACCAATATCCTGACCTTGTTAGCATCCACCGGCACGCGGCTCGACCCGCTCGAGCTGTTCCTGGATGCAGATATCGTTGTCCAGGCGGTGATGGCCGGGTTGATCCTGGCGAGTATATGGGTGTGGACGATCATTGTCGCTTTCAGCATGCGTATGCGCCGGATTGAGCGACGCGGTCTCGATTACGAACACGATTTCTGGGAGACGCGCGAACGCGAGGCGCTCCTCACCAAGCAGCAGCGACGCGAAGTGCCCTCCGCGCGTGTTGCGGCTGCGGGCCTCGACGAGTGGAAGAAATCGACCAGCGGCGGTGTGCGCGACAAGGCAGCTGCGCGCGAGCGGATCCAGGCCGCAATGGAAGGGCAAGTCGCGCATGAAGCGGACGAACTCGCCTCGCGGCTCAATTTCCTCGCCACCACCGGCTCGGTCGCCCCGTTTGTCGGGCTGTTCGGCACGGTCTGGGGGATCATGAACAGCTTTTTCCAGATCGGCGCGCAGGAAAGCTCGTCGCTCGCCGTGGTCGCGCCGGGGATTTCGGAGGCTTTGTTTGCAACGGCCATCGGGCTTTTTGCAGCTATCCCGGCGGTGATCGCCTACAACCGGTTTTCGAACCGCGTGAACCGCTTCGAGGCTAGGCTTCAACGGTTCGCCGACCGGGTGCATGCGGGCCTTAGCCGCGAATTGGATAAAGCCTGATGGCGATGGGCCTTGCCTCATCTCGCTCGGGCCGCCGGTCCCGGCGTGCGCCCATGTCGGAAATCAACGTGACGCCGTTTGTCGACGTGATGCTGGTGCTGCTTATCATCTTCATGGTCACTGCGCCGTTGCTTGCCGTAGGCGTTCCTGTCGAGCTGCCCGAAAGCCGGGCCAATCCGGTCGACCAAACGCCCGAACAGATCACCATTTCGGTCGATGCGGAAGGCGTGATCTACATCGACGATGCGATGGTTGCCGACGGCGGATTTCCCGCCGCGCTCGCAAACCTCAATTGCACCTCCGGCGACCAACCGCTCATCGTTTTCCGCGGCGACCGCGCGATCGATTACGGCCGTACGATGGCGGTTCTCGGCGAGTTGAACCGTGCAGGCTGCAACTCGGTTTCGCTGGTCACCAGCGGTTCAGTTAACGAGCCATAGCGTCGGGCGATTATGGGAGAGACCGCCACTTTCAGGGCCGAGGACAAGGTAGCCATTCCGGTGGCGATCGTGCTTCATGCCGCGTTGGTGGCTGTGCTCGTTTATCAGCCGGTCCCCGACGCTTCATTCACGGGACCGGAACGCATGTCGGTGAGCCTGGCCAGCAAGGTTAGCCTAGAAGCGACCGCTCCCGACCCGTCTCCCGAAAGCCGTGCTTCGATTGCGCCGCAACTTTCCGATGAAGTCACGCCTCCGGTTGAAGAGGTTCCCGATACGCAAGCGCCGCGCGTGGTCTCCGAGCAACCGACGACGCGGGAAAGTCCGCCGCGCGACCGCTCGCGCCCGGATCGCGAACAGCCTCGGCGCGCCGCTCGGCGCGGTGGGGGCAGCCGGATCGGCGAGGACTTTCTTTCGGGGCAGGGCAGCTCGACCAATACCGACCGGACCAGTGCGCCAGCGGCGACATTCGGGCGAACCGAGCGCGCCGCGCTTGCCTCGGCCATCACACGCCAGCTTCGCCCGCATTGGAACGCGCCCAACGGGGTCGATGCCGAAAAACTCGTTTCGATCGTCTCCTGGAAGCTCAACAAGGATGGCTCGCTCTCAGGGCGGCCGACCTGCCGCAACGAGCCGGGCAGCATTACCGAGAGCAATCGCCCGCAAGCGGGCCTCCACTGCGAGCGCGCAATCCGCGCGGTTCAGCTTGCCGCACCTTTCAACCTCCCCGAGCAGTTCTATAGTCGGTGGGACGATCTCGAATGGCAATTCGACAGAAGGCTTTAGGAATGAAATTCACGTCGATTATCAGTGCTTTGACTTTCCTCTTCGCTGTTCCGCTAGCAGCGCAGAACCAGGACCTTGGCGACCCTGTTGGTGAAGGCGGCGAGGCCGAGAGCATCGCGATCGAAGGCGATGACGACGATGGCCCACTGCGCGGTACAGTCACCGACGAAAGCGACTGGGCCGATATCGGCGTCGCAATCCCCGCTTTCGCGACCGACCGTGACCAGCCGACACCGGCCAATGCGAGCGGCACGGCAGCGCTCGGCCGCGAGATTTCGCGCGTCATCACCGCAAACCTTCGCAACAACGGATTGTTCAAGCCGGTAGGTCCAGACAGCCTGCCGCAGCCGAGCTTTGCACAAATCACCTCGCCAAGCTGGGGCAGCTGGAGCGGACGCGGCGCGGAAATGCTCGTGCACGGCTATGTCCGCGCCCGCTCCGATGATCGGCTGGTGGTTGGCTGCTATCTCTATGATGTCGCCCTGCAGGACGAGTTGATCCGCGAAGGCTGGGTGGTGCGCCCGGCTGATTGGCGACGCGCTGCGCACAAATGCTCCGACCTGATTTATGCGCGGCTCACTGGCGAAAACCCGTTCTTCGACAGCCGGATAGCCTACATTGCAGAAACTGGCCCGAAGGATAAACGCGTGAAGCGCCTCGCGGTAATGGACAGCGACGGCGCGAACCACCGTTTCCTGACGCTGGGCAGCGCCACCGCGCTCACCCCGCGATATTCGCCCGATTATTCCAAGATCATGTACCTGAGCTATGTCGACGGTAATCCGCGCATTTATGTCTACGATATCGGCTCGGGCACGCAGACGCTTGTGACCGAAAATCGCAACCCGACCTTGGCGCCGCGCTGGTCACCCGATGGCCGCCATATCCTCTATTCGATGGCCGTCGCCGGCAATACCGACATATACCGGGTGTCAGTCACTGGCGGACGCAGCGTGCGGCTCACCGACACGCCGGGGATCGACATTGGCGGATCCTATTCGCCTGATGGGTCGAAGATTGTTTTCGAAAGCGACCGATCAGGCTCGCAGCAATGCTATGTCATGGACGCCGATGGGCGGAATCAGCGTCGCATCAGCTTCTTCGGCGGGCGCTGTGCAACGCCCGAATGGAGTCCGCGGGGCGACCAGATCGCCTTCACCCGCATTGCCGGTGATTTCAACATCGCTGTGATGAACACTCGCGGGGGAGGTATGCGTGTGCTCACAAACGGCTGGCAAGACGAGGCGCCGACCTGGGCGCCCAACGGCCGCATCATCCAGTTCTTCCGCACCGAGAGGAATACGGGCCGATCGGGATTGTGGCAGGTCGATCTGACGGGCCGGAATGAAAGGCGTTTGCCGACACCGGTGGACGCATCCGATCCCGCATGGGGACCTATCCGCCCCTAACCGTGTTAGTTTATAGTTCCAGAAGGGGCCTGATCCCTATGCCGGCTCCTCGATTTGAAAGGACGATCACGATGACCTCGATAAAAGCAACAATGCTGCTCGTCGCTTCGGCCGCCGCTCTCGCCGCGTGTTCGAAGAAACCGCCCGAAGAGCTCCCCCCGCCGCCCGATTCCGGGAGCGAATCGACTGCCCCTGTGACGACGACAACTCCGAGCGGGCCAAGCGTCGGCAGCCAGGCGCATTTCGAGGAAGCCGTTGGATCATCAACGGTGATCTACTTCGATACCGATCGATTCAACATCGACAGCGCCGATGCCGCAGCCTTGCAGGCGCAGGCCCAGTACTTTGCCCGCTATCCGCAACTGACCTTTACTATCGAAGGGCATTGCGACGAACGCGGGACCCGGGAATACAACCTTGCGCTCGGCGAACGCCGCGCCAATGCCGCAAAGAATTACCTTGTGAGCCTTGGCGTCGCGCCCAACCGGATAACGACGGTCAGCTACGGCAAGGAACGCCCGGCCGCGCTCGCTTCGAACGAAGCCGCGTGGGCCCAGAACCGCCGCGCCGCGAGCGTGATGATCAATTGAGTTGAGGTTTCAGCCGCCCAGGCCGGGAGAAATCTCGGCCTGGACGCTGTAATTACCGGCGGCAGAAGATGGGCCGTCGCCACCGAACAAGTCGATGCGTGCCATGAGGCAAAGGCTCGCAAGTGCGAGCACCGAAAACAGACTGGACAGGGCGAGTTGCTGGCTCATCATAATCTCGTTTCGGGAAAGCCACTAGGCGTGATTGGTGAAGATTACATTGCGATGCAACATTTCACATTGCAACTTGTTCCCGCTTTCCACCGTGTCCATGGGCTGGCTTTGAATTCCCGGCTACTGCGCCTAGGTTAAGCGCGTGATGCCATCGACCAACGACGTTGCACTGACAACCAATGACTAAACCTCGCCGATCCTTGGACTGGGGCTTCCCGCGCTGGCGCGGATACGAGGCATCGCGTGAGGCTGCCGAAGTGCGCCTGTGCGATCGGCACGGCTGCGAGGAGCCTGGCGATTGCCCTGCGCCCAAGTCGCCCAATAGCTCTGACCGCTGGTATTTCTGTCAGAAGCACGCGGCCGAATACAACAAGGGTTGGGACTACTTCGAAGGGCTCGACAAGGAGCAAAAGGAAGAACGCGCCAAAGCCGAGCGCTCGGAAAGCGCTGGCTACGCCGAGGCCTCCCATTATGGCTGGACAGGCTCGGGCGATGGCTCGCGCAGCGCAGACGAAATGCGGGCTCTGGAGGTGCTCGAACTGGAGGCCGATGCGGGCTTCGATGCGATCAAGAAGGCCTACCGCGCCAAGGCGAAGGAAGTACACCCGGATGTGAAGCCCGGCGACAAAGAGGCCGCCAAACAGTTTCAGGCGATCCAGGTTAGCTACGAAGTTCTGCGACAGGCCGAAGAGCGCCGCGAGTGGCGGGGGTAGGGCCTACTCGCTTCGTGGCCCCGCAAATCCCGGCTTTGCTGCGGTCGAATTGATCGTCGGATTGGGGTTGTCGTTCCACCAGGCCACGTCGGTCCAGGGGCGGGCATCAATTTCGTGGGTCCAGCAGTTCCTGGGCTGCTGCGCGAGATGCCAGTAGGTTTCGGCAAGCGCTCCGGGGTCGATCACACCGTCCTCACCCTTGGACGCCTTGTAAGCCTCGAACTTGTCGCCAAGCAGCTTGCCCAGTGTGTCGGGGGCATCGACCGATCCGTCGACCACGATATGCGCGACGTGAATCCCCTGCGGTCCGAATTCGGCGTTTAGCGTCTGGCACAGCATCCGGCGTCCGCCCATCGCAGCGGCGTGGCTGTGTTGGCCCGCATTGCCCCGCACTGCCGATGTTGCGGAAGTAACGAGCAGTGTGCCCTTTCCGCGCTCGACCATCGCCGGGAACATCGCGTGCGCGAGCCGAAACACACCGAAGCAACCCAGGCGCCAGCCCAGCTCGAATGTCCGGTGCGGCGTATCGTGGAGCTTCCTGTTCCCGATTTGCGCACCGAGATTGTAAAGCGCTGCTTCGATAGGTCCGATATCTCTTTCGACCCGCTCGACCAGTTCCTCGATCGTGCCATCGCCGGCAGCATCGAGGAGGATGCCGCTTGCCGAACCTCCAGCGCCTTCGATCTGGCCGACCAGTCGTCCAAGGCCCTCTTCGTCCGAGCGCCGCGCGAGCACCGCATGATAGCCGCCTTTGGCAAAGCGCGCGGCTGCGTGTCCGCCAATCCCGGCGCCTGCACCAATGACGAGAAAGACGGGCTTGCTCATGTTGCATTCTCCCCGGCGAGCTTCGCCTCATGCGCGGCGAGCCATGCCTCCTCGTCGCCCGGTTCGGGCAGGATGTCACCGCCTTCCATCACCCAGCTTGCGGGCGTGTCGGTCGTGAAGGCGTGAACCGCCTCATCACCGAGTCTCGCATGGGCGCAGACGGACGCTTTCATCTTCGCGCAAATCTGCGCCTTTTGCTCGTCGGTCCGTCCATGGCGGATTTGCCCGTAGAGCATCGCCTGCTTGTCGCCGAGCGGGGGCATGGGAGCGTCTTCGAAGAAAAACACGTGTACGAATTTCGCGGGCGCACCGGTCACGTCGCAATGAATCCGGGTGACGTCGGAGGCGATCTTATGCTTGGCCTCGGCAGGTATTGTGCCTGGCTTCGAATTGCAGGTGTAAAGCGGCATGGCGGCGTCCTCCTTAGGCTTGCGGGTCACTGATTACGGTGACGACTTCATCGGGCGAGCGATCGGCTTCGCGCTCCCATATCTGGCCGAGCTCGCGCAGCAGCGGCTCGCGCTCGGCGAGCGATAGCGCCCGGTCGGCGTTCATGCTGACGAGCACCGAGGTCGAAGGCTTGCCTTCGGTGAAGCCGCTGCCTTTTGGCACCTCGATCCAGTTGACCTCCGGCTCGGCACCGAAAGACTGGCGCGCGAAGTTTACCGTCGCCACACGCAGGCTCTCAGCCTGCGCGTGCGCGATCTGGCCCTCCTGCACGAGGCAGGTACACTGGATTGTCATGGTCGCTCTCCCGTTTCGAAGAGCAACCTATCTCCAAACTCAGACGTGTTCCAGTGCCTGCTCAAAATCGGCGATCAGGTCGTCCGCATCCTCGATCCCGATGCTGATGCGAACGAGGCTGTCGGAGATGCCAAGCTGCTGGCGCCGTGCATGCGGCACCGACAGGTGAGTCATCGAAGCCGGGTGGCTGGCGAGCGTTTCCGTACCGCCGAGACTGACCGCCAGTTTGGCGATCTTGAGATTGTCAAGGAAGCGGAAACATTCCGCCTCGCCGCCTTTCAGGAACACGCTGAAGGTCGAGCCTGCACCCAGGCAATGCCTGTTGTAGATGTCCTGCTGGCGCTCGTCCTCGATCAGACCGAGATAGCCGAGTCCTTCAACCTTTGGATGGGCCTTGAGAAAGGCGCAGACCTTCTCCGCGTTCTCGCCCGCACGCTGCATGCGCAGTTCGACCGTCTCGAGCGAGCGAAGCAGCATCCACGCCGTGTTCGGATCGACGATCCCACCCATCGTGTTGCGCAGCGCGCGGATCGCATCGATGAAACGTTTCCTTCCGGATATGCTGCCTGCGACCAGGTCCGAGTGGCCGCCGACATATTTGGTCAGCGAGTACACGACTAGGTCGGCACCATGATCGAGCGGACGTTGCCAGAGCGGCCCCAGGAATGTGTTGTCGATCGCAATCGGGCAACGATCGGCGTCGAAATGAGCATCGCGCGCCTGCTGGACTGCTTCGATATCGACCAGCGCATTGGTCGGGTTGCCAGGGCTTTCCAGATAGATCAGCGGGACTTCGCCGCCCTGTTCTTCCGCCTGCGCCTTCGCCTTCTTCATGACTTCATCGAGTTCCTCGGGCGTCGCGCCAGCGGGGAAGTCTATGTATGTAACGCCGTATTTCGCCATGATCTTGGCAACGAAGCCTTCGCTTGCCGCATATAGAGGGCCGGAATGGACGATGACGTCGCCGGCCTTGCAAGCGGCGAGCATGAGGATGGCGATGGCGGTCATCCCGGACGAAAAACTGAGCGCTTCCTCCGCGCCGTCCCAGATAGCGAGCCGGTCTTCGAGGATTTCCTGGTTCGGTGCGTTGAAGCGCGAATAGACGAGCCCTTCCGCGCCGCCCGGACGCTGACCGGTAATTCCTTCGAAATGGCGCTTGCCATCCGCAGCGCTGGGAAAGGCGAAGGTCGAAGTGAGGAAGATCGGCGGTTTCAATGACCCTTCCGATAGCGTCGGGTCGTAGCCGTGGCCCATCATAAGGGTCGAGGGCTTGAGTTCCCGACCCGCGATCTTGGTCGTCTCCGGCTTGGGGTTGCGGCGCGGCGTTGGGTTTTCGGTGGCGTCGATGGCATCCGTCATGCGGATATCCTCCCTGTAAAGCGCTCCCAGGAAGGCAGGAGCGAATCCCTAATCGCCTCGCAGGCACCCGCTTCTAACCTCCGCAGAAGCGCCTCTCCATACGGGCCGAATATGGGGCGCGTAATTATCGCGGGATGGTTACATATGCAACGGGTTGCATCATGCGAGTGGCTCGTTCCGACCCCTTGAGAATTCGGCAGCTTTTCCTGCGCCGCGATTGATGCTCGATTGGCCGCAGATAACGAGCAAGCGGGTCGCTTTTCGCACAATAGGAACAGGTGCAAACAGGTTTTCGAGGGGGAAGTCATGGACGATCCATTCCAGATGCAACGCGAGCTGCGCTACGGCGCGCCAGTTTGCGATCAGATCCTGACCGGCAGGCACTTTTCAATCGGGTATTCCTGGTACTTCCGGCAGGCGAAATGGACGCTCGAGATCATCAATCGCGACCGCGAACTGGTGAACGAGATGGACATGGTCGAGCGGCTCGACAATTTCCGTGCCGATACTCGTATCCCGAAACGTTTCAGGGCAGGCCTCAAAGCCTACAAGGGCAGCGGATTCGACCGTGGGCACCTGGTCGCGAGCGCGAACCAGGATCTGCAGGACATCCAGAATTCGGAGACGTTTCTGCTGTCTAACATGTCGCCGATGAAGCCGCAGTTCAATCGCGGCATCTGGGGAAGGCTCGAACACGCCATCCGCGAACTCGATGCACGTGAAAGCACGCTGGAAACCTATGTACTCACCTGCCCGGTGTTCTATTTCGGAGAGAAAGTCGAGATGATCGGCAAGGAGCAAGAGGACTTCGGCATCAGCGTGCCCGTGCCTCACGCCTTTATGAAAAGTGTGCTGACCGAGAACAAGCGCGGACGCTTCCGGCTCTGGACCTTCGAAATCCCGAACAAGCGGCAGACGGACGATCTCGCCACGTTCCTGGTCAAGACCTACGATGCAGAGCAGATCGTCGGCGGGCGGTTCTGGGACAGGATTTCGCGCGAAGACCTTGATCGGGCGAAATCGCGGCCGATAAAGATGTGGTGATCGCGTTTCAGGCTATCCCGGCTATCAGCCACACCATGCCGACGATCAGGCCGATTCCGATAAGGTCGAGCACGAGCCCCGCCTGAACCAGACGTTCGATTTTGAGGTGTCCGGTGCTCCACGCGATCGCGTTAGGTCCAGTGCCGGCTGGAAGGATGAAGCCCCAGCTCGCTGCGAGGGCGGCAGGCATTGCAAGCAGAATCGCCGCTTCCCCGAGGCCGAGCGCCGCAGCGAGGCTCGCGACAACGGGGATGATCGCGGATGCGGTGGCGACATTGCTTGCAAACTCGGTGATCAGCACCACCATTGCGACGATCGCAAGGGCCACGATCGCGAGCGGTACCGCTTCGAGCGGCAGGAGCGCGTCGCCGAGCCATTCGGCAAGTCCCGAGGCTTGCATCCCGGCTGCAAGCGCGAGCCCGCCTCCGAACATCATGATCACGTCCCATGGTGCGCGGTCGGCTTCGGACCATTTCAGCATCGGACGGCCCGTGCCGTCCGGCAGCAGGAAGAGAGCTACGCTGGCGATTATTGCGATGGTCCCGTCCGTCCAGCTGTTTTCCGGCAAATATGGTGCGACCCAGCGACGGCTCATCCATAGCGCAAAGGTGATCGCGATGATCGGAACGAGCCGTTTTTCTGCCGAAGACCACGGCGCATGGTCATCGATCGCATTGCGCGCGGCAGCAACATCGAAGGGATGGGATGCTACCTGCTGAACACGGCTGATGATCAATGCGGCAAGTGGCACGCCGATGATGACGATGGGCAGCCCGAAGACCATCCAGTCGGCAAAACTGATCTGCAACCCAATCATATCGTCGAGCAGCGCAACTGCGATACCGTTAGTGGGCGAGCCGACGATGGTGCCAAGACCTCCAATGGTCGCAGCAAAGGCGATTCCCATGGGAAGCGCGCCATACAGCCCCTCGGTCTCGGCCGCCTGTTCGGCGCCGCCGCCTGCAAGCACGGCCAAGGCCATCGGCATCATGATGAGCGCGGTCGATGTGTTGGAGATCAACATCGAGAGGATTGCGGCTGAAATCATGAACGCGAGCAGGAGGCGCGTCTGCCCGCCGCTCGTCCCGATCGCCTTGAGGATCGCGAGGCTCAAGCGCCTGTGCAACCCGGTCCGTTCGATCGCTAGCGCGATGAATGCGCCGCCCAATAGCAGGAACAGGATCGGAGCATAGTAGGCGCTGGCAGTGTCGCGCGCCGTCATGACTCCGCCCAGCGGCAGCCAGATGAATGGCAGCAGCGCGGTCGCGGTGAGCGGGATCGCCTCGGTCATCCACCACGCCGCCATCCACACGACGAGACCGGCGACGAGCCACGCTTCTGCGCTCATCCCGCCGGGGGCGGGGGTGAGCAGCGTGATCGCAAAGGCGAGGGGGCCGACAATCAGCCCGATGCGGCGTGCGGTCATGTGAAGCGTGTATCCCCTCGCGTTTGGAGGGACTTATTCTTGCCGCGCTCGCGGGCCGTGTCTAGTCTTGCCTCATGGATTGGCCCCGCCTGTTTCTCGCCGGATTGAAGGCTGCGGCCATGGGCTCATTGATCGGGACGAGTCTGCTTACCGCGATCACGTTGGTTGTAGGGGTGACCGCCCTTCGCGAAGGCTTGGGAGAGGCGCTTTTCATCATGCTTCTGCCGTTCCTCGTGGGCTTCGGCTGCGCACTCGGCGGATTGGTGATCGTCGGCCTACCTCTCACCCTGTGGCTCAAGCGAAAGGCTCAGGAAAGCCGCAGCGCCTATCTCTCCGGAGGGCTGATCGGCGGCGGGGTCGTGACCATGGTCGTCACATGGGCCATCTTAGGTGGCGATCCCTATTTCGGCCTTTTCATCGCGTTTTTCGGCGCTCTTACGGGCGGCGCCACAGGACATTTCTGGTGGCGCTACGCCCGGCAGGAAGAGGTCGAGCACAATCTCACCCCGCTGGTCGAGGTTTTCGAGTAGACCCTACTCGACTTCGCGCGGTGGCTCGCCTTCCGCATATTGCCCGTCGCCGTAGATCACCTGGCCGGTGCGGATTCCCTGCTTCCAAGCCTTGGTGAGCTTCTGCGCACGCTCTTCCATAAGGCGCTGCTCGGCTCGGTTGGGGCGGGTGGCCTGGTCTGCGCACTTCGCAGCACCGAATACATCTCCCGATACCGAAGGGATGTCGAACGTGATGGGGGCGCATACGAAATTCAGTCCAGGATCGGCGCGACCGTACACCAGATCGGCGATATCGGATTCGTATCTGTTGAACGCTGTACGATCGTACTTACCGATTAGCCGCTTCACATCCTCGCGCGCATACTTGGTCAGGTGCTGGCGAAGCGCCCGGTCGTCAGGAAAATAGAACCGCTCGGCCTCTTCGTAGATACGACTAACGCGCAGCGCCCCATTGAAGGCCTCGACCCCGCGCAGCGAGTTCACGAACTCCTCGGCGGACAATGCGAGCAGCGCGTCGACATTGGTGCCATCGAAGGCAATGCGTTGGATCGAAGGTCCGCCGATCTCTCCGCGGAAAAAGCCATAGATGACCTTGGGGTCGTTCCAGTTCGGGTAGACGATCTTTTCGCGAATATCGCGCGGCGACAGCGATACGCCTTTGACCGTGACGAGCTTTGCGTCCTGCAACCCTGTGCCGTTCGATCCGAACGAACCGTCCGAAGGATCGCGCAACGGATATTGTTGGGCCAGTGCCTCGATCACCGCGACATTGTGAAGATTAAGCCAGAAGGCGAGCTGCTCGTTTCTAGGCAAATTGGTGAGGTCGAGCTCGGTCCCGACCCGTTCCAGATCGCGGCGGTACTCGGTCAAAGCGCGGCGGATTTCGCCATCGACATAGGTAAAGGCGACGCGGTTGCCTTCGAGCCGGTAGCGCGAGGTGTGGCCGTAGATGAACCGGGTACCGGTGCCTGGCGTCGCTCGCGGAGCACCTTCGCGGATCGAGGGCCCCATAGGAATGACCAGCCAGGCCAGCGCCTCGTCCCAATGTGCATAGTCGATCCGGTGGTCGCGGCGGTCGGCAGAAGGAGTGAATTGGGCGAAGCCATCTCCGGTTTTCGCTCCGGAAGTGACCGGCTGAACGAACTCGGCGCTTGTATTGGCGGCAAGCGGTGCGGCAAGGCTCGATAATGCGAGGGCGCCAACGATCGTGCGGGGCTTCATACTTTGTCTCCTACTGGCTGGTTATTCCACTTCACCTTTGTTGGGGGGATCGCCGGGCAGATCGATATTGCTGAAGATGACCTGTCCTTGCCTTAATCCTTTACGATCGACGTAATCGAGTTTCGCTCTGCGCTGAGCGAGCAAGATAGCAACGCCGCGGCTGATCCGTCCGCCCGAAAAAAAACCGTTGTCGCGCGCACCCCCTGCGAGATCGGCGATATCGCGTTCGCGCAGGCTGGCTTCTACTGCTGAGGTTTTCTCAAGCATTTCGAGCACTTCGCCTTCGACATAGTCGGCGAGGTGTCGCCGCAGGTCGGCCTCGAAATTGCGAAAATAGAAGGGCGCGGCCTCCTCGAAGAAGCGGGAGACGTGCAAGGTCGATCCCCGCTTCTCGGTTCCGCGCCTCGAATTCATGAATTCACGGGCTGCGCGGTCGAGCTGGTCTCCGACTTGTCGGCCATCGAACGCCTGCCGTTGCATTGCCGGCCCGCCGATCTCACCGCGCCAAAAGCCGTAAATAACCTTGGGATTCTTCCAGTTAGGGTAGACAATCCTCTCGCGGATATCGCGCGGGGAAAGCGCCACGCCCTCTACCGTGATGAATTTCGCTTCATCGAGCGGTACGCCGCCGATCTCGATCTCGTGCGGCTGGCGGACGGGCCAATTCTTCGCAATCTGCTCGACCATGGCAACATTGTGGAGGTTGAGCCAATAGGCGAGCTGTTCGTTGCGCGGGATCGACTGAATATCGAGTGTGTCGGCCACGCTTTCGAGATCGCGGCGATACTCGGTAAAGCTTTCGCGCACCTCGTCGTTCATGAAAGAGAACGCGACCATCGAGCCATCGAGCCGGTAGATCGAATTGTGGCCGATTTGCCTGCGGGTACCGATCACGCTGGGAGGGTTGAACGGCTTCTTTCGTAGCGGCGGACCCATCGAAATGACAAAGTTGCTCAGGGCCGACGTCCAGATCGAATAGTCGATCCGGTGCTGAATACGGTTTTCGTAGGGCATGAACGTGGCAAACCGGTCATCCGAAGCCGGCGGCACAGAGGCGGGTTCCTGCGCCTGTCCTTGGCTGGCGACCAAAAGCGCCGCGCCCGAAGCGCAAAGCCAGGAACAATACTGTGCCTTCAAGTCCACCATTGGCCAAGACATCCCCTGCTGCTTCGCCGCGATGTTGGCATTTATCTTAGGAAAACAGAACCCTCCCTGAACGACAGTAACAAAAAAGGCCGCCAAGCTTCTCGCCTGGCGGCCTTTCGGGGTTGTCCGGCTGTTTCGGGCTCAGCCGGACGGTGTGATGGCGAAATGGGGGATCATTCGACTTCGCCTGTATCTTTGTCCTCGGGGTCACCCGGCAGACGGATATTGCTGAACGTGACGGTTCCGGTGCGGCCTTCGCGGATGATCTTCTGGAACTTCTGTTCGCGCTGGGCGAGAAGTCGGCCCATGCTTTGCGGAATACGGAAGCTTTGCGACACTCCATCGCTCGTGATGTTCTGATAGGTCGGCTCGCGCACACCGCCGGCAAGATCGGCAATGTCGTGTTCCTTGATTACCGGTTCGATGCCCGAGGTTGCATCGAGAATTGCAGCAGTTTCGGCATCGGCGAATTGCGCAATGTGAGCGCGCACGTCTGCTTCGAAGTCCGGGAAGTAAAAAGGCGCGGCCTCGCTGAAATACTCTGAAACCTGAAGGGTCTTGCCCGATTTCTGCGTCCCGCGCAGCGAGTTCACGAAGTCGCGCGCGCTCTTGTCGAGCAGGCGGGCCACATTGTCTGCGTTGTAAGCTTCACGCTGGATCGACGGTCCGCCGATTTCGCCGCGCCAAAAGCCGTAGATGACCTTGGGATCTTTCCAGTACTTGTAGACAATCTTCTCGCGAATATCGCGCGGGCTCATGCGGATGCCTTCGACCGTGATGAACTTGGCATCATCGAGTCGAACGCCATCGATCTCGATCTCACGTGGCTGCCGGATCGGCCATGCGTTCGATATCTGCTCGATTATCGCGACGTTGTGCAGATTGATCCAGTAGGCCAGCTGCTCATTGCGGCTGAGCGCCTGAATATCGATCTTGTCGGCGGTCGCCTCCAGGTCCTTGCGATATTCTGTGAAACTCGCCTTTACGTCTGCATCCAGAAAACTGAACATGAGCCGCGTGCCTTCGAGCCGGTAACGGGAGACGTGACCGTATTGGCGGCGCGTGCCGAATCCGGGGTCGGGTCGGCCCGCACCCTGGCGCAGCGAGGGTCCCATGGAAATCACGAGGTTCTTCATCGCCTCGTCCCAGATCGAATAATCGATCTTATCGTTGTTCGGAGTGCTCGACGGTGTGAAGGTTGCGAACTGCGGATCACCGGCGGAGGTGTCTTGTCCGGCGGCAGGAACTGCCAAGAGCGCGAGCGCGGCAGCAGAGAGGGTGAGGGCCTGAAGGCGGGGCATATCAGTTCAGTCCTTCCTTTGGTCGACCCTCTTGGCGGGGCCTTTTTTGGGGGATGCTCCAAGGGAGGAGCGGTAAGAGGGTGTCACGTAGCTTGTGATCGTTACCGAAGTGGGACCGGTCTCAAGGGGATTCCCGTTGAACGGATCAAGACCGGTCCGCGCCTCGTGAGCATCATATAGCTCAACAGGTTATACGAGTGTTGCCAGTAATCGGATGCAGTGTGTTATTCATCGAATACACCTGCCGCTTTCCTTATCGGACGCAGGACAGTGGCGACCTGGCGCAATTTTGCATTCCCTGGCACGGATATCGTATCTTCAGGAACGATGAAGCACGATCGGCAAATCGAAACGCTTACCGCCCCATCTTCGCGCGTAGCGGAAACACTCGCGCTCGCATTCCGCGATGATCCCGCGCTCTCATGGATACAGCCTGATCCTGAAGCGCGACGACGGATGTTGCCGCGCTTTTTCGCCATCGCAGCCGAGCAGTCCCAGCATTATGGCGGAGTGCTGGCATCCAAATCGCGGACCGCCGCGGCGCTGCTCTACCCGCCTGGCCAAGTCAGGGAAGGTGGGCTCTGGGTTTCGCTCAGGCTGCTTGCAATCTTCAAGACTGCCCTTTCGCGCGGCCTGAAAGTGGCCGAAGCGATGCATAAGGAGCATCCTCGACCACAACCCTATTTATATCTTCGCTATGTTGGCGTCGCTCCCGAGGCGCAGGGACAGGGGCTGGGCGGTGCGATCATCCGCGACATCATCGCCCGCGCTGCTATGCAGAGGCGTGGCGTGCTGCTGGAAACGGCAACCCAAAGCAATGTAGCGATCTACACCCGGCTCGGCTTCGACATTGTATCGGAGTGGGAGGTGCCGGGCGGTGGTCCGAAATTCTGGACCATGATCCACCCGGCTCCCTGAATTCGACAACTTACTTCGGTGCCAGCACCATAAGCATCTGACGGCCTTCGAGACGCGGGAATGCCTCGACCTTGGCGATTTCCTCGACGTCTTCCTGAACGCGCTTCAGGAGATCCATGCCAAGGTGCTGGTGCGCCATTTCTCGCCCGCGGAATCGCAGGGTGACCTTCACCTTGTCGCCTTGTTCGATGAACTTGTTTACGTTCCGCATCTTCACGTCGTAATCGTGCGTGTCGATGTTGGGACGCATTTTCACTTCCTTGATGTCCTGCGTCTTCTGCGTCTTGCGCGCCGCGTTGGCCTTTTTCTGGGCCTCGTAGCGGTATTTGCCGACATCGAGGAACTTGCAAACCGGCGGGTCCGCATTGGGGGACACTTCTACCAGATTCAGCCCTTTGTCCTGGGCCTGCTCTACCGCTTCTTGGGTGTACATTACGCCGAGGTTCTCGCCTTCGTCATCGATAACGCGGACTTTGGGAACCTGGATAAACTGATCGTAGCGAGGGCCGCTTTTCGTAGGCGGGGCCATCGAACGCCGAGGTGGACGGGCTATGTGAGAATCTCCTGTTACAGCCGTTGGTTTGTGCGGGCTATGTAAGCCGAAACCGGCGGAAATTCTAGCGGAGACTTTGAGCTAGATGGTGGCAGTTTTTTTGCACAGGTGGTGAAAGCTGTGTTGCCTTGATACGCAACGGCACTTAGACGCAGTTTAACTAAAGGTTAGGTTTCTGTGAACTCAGAGCCTTATACCAAGAAAAACATCGAGGAATCAGTTTCATGTTCTTTGGGGTGGGCAATAATGTCTGGCGAACGAAGCGATTCCGTGGATACCGATTCGAATCGGATCCTGAGTGATGAGGAGAGATTACTGTTCCGGATCATGTCCGGCGGTGGTTCCCTTCGCGCAATCAAGAAATCAACAGGGCTGTCGAGCAAAAAAGTTAGGGCGATAGTTGGCTCTGCAAGATTAGTTCTTGCTGCGAATGATACTGCAGTCGACGACTTCCTCGATATGGTCAACAAGTGGCCTGTGAATGATCAAGATGGATTGTTCTTTGCTCAAGATAAGGTATCTGAAAGCCGCGCCGAGTATCTGGTGCGACCAACGCGCGATGACACGAAGGTTTCGGACGAGAACGATCATCTTGACCGGCGGCAGGAAATAATTGCCGAGATTGAACGGGAATGGTCACCATTCGAAATGCGCGACCTTGGCGGTTCCTTGATCAGGTTGGCCGACGCTCTCGATCAGAACTGGGATCCCGCCAATGTTCAGGCCGCGTTTCACTGGCCCTCTGCCGCTGCGCAGATCGAGCGCAACTCTATTGAGCTCGCGAAGAAAGCGACGCTGCTCAAACGGCAGAACTCGATGCGGAAAAAATTTCTGCCAGAAGCTATGCTTGGCGAACCGACATGGAACATGCTCCTGGAGCTGTTCTGTCAGTTTGCGGGTGGGGCGATGGTCAGTTCCAAGAGCCTTTGCATCGCGGCAGATTGTCCTGAGACAACGGCGCAAAGGTACATTGACCGTCTCGAAGAGTGCGGACTTGTCGAACGAGCCAAGTCGAGCACGGATCGCAGGGTCACCATGATCAAGCTCACGAAAAAAGGTGTCGTAGGGGTTGGTCGAGTGCTTGAGAGGATGCTTGTCTAAGCGGCTTCGCGATAAAGCGGGAATGTGACCAATTTGCCCTTCGCCGGGAGCACAGCATCGATCCGGCTTGCCGGACCAAGGGCACGCAGGATTTCGCGCGAACCGGCATCCATTCCGCCGGTATAGGCTCCGAAAGCGGGCAGGATCATGCGGTCACCGTTATTGGCCGAGCGGCTGATTACACCGCATGGCCGGGCGATATGCCGGTTCCTTACTTTAAGCCGCATCTTGGGATGGTAATGGCCCGAAAGCTCTGGCCGGGTTTCGCCGCGCTTTGCCTCGTGCCGCAGCACGATGCCGTTCAATTCGAGCTCTTCGACCAGTGTCGCTCCGAATGCACGGTGCATCTGTTCGTCATGGTTGCCGGTAATCCAGACCCAGTCCAGTGCGCGGGTCAACGATTCGAGCATTCCGGCTGCGTAGGGATCGAGTCGATGCGTGCCGGCATCATCATGGAAGTTGTCACCCAGCGTGATCACGCGCCGAGCCCCGGTCGCTTTCACCCCATCTGCAATCCGTTCAAGCGTCTCGCGGCTGTCATAGGGCGGCAGCATCTGTCCTTGTTTCGCGAACCAGCTCCCCTTCTCGAGATGCAGGTCCGCCACCAGCAGCGCGCTCTCGCGCGGCCAGTAAAGCGCATTGCTTTTCATGAGGACAAGCTCCTCCCCCGCGAACGGGAGGGGTGCGAACGAAACGGGAACCATGAGCATCAGATGGATCGTATTCCCGACATTGGCAAGGGTGTTTTCGATCCTCGCTCATGTTGACTTGATCTGTGTCAAAGCGGATGGACATCGGGACTGCAATCGCGACGCGTCGCTGCAACCGTTTGAGGAATTTGATCACAATGACAGATTGGGAGCCGAAAACGGCCCGTGCGAAGGAATGGTTCGAAACCCTTCGCGATCAAATTTGTGCCGCCTTCGAGGCAATCGAGCGCGAGGCGGGGTCCGATGCCTCTTTCACCTACACGCCGTGGCAGCGTGAAGAAGAGGGCAATGACGATCCCGGGGGAGGCGTGCAGGGATTGATGAAGGGCAAGGTTTTCGAAAAGGTCGGAGTGAATGTCTCGACCGTGCGCGGCAACTTCCCGAAAGAGTTCGCGGCCAACATCAACGGCGCCGACCCCGACAATCCCGGCTTTACCGCCACGGGTATCAGCCTCGTTGCCCATATGAAAAACCCGCACGTGCCCGCAGTTCACATGAATACCCGCTTCCTCACCACCGGCAAGGCGTGGTTCGGCGGCGGAGCGGATCTCAATCCGCCTATCCCTTATGAAGAGGATACGGAGGAATTCCACGCCGCAATGCGAGCGGCATGCATGGCCCACAATCCGACATATTACGAGCGCTACAAGAAGTGGGCGGACGAGTATTTTTACCTTCCTCACCGCGAGGTCCATCGCGGCGTTGGCGGGATCTTTTACGACCATCTCGAATGCGACGATGATCCGTCATGGGAGCGCAACTTCGCCTTCACACAGGATGTCGGCCGTGCATTTCTCGATATTTATCCCAAACTTGTAAGGAAGCGGATGGAGAGCGACTACACGCCCGAAGACGAGGCCGTTCAGCTCGAATACCGTGGCCGCTACGCCGAGTTCAATCTTGTATACGATCGAGGCACGATCTTCGGCCTCAAGACCGGCGGCAATATCGATGCGATCCTGATGAGCTTGCCCCCCCGTGCAACCTGGAGCTGATCGCACGTTTTTTGCGTTGCAATAGAGACATCCACGCCGCACATTTGCGTTGATGCTTCGCCAGTACGAACTCGTGGAAAAGGTCAAGGAATACGACCCGGACGCCGATGAGGCGGCGCTGAATCGCGCCTATGTTTACACCGTCCAGAAGCACGGCACGCAAAAACGCGCGTCGGGCGACCCGTATTTCTCCCATCCGATCGAAGTCGCCGGACTGATGACCGACCTGCAATTGGATGAGCAGACGATCATCACCGCGCTCCTCCATGACACGGTTGAGGACACTCTGGTCACGATCGAGGATATCGAGGCGAATTTCGGCAAGGAAGTCGCGCGGCTGGTCGACGGGGTGACGAAGCTTTCCAAGATCGAGGCCATGACCGAGGACGAACGGGCGGCCGAAAATCTCAGGAAATTCCTGCTTGCGATGTCGGAGGACATCCGCGTGCTTTTGGTGAAGCTGGCCGATCGCCTGCACAATATGCGCACGCTCCACTTCATCAAAAACCCGGAAAAGCGCAAGCGCATCGCGCGCGAGACCATGGATATATATGCACCGCTCGCCGAGCGCGTGGGCATGTACGAATATATGCGCGAGATGCAGGCGCTCGCTTTCAAGGAACTGGAGCCGGAAGCCTACAACACCATCACCGAACGGCTCGAGGAGCTGCGCGGACAGGACGGCGGACAGGTCGATGCGATCGCGCTTAAAATCAAGCAGGCGCTCGCCGAGGCAGGGCTGACTGTCGAGGTGTCAGGCCGCGAGAAACACCCCTACTCGATCTGGAAGAAGATGGCCGAAAGGCATGTCAGTTTCGAGCAGGTGACGGATATAATGGCATTCCGCGTCATCTGCGAGAGCGAAGCCGATTGCTATGCGGCCCTGGGGGTCTTGCATACGACGTGGCAATTCCTCCCCGGCCGGTTCAAAGACTATATCTCGACCCCGAAAAACAACGGCTATCGCTCGCTTCACACCTCGCTGATGTACGAGAACTCGATGCGCGTCGAAGTTCAGATCCGCACGCGCGAGATGCACCGCCGCAACGAATTCGGTCTCGCCGCTCACTGGGCCTACAAACAGCACGACAAAGCCGATGGGCAGGTCGGCTGGCTGCGCGACCTCATCGAGATCGTCGATGCCAGCCACGATGCCGAGGAGCTGCTCGAGCATACGCGAATGGCGATTTACCAAGATCGCATTTTCGCCTTCACCCCCAAGGGCGCGCTGTTCCAGCTGCCGAAGGGCGCAACCTCGGTAGACTTCGCCTTCGCGGTCCACACCGATCTCGGCCTTTCGACAGTCGGCGCCAAGATCAACGGGCGACATATGCCGCTGCGCACCCAGCTCAACAACGGCGACGTCGTCGAAATTATCAAGGGATCTACCGCTGGGCCGCAACTTTCATGGCTCAGCTTTGTCGTGACCGGAAAGGCGCGCGCGGCAATTCGCCGCGCAGTCCGCCTCAAGGAACGTGCCGAAGTTGCCGACATCGGCTCCAAGCTGTTCGACCAAATCGCCGCCAAGGTGCCCGCGCGCATCGGCAAGAAGGCTATACGCGCAGCAATCGAACGCCTTGGCATGGATGGTCCCGAAGACCTGATGTACGCAATCGGATCCGCCAAGCTGACCGATCGCGAGGTGATGGAAGCGCTAGTCCCCGGATGCACCGCCGATTTCGACGAGAACGAGGATTGGTCACCGCGCGATCGTGCGATCTCGATCAAGGGCATGACGCCGGGGGTCGGCTACGAGCTGGCGACTTGTTGCCACCCTGTGCCCGGCGACCGGATCGTCGGCCAGCGGCGTAAGGGCGAAACGGTGCTCGTCCATACGATCGATTGCCTTGAGCTTGCCAATGGCGTCGATACCGATTGGCTCGATTTAAGCTGGGGCAAGCGTTCGCATGGCGCTGTTGGTCGTCTTTCAGTCACGCTTTACGACCGGCCCGGAACGCTCGCGGAGATGGCCGGCATCTTCGCGCAGAACAAGACGAACGTTACAAGCCTTGAGCAGACGCAGCTCGATCATCCGTTCACCACTTACGAAATTGACGCCGAGGTACAGGACTTGGCGCATCTTTCGCGCATATTGAGCGCGCTTAGGGCCAGCGACGCGGTCGCACAGGCCGAGAGGATCTGAGGGGAGGCGCCGCCATGGCGATCATCGGGTTGGACCACATCCAGATCGCCATTCCCGAGCGCGGAGAGGACGCAGCGCGCGAATTTTACGGCGACCTTCTGGGCATGCACGAAGTGCCGAAACCGGAGATTCTCTCGAAATCGGGATGCTGGTTCGAACGCGGATCGGTCAGCCTTCATATAGGGGTCGATCCCGACTTCGTGCCCGCACGCAAAGCGCATCCCGCGCTGCTCGTCGACGACCTTCAAACGCTGCGATCACGGGTGGAAAACGCGGGACACACCACCTACGACGACAAGCCGGTCGAGGGGTATGATCGCTTCTTCACTTTCGACCCTTTTGGCAACCGCATCGAATTCATGCAGCACGTGAAAGCAATGTGAGGACTAGATCGGCGTCACTTCGAGCGCAACTTCGTCACCTTCTGAGAGAGCCTCTGCACGCATTACCTTCCTGCTGACGAGCAACACCCACTCGGACTGCTTCTCCTGCGGGAAGACCGAGGTGCGCCATTTGGTCTCACCGATCCGGGCGGCGACTTTCACCGACCCGAAGCCTCGACTTTTGCCGAATTCGAGCCGGTGAAGCCGCGCATGCATGGCGAGCGCTTCTGCCTCCTCGCCCTCGAAGATGACGAGGTGATAGGTGCCCCGGTCGCCCTGCCAGCGCTTGAGTGGCAGTGTGGCGGTGATCTTGTCACTCACTCGCGACCGCGCGGATAGGAACGGGAATGTTGCAGATATCCGCGCCGCCAGCGGGGACTATAAAGAAAGGATCGCGACGGTTGGCCCGCGCCTCGGCATACTTGGCGAAGGTCTCGCCCTCCGTGGAGAGGTATTCGAATTGAGGTCGCTCGCCCTCGGGCAGGTCGGATGCGACGCGAACCGAGAGGATCGGGGTGCGTTTGTCCGCCTCCTCCTCGGTGTAGAAGCCGAGCACGCCGGAACCGCGCGGGAGCGAGGAAAGATGCTCCATCCCGCTGATGATCCGCCCGACCAGTGCGATGTTGCGATCGAGATGGCGCGGCGCATGGCCGATCACGGTGTAGAGCTCCGCGCCCGAGCCTGTGTCGGGGGAGTAGTTCCGCCCGACGCCGACCATGCCGTAGCAGTGGACGGGCCACCGATCGGACTTGTCGGGATATTGACGAAGGGCAAAGGGCCAGCCATGCTCGAACGTGGCGGAACTGGCATAGGCGTCCCGCAAGATTGGGGCCCGCCACCCGTCTCTAACAATTGGATTGAAATTGGCCGCGATGTCCGGCGAAATAAGTTTGACCGGCACACGCGTCGTATAATCATCCTCCCCCATCACATTCAGCCCCTCGGGCAGAGGCTTCGTCTCGGTCTCCCCGCTTTCCGGATTATCGTATCCCGGATCGCCCCACTGGACGACGTAATTGTCCTGCACGCGATTGACCGAGATCCCGTCATACCAATGCGCGCGGGCAAGGGTGCGGATGTTCTCTACCCAGCCTTGGCTGAAAGGCGCGGGCATCAGCTGGATCACGACCTCGCGCGGATTTCCATCCGCATCGGGTGCGAGAGTCATCACCAGCATGTCTTCCGCCGGGATCGCGACCCATTCCTCTGCCGCCGCCTCAGCCACGATCTCGTTCGGGCTCGGCGCACCTTTGGGCTCATCCTTTGCGGAAGCGGGAAGGGTGAGAGCGAGAACCGCGGTGGCGGCAACCAGTGAATTTCTCATCCCGCACCTGTGCCAAACGGCGCGCAGCGTCGCAAGTCCGACCGGCCGCCAGTAGCGATGCGACCTTCAGATCACGTGAGCGAGGAAATAGATCACAAACACAAAAGCCCCTCCCCGCGCGTTTTCGAGGGCGGAAAGGGGCTCTCGTGACAGCGTTCGCAGGGAATGCTTTGCCGCGCAGCGCTGCCGCGTGCGAGTCGCTATAGCATGAATCGGACGGCTTGAGGGGAGACAAACGCACTTCGCCTTGCACAGCGGAGCGTCCGTCGCTATCGGCGCTGTCTTGTCCGAATGCTCGCCCGGCTTGGCTGCTCGGCGGGCGCCAATCTGGACATGCGGAGCAGTGGCCGAGTGGTCGAAGGCGCACGCCTGGAAAGTGTGTATACGGTAACCCCGTATCGAGGGTTCGAATCCCTCCTGCTCCGCCATCTTCCTTGATGATATTGCTCCATATCTTCCAGTCCCTCGCCAGTGTGTAGCAATTTGAGCTAAGTCGCCGATTCCCCGTTTGTGATGGGATCTACATAGGGTTCGTCACAAGTGGGCAGATTTCGAGCCAAATCTAAATAATCCGGACCAACACATGCGTCGGTGCTTCTTGGACTTTGGTCACGCGGTCCCAGTCTACTTCCCAAGTATGCAAAGTTGGGAATCAATCGCGCGGTGCGGCGCGCGACTTGAAACGGACCAGGAAATGGCTCGCGTTGAAGCCGGCATTATCCGCTGAGTTCCGAACCAAGACCCTCTTTTGAGCTATTCGACAATCCGGGATATCAATGTTGATGAGCGCTTGGAGAGTGAGAATAGAAGGATGATGTCCCTGGAGGGCGTCGTGCTGCAAGGCCGGTGCCATCAAGGTCAGGCGCAGATTCATACGATAGGAATGGTCGGCGGGCGAAGCAGGAATGGTCGGCGGGCGAAGCACTGAGCGATGGCATGCCATTTGGCCAATCCTCTCAACGATCGACCTACGCTATGTACCAAATGTTCTGATGACGGACAGGCAATCTTACATAAAGCTACTTGCCTGCGAGCGTCTTCTGCCAACTCTCATCTAGACGGGCGGGGAAGTCGTCGGCCGTGACAGGGCCGAGCGCGGCCGCTGTGCGGCGACGGATCACGTAATGGCAAACCGCAAAGTGCGATGAACCGAGGGCGTGAAACATAGAGTCGCAGAGCCCCGCGCGGTAGTTCAGCTCGTCGCTGTCGGCGGTTTTGAATTGCAGCCCACCAAGCGCGTAAAGTGAGGAACAGCTCCACCGCAATGATCGCGTTGATTACGAAGAAACATACATGATGCCTGCGAAAAAATGCCGACGCGTTATCGCCACGGACAGCGCGTCGCGGCAATTTTCATCGGACGATTTCGACTTGACTAGTCAGACGGCGATACTGCCGGAGGACAAAATAAATGCAAGACAAGGCACCACAATTGCTTGATGAACCGCCTCGTCTCATTCGCCAAAAAGATGATAGCCGATCGGATTGGAGGATTTCTGCCGATGAACTCGCAAGCGCTGAACGTGCTGGTCAGTTAACCGGTTGACCTCCTGCGTATGGATCGAACGGATTGTTGTGCGCAGGCTCGGGTTTTGGAGGCGCACCGTCAGGGGAAAACGTCCGAGGATAATCGTCGCGAATTGGAACCGTTGCAGCCGGCGGGGTTCTCAGCGTCGGGCGCTCGGGAATGACAGAGATCAGTGTTTGGGCAATATCGAAAGCGCCAACCAGGATGAACCCGCCTATAAGTACAGACAAGCCGCGCCTCATGGCCATTCTCCCCGAGAGTAACTCGAAGGCCACAAACGCTATCGCTAGTGTCAGGAGTACCCCGGCCAAGGGTCCGGATATGAGGGCGACGAGCCAATCGACTGCCTGTCCAACCGAATTCACATTCACACCCCCGATTGCCAGTTCAGACTACGCAACTTCAACCGGAGCCCGATGCCTCAAAGCACACATCCCAAGCAAAGGGCAGAATTTTTCGGAGGTAGAGCTCATTTCGGCAGCGTGCAGTTTGACTTAGTCAGGTTGCCAGTTGCACGGCAACACTCATGCCCAGATGTCATGGCACCACGGTTCCGAACTGCTGGAAAATCGCGGTCGAGAAGCTGGCATCATTGGCGCGCAGTCCCAGTCCAATTTCATCCAGACTTCCCCCTGCTGCATTCAGGTAGGAGGAGAGGTTTTCAGACCCCATCTCGACCCAGTTATATCCATCGGGGCTGACAAGGAGAGTGACCGCGCTTGCGGTTACGTTGACTCGCAGCCACTTTGTTGACCCGAGCAAGTAGCGTACCGCGACGCCGTCGGACGCATAGGAGGTGGGACCACTCCATCTTTGGATACCCACCGTCCAAAAAGGATCTCTCGATGATTTACCTCGGCCGAGATAAGCGTGCAGTATTCGTCCGGACAGTGAATTTCTCAAGATGATTGTCGGGTAGGAATAGTAGCTGCTGGAGACACCGGTGACACCGGAAATCTGATCAACGCGCATGTAAACGTCGAATGGCGCCGAGCTCGGTGCGGCTTGCATAAGCCCGTGAATTTCGCCGTCGATATCGGCTGTAAAAACAAGGCCATTGATGCCGTCGGTTGCGACAGCACCGCCCTGGTTCAACCACGTGAAATTCGCGAGGGCGGGTATGGTTTGAGGGGAGGCTTCGTACGAAGCGCTACCTCCTCCACCACCGCCATTGGTCGCAGAGGTGATGCGCCCCTTGCTGTCGACGATAATGCTGGGATTGGCGTAGCTTCCCGGTACGACGCCTGAGTCAGACAAGGTCGTGACCGTCGAACCTGATGTGGTGACATCGCCGGTTAAGTCGCCGCCGGTGATCCCGGTCGCGCTGTTGAAGACAGCGATTTCACCGGCATTCGGCGTGCCATCGTGCGTGACCGCATTGTTCTTGGTTTCGTCGACACACGCGGCGACTGCGTTGAAGTTGTCCATCACTTCGGTTGCATCGGCAACTTGGCCATTCACAAGGGTGTTGGGCACGGTGCATTGCTGGGCATGCGCGGGACTTGCGAACGCAATGAGCGACCCGGCCAATAGCGTAAGTCCAAATGTTGTTCGCATCGCGTGCTTCCTCTTGTCAGTGTGGGTCGTCTTAAAGATTAGTTTTGCTCGTGCTGTCGTTTATCTCGTGCGGTATCGCCCAGATGAACTCGGCCTTCACAATGATTGCATCGGCGAACGTGTCGAGCGAGTTGTTGTTAGGGCAAATCGAGGCCGGTGTCCGTTTCTTTTCCGTGCTCTGCACGGTCAATCACGCGGATATAGCTGTCCGAGGGCTTGCCCAAAGTCACCGTTCCAATGCGGTAGCTCTTTCCTATTAAGGATGACCTGGGCCTTTTAAGCTCGACAGAGTAAAGGCGCCTTTCGAAGAAGCTCACGTGCGCCACGTATTTTCGATCTTCAATGAAGAGACTTACCTTGAACAGACGGTCTTCAAATGCAGGGTCCGGGATCAGCGGTAGGCTGCCTTCGTTGTAGAAGAAGAACACATTGATCCGCCCCTGCGCCATCCATGAATAGAAGTAACGCTGATCGAGTTGTGTGCGGACTGTCTCGGCAATGTCCGCTGGTATCTGGTTCAAAACCGCCTCGATGATGTCGAGATGCATCTGATCGGCTTTCCAACGGCCTTCTCGCTCGACAAATCGCCAGGTATCCCAAAAAAAGTGCCAGGCAGACTTCAGGGCGTATATGATCATCAGTCTTCTCCGGTTACCGCAGCAGCCGCGGCGCCCGTAGCTGTAGAAACCTTCAGCCAATCTGGAATCCGATCAAGCTTTTGGAGTGATCCCGGCAAACGCCGCCCCATTTGCCGATAACCTATCGGCCACCGCTTCGGATCATGCTTGTAATGCCGTCTTGGCGAGGCCCAGCTGCCATTCAATCCGCCTCGGCGATTGAGAGCATTTCTGAGCCGTCCGCTGGTAAACTTGTTCACGGCGCTCTTTGGAACGGAATGCGACCATTCTTTGCCGGTAACTCGGCTTAAGCTTCTCGGGCCAAAACGATACAAGATGCGAAAGCCGGTTCCGCCACCGATGGCCCCAAGCGCGCCGGCCATGGCCAGATCATAGATGTCCGCGCAATCGTTGGTGAAGTACTCAATCGCTACGGCTATTCCGGCGCCGACCATAAATGGAACGAAGGCGGCTTCACCTCTCGGATCGATCAAGTTAACGGGATCAGCAGCCGCATAAACATACGGATTTACATCCCCCGCGAGCCCTATCGGGTCCGCCTGAATATACCGCCCCGTCACGGGGTCGTAATCGCGGGCGCGGTTGTAGTAGAGGTCTGAGAGCACCTGGCTCTGGCCCGGGAAGCCGGGGCGAAGGAAATCGTTGCTCGGCGTTACAACGGAGCCTTGCGCGTTCGTTGTCACGATCGGCACGCCGAGATGGTTGCCGTGGACCCAGTAGAGCTCGAACTGGTTCGAAGCGTTCTCGGCCACCAGCGCAAGCGGCCCGTATCCTGCAATGTGGTCGCCCCCGCCAAAAGGGGAGTTGTCGTTCGCAGCGGGCGGTATCGCCCAGATGAACTCGGCCTTCACATCGCTTGCCGAAGAGCCGTATTCCGCGATTACCCGTCCATACGCGTCGTAAACGAAGTGTCGCGTGCCGGTCGGCTTGTCGACCCGCACCCGGTCACCGAGGCCGTTATAGGTGTAGGTCTGCGCGCCGATACTGGTGCGGTCGTATGTGGCCAGCCTGCCATGCCCGTCATAGGTCGCCGTGACCACGATGCCGCCGGGGCGCGTTTCACTCACCGTGTTGCCGCGTCCATCATAGGCGATTGACCGCGTGCCGCTGGCATCGGTGAAAGTGTCGAGCCGGTTGGTGCCTGCGGTGTATGTGTAGGTTTCCGCAGACGTGCTGGCCCCGTCAGACACGGCCAAGGTCAGGCGCCCGACCTCGTCATAACCGTAGAGCACGGAGTTCGCCGGGGTCACGTAGTCTGCAATTGCGCCAACTCGCCCGACCGCGTCGCGGCGATAGACGAGGTGCGAACGGTCACTAACATGGATGGTCGTGGGTGACGGTTTGTAGGAGAAGCCATCTATTCTTCCCGTTCTCTAAACATAGCATCACCGTTAATCCAAAAAAATTCTGGTTCCTTACTATTTTTACAAACAGCTTCAATATAAGCTATGGCGCACTCTATACTATGTATCTGATCTATTCCACCGATTACTGCATCGTATTTCCTCAATGGCTCAAATGAAACGAAGCATTCATATCTTCCATTCTTTTTGGGGGCGGGCTGAGAAATCGATATTTCTCCTCTCTGCATATCATTTTCAAATCTGAATATTATCTCACGTGATAAAAAAGAATCCGTCATAACGGTCGCCTATCGTGTATGTTTCGTCTTCCAGGAAGGTATGGCGGCGTTGAAGGGCTACCCTTTGAACGACATTCTCCGTATCGAGTGTTTGCAACTGTTTCACATTTCTTGAAGTTGTAAGCGCGGCTCATTCCGCCGAGGTTCCCTTTCGGAGTTGTGTTCCACTCTGTACAGTCTTGCAGATCATCTTGCAGCCGCCATTCGCAGCGTCCGTCATCATCAGAATTGTCATAGTGCCGTTCAAATTGGCTCCATTTGCTCGGTTTTGAACTGCTCATCCTCGTCCGATTTATGCAGTTAACCTCATCAAGAAGAAGAGCGAGCCCGCCAATTAGAACTGTTGCCGTTGCGACCCCGGGCAAAACAGGGGATCTAATAAGCGGTCGTGCTTTTGGTGGTGCGAATTTGGCCGGATCGCCCTGCAACAATCCCAGCGGATCGATCAAGTTAACGGGATCAGCAGCCGCATAAACATACGGATTTACATCCCCCGCGAGCCCTATCGGGTCCGCCTGAATATACCGCCCCGTCACAGGGTCGTAATCGCGGGCGCGGTTGTAGTAGAGGTCTGAGAGCACCTGGCTCTGGCCCGGGAAGCCGGGGCGAAGGAAATCGTTGCTCGGCGTTACAACGGAGCCTTGCGCGTTCGTTGTCACGATCGGCACGCCGAGATGGTTGCCGTGGACCCAGTAGAGCTCGAACTGGTTCGAAGCGTTCTCGGCCACCAGCGCAAGCGGCCCGTATCCTGCAATGTGGTCGCCCCCGCCAAAAGGGGAGTTGTCGTTCGCAGCGGGCGGTATCGCCCAGATGAACTCGGCCTTCACATCGCTTGCCGAAGAGCCGTATTCCGCGATTACCCGTCCATACGCGTCGTAAACGAAGTGTCGCGTGCCGGTCGGCTTGTCGACCCGCACCCGGTCACCGAGGCCGTTATAGGTGTAGGTCTGCGCGCCGATACTGGTGCGGTCGTATGTGGCCAGCCTGCCATGCCCGTCATAGGTCGCCGTGACCACGATGCCGCCGGGGCGCGTTTCACTCACCGTGTTGCCGCGTCCATCATAGGCGATTGACCGCGTGCCGCTGGCATCGGTGAAAGTGTCGAGCCGGTTGGTGCCTGCGGTGTATGTGTAGGTTTCCGCAGACGTGCTGGCCCCGTCAGACACGGCCAAGGTCAGGCGCCCGACCTCGTCATAACCGTAGAGCACGGAGTTCGCCGGGGTCACGTAGTCTGCAATTGCGCCAACTCGCCCGACCGCGTCGCGGCGATAGACGAGGTGCGATAAGTCAGCGCCGCCTGTGGTCGACGACAACCGGCGCGCCGCGAGGCGTCCGTCCGAGCCCCAGTCATTGGCTACTGCCAGCCCGTTGCCGAGCATCACCGCTTTCATTTGTCCAAACGGCTCGTATTGATGGCCGCTGGCGACGATCTGCCAGGTGGGCGCAGCGGCGTTCTCCTTCGTTTCAACGAGATTGACGCGGCCCTGCGTATCGTACCCATAGCGCACCAACCGGCCCGAGGGATAAGTGAGTTGGGTAATGCGATCGGCAACATCGTATTCGTAGGTGAGTTGTGCGGCTACGCTCGTACCTATGACCTGCTGCTTGGTAGTCCGATTGCCGCGATGGTCGTAGGCGAAAAGCGTCGTGCCCGATCCATCGATAACCTTTGAAAGCCGACCTACTTCGTAGGAGCCTGCCAGTCCGCCGGTATCCCAGTGATATTCGATCACCTCCGAGGAAGGGCGACCTTGGGGTTCGATACGGGTGATGCGACCAAGGTAATCACGCGTGTAATTGACAACTTGTCCGCGTCCGTCGGTCGATTGGATCATCCGGCCTGCCTGATCGTAAAGGTATGTGCTGGTTCCGCGATCGGGCGAGGATTCCTGAATTACCTCGCCAAAGCCATTGTATACGAACTGTGTTGCGACCGAGATCGAATCGGTGAATGTCAGTGTGTTGTCCTGCGCATCGTAGGTGGATGCCACGGTTCCACCATCAGGTGCGACGGTTGAGACGATGCGGTTAAGCGCATCAAAAGAGGATTCGGTCGTGAAGCCGTTCTGATCGGTGATAGAGGTGGGGTTGCTGACCTTGTCGTATCCCCAGCTAGCCGGAGAGCGCGTGCCGAAGGTCTCATGCAGAAGACGTCCTAGTTCATCGAATTGTCGCCGGACGAGAAGCGAAGTGGACCCGTTGCCCCGCTTCACAACCTCGCGCTCGACATTGCCCGCTGCGTCGTAGGTGTATTCCCATCGCTCGCCGGTCCGGGCCCGAATAACCGTCAGGCGGTTCGCCGAGTCATATTCCACCGTTAGAGGCTCGGTACCGGGCAGGGTCAACTGGATGAGATTTCCAACCTCGTCATACGCCATCGAAGTTGTGGCATCGAACGCGGGGTTGGTTGGATGCTTTGCCGTTATGGTCTCTGCTCGTCCGAGCGGATCGTAGGCGAAGGTCGTAATCGTGCCATTCGGATCGGTCATAGAGCTTGGTCGACCATTCGCATCGTGCCCCGCGAAGGTCTTAACGTGACCAAGGGGGTTCGTGACGGAGAGCAAGTTGCCGCTAGCGTCGTACGTGTAAGTGGTCAGATCGTCCTGAGTACCGCTCGCTGCGAGCGGACCGTCTTCCGAAAGCAACCTGCCATTGGCATCCCAGTCGTAGGTGTATGTCCGCGTCCGGCCATTGGTCGAATACGGTGCCGAATGGCTCGTCGTGTCGGCCAAAGCGATCGTTTCGAGCCGGCCATTCGCATCGTATGTCCGGGTTTCAGTGAGCCCCGGGCCGACTAACATCGTCGGCACGTTGAATTTTGCGTGCCATGTGATCGTCGTCGTCCGGGCTTCTGGCGTCCCGCTTGCCTCGGTGATGCTGATGGGACGGCCACGTGCATCCCGTGTAGCCGTGACGAGCCGCCCTCTGGCATCCGTCGTGCTGCTCAAAAAGGTCCCGCCGGAGTAGCCAAGCGTCTCGACAGTTGCTTCGGTTGAGTCAGTCGCACCGCTATTGATTGAAGTGAGCTGGTACTCGCGATTATTCGCGGAAAACTCGCTGAAGGTGTACTCGCTCCGCTTGCCATACTCGTTGGTGACGGACCGAACACGGTCGGAACCGTTCTTGCTATAGGCAATCGTTTTGCGTTCTGCTCCATCTGACAGCTCACTGGAAATCACGCGGCCCGAAGTATCGTAAGTGAACGTGGCGATCCGCTCGCCGCGGCGGTCGATTATACCGGTGACGTTCTTCCCGTAGACTTCGTTTTCATAGAGATAGCGAACCGAGTCGAGTACGTCGCTGGTCGCCGAACGGCGTACAACTCCTACAAGTCGCTGTATTTTGGGAGTAAACGTTTTGTAGGCGTGGGCCTTCGTGCCGCTCGGAGCAGAACCTCCGCGCCATCGCTGGGCCCAAACGGACGAGCCATATGCAATAGGCGCTGGCGCGGGAATATCCTCATAGAGGTACTCAAGCGAGGTGCCATCGGGCAGAGTTATGCTTTCAACGGCAACTGCTTCAGGCGACGTTCCAATCGAAACGGGCGCGTGTGTAGTGATGCTGAACTTGAGCCAGTTGAACGTCGCCGTCCTGCCCAAGCTATCCGAGAGTGTGGCGAGACTTCCATCGGGCGCGTAGGAAAACGTTTGCGTGTAGCCAGAGCGCATCGTGATTGTCGTCGGCCAACCACGAAGGAACTGGCCACCATTCAAACCTACACGCGTCTCCAAAATCCAAACGGAATCGTTACGATCAGTCAGGCGCCAACTGCTCGAGGAGTCGCGTAAGGTGGCAAGATCGGAAGGCAGCGTGCCTAGGAATTCGAGTTTCAGGCCTCCCGATGAGCTCGAAAAACCGGCACTAGCGTCTTCCTCCCATGTTCCATCAGATTGAAGCTTGAAGCCATACCCGGTCCCATCAGGAAGCAGAATTGCGACTGTAGCATCTGGCGAGCTGGGCGAACCTTGAATGATCCCGAGTTGAATCTCGCGGTTGAATTCAAAATTCCAAGAGCCCTGTAGGCCTCTAAGTTGTGCGCGCGGCAATACGCTTTGCTGAATTGGGCGCCCCACCTGATAGCTGCGATATTGTCGCTCTATTCTGAAAAGCCCATCTGCTGTAGAATAATCAACGGCCTCCAAGTATTTGGCGCCGGTCGAGAGGATTACCGGATTGTCGGTCTTGGGATTTGGCTTGCCGTTGTTATTGCAAGGGTCGCTGCATTCCCGTTCCCTTGATGCGGAAAGCCGGCACAACCCATCTTGCGTCGCATAATACCCAACAGGGCAAGTGATTTCGACGTATGACGGAATGATCGTGCCGCAATTGCCAATTCCGCCCGACTGCCCGGGTTCGGGGCACAGGTATTGAAACCTGGTCCACTCGCAATCCACTCGGCGCCAATCGTCTCCTCTTTCTCTTATACCAATAAAACGGGACGAAGGGTTGTTACCCTGGTATTTCTCCCATTGGGCTTCGCAGGCCATATATGGGCTGTGGAATACTCCGCCCGGACCTGCTTGCGATATCCAACCTGCCAAGACTGTCTCGGGTGGATCTGTTTGTGCGCTCGCAGGGGTCGACTGGATCGCTGAGATTGCTACCAAGAAAAGGGCCAAAATCAATGCATTTATCGCCCTGCGCAGCGATCCGCCCCACCTTCCAATTGCGTGGGTCGAGGGTGAGATCCTGAAGAACCGGGGGCCGCTGGACCGAGAAGGCAAAAGTGTCATTTGCATGAAATTGGAGAACGACAGGGCTGGCTTCGCCTGTCGCGAATAGCTTTGCTCTCCCGTCATGACTTACCCCATACCGTGCAGCCGAATGTAGCGGTGCCCCAAACCGAGGTGTTGGCGGCCAGGGCGGACATTGAGCTCTGCAGCCGATTGCCATTCTTGTCGTATGTTAAGCGAAAGCAGTTGCTGTAGGCCGGGGCATAGATCAGCGATGGCACTGTTGAGTAGACCCCCGCAAGAGGGAGCGGATTGGCGTAGGCCGGCGATCCTAGACCTAATTAAGAGCAAGTATCCCGCAACGTATACTGCGGCTTGTCGTAGGGCGCTCGACCGTGTTCTTTTCACTCTCGCCCACACCATCTTGCTCATTCCATCGTTTCAGCAATCTCACGAACGATCGCATCAACTCGACGAAGGTCAAGTCATTGACAGCCTTGATATTAGCGGATCAGCCAAGCTCACAACCTGACTTCTGCGGTTTCTTGATCCGGGGCCTATAGAAAAAATGAAGACCAGCTTCGTTGCGAAAGAAAAGTTCAGCGCGCTTGGCTGACGCTCGAAAGATTGGAAGGCGGTCAAGATGTGATTCGCGTCCTTCGCTTGTTGGCTGAAATTCGCGAGGCCACCCCTGCGCCGAATGCAGTCGGTTCAGTTCCCCATTTTCTTGGAGATCAAGAGAGACGCCTCCGCACTCGATGGGGAAAGCGAGCCGCTGTTAAGCAAGCAAGGCTATTGCTTCAGGAACCCGAGAATTTCCTGCTCGCCGACAACGTCGGCATATTTCGCATCCATATCGAACAGGTTCGCCTCGTGAGGGGCAGGGTGCCGATCGCCAACCGCATCTCTCACAACGGTCGTGATGAAGCCGTTTGATATCGAATCGACACAGGAGGCGCGCACGCATCCGCTCGTGGTGAGGCCCGTCAAGATGACGTGATCCACTCCCTTCGCCGTCAAGGTGGCGGCAAGAGATGTTCCGAAGAACGCGCTGGGATATTGTTTGGAAACAACCAATTCGTCATCGGCGGGAATCAGCCCCGGGGCCCAATCCCCCATAGGATTGCCGGCCAGGAAATGGCGCAGCGGTTTGACCTTCTCGAAAAAGCGGCCTCCGTCGATCCCGTTCGCGTGGTAGACGACATTGGTAAGGATGACCGGAATTCCAGCTGCACGGGCAGCCTCGCGAACCCGCAAGGCCGATGCCAGCACGTCCTCGACCCCGGCAAAGAGTTCGCAACCGGGATCGAAATAGGCCCGGACAAAATCGATCAGGAGCAGGGCCGGCCTCTTTCCAAAGCCCGCCTTGTGACCATACGCCTTGGCATAGTTGGCTGCCAGATCGCTCATGCGCGCAACATTGCCAGAGGACGCCTTTGGCCGCCAGCCTCAGTACTTGAAGCCAATCTCCACGCCCACCAGGCGCCGCGCACCGGGCGAAATGAAGGAGCCGCCGAACTCGATCGCCGGAATGACCTCGTTGAGATATTCTCGATCGAGCGCATTCTCCGCAAAGACCGAGGCGGTGAAATCACCCACTTCGATCCCCGCGCGAATATTGAGGACGCCGAAGGCCTCGCGCCGCGCCACGCTGTAATCGGCATCGCCGACAAAAGCGGGGAGCGCCAGGGCCGAGATGGGAAGCAAGCCCGAAAACAATGTCGGCGCAGTCTGGTCCTGGAACGAGTGGAACCAGGTCGGCCCGGTTATGCGATAATCGGCACGCATGATGAGATCGATTGTATCGTTGATCGGCGTGTCGATCTCGGTCCCCAGGTTGATCGTGTAGTCGGCGGTGTAGGGAGATTTGTTGCCGACCGTAGAGGGGCGTGAACTGTTCGCCTTGATCTCGGATTCGGTAACGTTCACCGATCCGAAGAACTTCCACCCTTCCACGACCTCTGCGGTGGTGTTGAACTCGATCCCGTAGACCTCGACCTCGTCGATATTCGAAACGACCCGGAGCAGGCCGAACGGGCCGACGAAAAACTCGAAGAACTGCATGTCCTCGATATCGGTATAGTACCCCGCCAGATCGAAAGTGATCGCGCCATCGGCGATTTCGCCTTTCACGCCGACTTCGAATGCAGAGGAAACCTCCTTGTCGTACTGGTCCTCGATCGCGACGTCAGCGCCGATAAACTGGACGAAATTGGCATCGATGATGGCGGAGGAGCCTTGATTGTTGAAACCGCCGGATTTGAACCCGATGCCCCAGTTAGCATAGAAATTGAGATCAGGATTGGGTTGCCAGCTGAGGCTGACTTTCGGTTGCAGCTGCCGGAAAGTCTTTTCGACCGGGGTGAGCGGACCAAACGCGAGACCTGGGTTTATCGGACCGCCGGTAAAGGGATCGAGCGCGTTGGCGGGAACGCGCGATTCCGAGGCGCGATCCTCGACATCGTAGCGCAGCGCAACGCCGGCAGTGAGATCGCCGAACTGGTACTCGGCGCTGCCGAAGACTGCAAAGACAGTGGTATCGAATGCGTCGGCCAACAGCAGCGAAGTGGGATTGGCGCTGCCAGGAGGATTGAACAATTCCCCGCTCACGCCCGCACCGGAATCGCCGCCGATGCTGACCCCGGTCTCGCGATCGATGTTGAGGAAATACGCGCCAACCTGCCAGCTCAGCGGGCCTCCTGCCGACGAGGCAAGACGAATTTCCCCGCTAATGTCGGATTGCTGGCGGATCTGGAGCTGCGTGCCGTCACAGGTCGTGGGGCTGTAGGCTCCGAAAGTCGAACCGTTCGCGGGTGCGAAAATGAACGGCACGGGGATCTGGCCGATGAAACCGGGCTGGTTGACTTCGAAACCGGTCAGTGCCGCTGTGGAAGCAAAGCAGCTGTTCACGACATTGTTCACTGCCGGATCGGCAGCGGCGATGAAGCGGGCGAAATCGGCCGAGGTGCCGTCCGCAGTCAGCGACTGGTCGACATCCGAATAAAGCGCCCAAGCGATCAGTCGCACATCGCCGAAATCGTGTTCGATCTTGGCCGAGACGTCGAAGCTGTCCTGCTCGTTGGTCGGGCGGATATTGCCGTAATACCGGAACGGGTGGTCATTCACGTTTTCGAAGAAAGCGGGGTTTGCTCCGGCGAAATTCGGAAGGTGGAAGGACGAATTGAAGTTGATCGATGCTCCGCGCAGTTGTGAGTAGCGCGCCTTGATATCGACTTCTGTCGCCTCGCCCAGATCGGCAACGATCCGCCCATCGACCGACCAGACTTCCTGATCGTCAACGACCTTGCGATCGAGAAATTCATTGCGGAAGAACCCATCGGTCGTGCGGTAATATCCCGAAAGTACGAAGCCCAGATTTTCGCCCAGTGGCCCGGAGATATAGGCGGTGCCCTCGGCGGTGTTCTCGTTCGCATAGGACGCCCTGACCGCGCCTTCGAACGTGTCGCCGGGTTTCTTCGTCTGGAGGACAATCGCTCCTGCCGCGGCATTGCGGCCATAAAGCGCCCCTTGCGGCCCTTTCAATATTTCGACCTGCTGCAAGGTTCCCTGGTTCTGGTTGAGCTGGGCGGTGTTGGTCTTGAGGATCCCGTCGACCACCAGGGCGACCGAGCTTTCAGCGTCACGCGCTCCATTGATCCCGCGAATGTTGATCTGCGTGTCGCCCGCTTCGGCTGTCCCGGTGACGATTGTGACACCCGGCGTGAGCTGCGCGAAATCCTCGGCATTCTCGGCGCCGGTTTTCTCGAGCGCGTCCGAAGTCAGCACCGACACCGATGCCGGGACATCCTGCAACCGTTCAGCCTGCCGCCGGGCGGTCACGATGATCGTGTTGTCCTCTTCCTGAGTCGCCCGTTCGTCTTGGGAGGAATCCTGGGCCAGTACCGGAGAGGCTGCGACCGCCAGGCTTGCAATGGATGCTGCGGTTAGAAAACGGTAGTGACGCATCGAATTTCCCCTTGACCGATCGCACCTTGCGAACCGCGCGGCACGTTTCCTCCTCTGCGTGCGGACAGGATGATCGCGCCCTTTTCAACGCGAACATCTACGGCCGCCTGCACAAAACCGGGCCTCGGCCTCGGCTTGCATTGCTTGAGCCTTATTGTATACAATTAGGCCAAGTCAAGCATTCCCCCATTCCCGCTCAAACAGCCGAGGGTACCGTCATGACGAAGGCGTCAGACCGCGCATACGACACGATCCGGGGCATGATCCTGTCCGGGGAACTGTCGGCCGGGGACCCTTTGGCCGAGGAGGCGCTGGCGGAGCGATGCGGCGTGTCGCGAACCCCGATCAGGGAGGCGTTGCGGAGACTGGAGGCAGACCTCCTGATCCGCCGCACCGATTCCCAGCGCAGCTTTGTCGCGGATTGGTCGCTCGACGACGTAGCCGACGCATTCGAATTGCGCGCGATGCTCGAAGGCTATGCCGCCCGCAGAGCGGCGGAAAGTATGTCGCGAGAGACACTCGACCGGTTACATGCCTGTAATTCCGCTATTTTTGCGGCAATTACTAGGCCGAAACCGGATGTCGCCACATTCCTTGATCGCAACCGGGAATTCCATGCGCTTGTGCTGGAGGCAGCCGGATCGAGGCGGCTCACAAACCTGCTGTCTGCATTGATCGAGCAACCTGTCGTGTGGCGGACCGCGCATCATTACAGCCTTGAGGCGTTCCAGCGTTCGCACAGCGAGCACGCCGATCTCCTGTCCGCATTCGAGAGGCGGGATGGCGAATGGGCACAATCGATCATGGCGGGCCATATCCGCCGTGCATTCCATGCCTATGCCGATGCGCATCTGGGGATGAAAAGCCTTGAGAAAGGCGCGGCGTGATGGCTGAATTGTATACAGGAAATATCGAGATCGTTGAGGTCAGTCCGCGCGACGGACTGCAAAACGAGCAAGTCCAGATCGCTACCGCCGACAAGATTCGGCTGATCGAGCGCGCGATTGAAGCGGGCGCTCGCCGCATCGAGGTGACAAGCTTTGTGAACCCGCGCGCTGTCCCGCAAATGGCCGACGCCGAAGAGGTCTGCGCCGCGCTGCCTCAGCGCGATGACGTGACATATATCGGTCTGGTGATGAACCAGCGCGGAGCGGATCGTGCGCTTGATACCGGCAGGATCGACCAGCTCGGTGCGGTATGCGTTGCGACCGACAGGTTCGCGATGGCCAATCAGGGGCAGACATCTGAAGGGTCGGTCGAGGCAGCGTTAGCGATAATCGAAACCGCCAGAGCAGCCGCAAAATCCGCGCAGGCGACCATTGCGGCGAGTTTCGGCTGTCCATTCGAGGGCGAGGTTGCCGAGGATCGCGTCGTTGCAATGGCCAGCGCCCTTGCGGCAGCGAGGCCCGCCGAGATCGCGCTGGCGGACACGATCGGTGTCGCCAATCCTGCTCACGTGGCGAGCCTGATCGCGAAGGTGAAAGAGGCAATCGGGGCGATCCCGGTGCGGGCCCATTTTCACAATACGCGCGGCACCGGGCTCGCCAATGTGTGGTCCGCCATCGGCGCAGGCGCCGTCACCATCGACGCATCGATCGGCGGCCTTGGCGGATGCCCTTTCGCCCCCGGTGCAGCGGGCAACGTCGCAACCGAGGATGTCGTCTACATGCTTGAACGCGCAGGTATCGCGACCGGCCTCGATCTCCCTGCCCTCATCGCGACGAACCACTGGCTGGGAGAGCTCATGGGCAAGGATCTGCCCGCGATGGTGGCCAAATCGGGCGGGTTCCCCGTCCCCAAAACACAAGAAGAGGAATTCGCTTGATGCGTTATCGTCTTGGAGTGGATGTCGGAGGGACATTCACCGATTTGCTCTTGTTCGACGACGTCACAGGCGCGTTCTGGCGGCACAAGACGCCGTCCACGCCGCATGACAGTTCCGAGGGGATCCTCAACGGGGTGAACGCGATCACGGCAGAGGCCGGGGTAGATCCGGGGGATATCGAATTCTTCCTGCACGGAACGACAGTTGCCACCAATGCCGTGCTCGAAGGCAAGGGCGCGCGGGTCGGCCTGATCACGACCGAAGGCTATCGCGACATCATGCAGATCGCGCGCAGCTTCGTGCCCGGAGGGCTGGCGGCATGGATCGTCTGGCCCAAACCCCAACCGCTCGCAGCGCTCGAAGACACCGTGACCGTAAAGGGTCGCATGGATGCCGATGGAAACGAGGTGCGCCCCATCGACGAGGCCGAAGCGCGCGAGAAGCTCGAGCAGCTCAAACGGCAGGGAGTGGAAGCGGTCACCGTCAGCCTCATCAATGCCTACGCAAACGGCGCGCACGAAAAGCGCATCGGGGAGATCGCGCGCGAGGTATTTGGCGAAATCCCCGTCTCGCTGAGCCACGAAGTGCTGCCTGAGATGCAGGAATACGAGCGCACCTTGTCAACCGTCGCCAACGCCGCGGTTCGCCCGGTTGTCGGCAAGTATATCTCGAACCTGCGCAGCAAGCTCGAAGATTCGGGCGTCACCGGCAAACTTTCCCTGCTGCGGTCCGACGGCGGGTTGATGAGCAGCGAGAAGGCCGAGGAACACCCGGTCAACATCCTCATGTCCGGTCCGGCCGGCGGCGTGACCGGTGCATTGTGGGTCGCGAAGAATGCCGGGTTCAAGAACATCCTGACGCTCGATGTCGGAGGCACGTCCACCGACGTCGCGCTGATCGAAAATCTCGAGCCGCGCCGCGTGCGCACCACCGATGTCGGCCACCTTTCGGTCCGCGCCTCCTCGCTCGATGTGAAAACGGTGGGCGCGGGCGGAGGTTCGATCGCGCATGTGCCGGAGCTCACCGGGGCCCTTCGGGTCGGCCCGGAAAGTGCAGGCGCCGTGCCCGGGCCGGTCGCATATGGCAAAGGCGGGGAACTCCCGACCGTAACCGACGCGAATGTCGTGCTCGGTTATCTGCCCGAGGATCTGCTGGGCGGTTCGTTCCACCTTGACCGCGAGGGAGCGACGCGCGCAGTCCAGACGATTGCCGACGCGCTGGGTGTCGGCCTGATGGATGCCGCTCGCGGGATCATCGACATCGTTAACGAAAACATGTTCGGCGCGCTGCGGATGATCAGTGTTCAGCAGGGATACGACCCGCGCCATTTCGCATTAATGGGCTTTGGCGGGGCGGGTCCGCTGCACGTCAATTCGGTTGCAAAACTGATGAGCAGCTGGCCCGCGATAAGCCCGGTTTCGCCCGGCGTCCTCTGCGCCCTTGGCGATGCGACCACCCGTATGCGCACCGAAACCGCAAGGAGTTTCAGTCGTCTCGCCAGCGAAACAGACGTGGGTGAGCTGGTCTCACTGCTGGACGAGATGGCCGCGCAGACCCGCGCCGAGCTGGAGGCCGACGGAATACCTGCCGAAAGCATCACGAGCGAGTTCGAGATCGATGTGCGCTATGCCGGACAGGCGTTCGAAGTGCCGCTGACGATCGACCAGGAGACGCTCCGCAGCCAGGGGATCGAAGGCATACTCGCCCGTTTCGATGACGAGCATCGCCGACTGTTCACCTTCAACATGGAAACCTCGCACGAGATCGTGAACCTGCGCGCGGTGGCTCTGGGCGAAGCGCTCGAGCTCGAGGCGGCCAAGCTGGAACAAGGCGATGGCGATCCCTCGCGCGCCGTTATTCGCGAGCACACGCTGTGGATGGACGGACGCGACCAGCCGGCGGTCATCTACGATCGCGCAAGACTGCTTCAGGGGGACACCATTCCCGGGCCGGCGATCATCACCGAAATGGATTCGACGACGCTCGTCGAGCACGATTGCGTCGCGACTATCGATGCAGTCGGCAACATCCTCATCAATCCGAAGTCGGAGGGCTAAGCGATGCCAGCACAAATCGTTGAAACCAACACAACGCCCTTCGCCCGTGTCGAGCTCGATCCGGTAACGCTCGACATCATCGAGAACGCGCTCCGCAATGCACGGATCGAGATGGATGCAACGCTGGTGCGCACCGCGATGTCACCCGGAATCCGCGAACAAGGGGACGCCTTTCCCCTTATCGCCGATCCGGCAGGGAAGATGATCGTCGGCCAGTTCGGAAGCTTCATCGACGGTTTCCTCAAAAGCTTCGAAGGCACGATCGAGGATGGAGACATGATCTTCCTCTCCGATCCCTACTCCTGCGAGGGAGCGATCAGCCATTCGAACGATTGGCTTGTGATGTTGCCGGTGTTCAAGGATGGCCGCCTGATCGCCTATACCGCGATGTTCGGCCACCAGTCGGATATCGGCGGCATGGTTCCCGGCTCGATGCCGATCGAGGCGACGTCCATCTTCCAGGAGGGCGTGCGCATTCCCCCTGTAAAGATCTGGCGCAGGGGCGAATACAACGAAGACCTGATGAAGCTGGTCATGCACCAGACCCGCAAGCCCGACTGGTGCCAGGCCGATCTCAATGCGCTGATCGCCAGCTGCCGGGTCGCGGCCAACCGGATTGTCGAGATGGCCGAACGGTTTGGCGACGACGTCTATCATTCGGCAACGCAGGAGCTGCTCGCCCGCAACCACCGCGCAATGAAGGCCCTGATCGGCCAGGCGATCCCAACCGAAAAGGCCAGTTTCGAGGACTATGTCTGCGACGATGGCAAGGGCTATGGCCCCTACAAGATCAAATGCACGATGTGGCGCGAGGGGGAAAAGGTCATCCTCGATTTCGAGGGCACCGATCCGCAAAGCGCGGCCTCGATCAATTTCTACCTCAACGAGAACATGTTCAAGATGTTCTTCGGCATCTACATGATCATGGTCTTCGACCCGCAGATCCTGTTCAATGACGGGTTCTACGATCTGATCGAGGTTCGAATACCCGAAGGCTCGCTGCTCAAACCCAAATTCCCTGCCGCGCTTTCCGGACGGACTCATGCGCTCGGAAGGATCTTCGATATCCTGGGCGGGCTGCTTGGCCAGGGAACCCCGGAATTTCTCAATGCGGCCGGTTTCTCTTCTTCCCCGCACCTGTTTTATTCGGGCTGGGATACCCGCGAGGGAAAGAAAGACGACTGGTTCCAGCTGTTCCAGATCGGATTCGGCGGGATTCCGGGGCGCCCGCTCGGCGATGGGCCTGACGGGCACTCGCTGTGGCCGGGCTTCACCAATGTTCCGAACGAATTTCTCGAACGATATTTCCCCTTGCGGATCGAACGCTATTCGACCGAGCCGGATAGCGGCGGCGCGGGTCTCCATCGCGGCGGCAACGGGATCCACATGACATACCGGTTCCTCGCCGATGGTAATATTGCGATCCACGACGACCGCTGGTTCGTCCCGCCCTGGGGCGTGAATGGCGGTCATCCTGCCAAGCGCGCCACCAAGATACTCGAGCGGGTCGATGGCACTACGCAAATCATCGGCAACAAGGTCGAAAATGTGACGGTCAAGGAAGGCGAACAGCTGCATTTCATCACGTGGGGTGGTGGCGGCTGGGGCGATCCGCTGGAGCGCGATGCCGAGCTTGTCGCGCTGGAGGTGCGCCAGGGACTGGTAACGATCGAGGGCGCGCGGGACTATGGTGTAGTCGTGAACGACGATTTCACCGTCAACCAGGCCGGGACCGACGCCTTGCGCGAGGAGATCAGAAAAACGCGCGGCGATTTGCCGCTGTTCGATTTCGGACCGGGGATTGAGGCCCTGCGCGAAGCCTGCGAAGAGGAAACCGGTCTCCCCGCCCCGATCCAGCCGGTCTGGTCCGACCGAAGGGCCGCAGGACAGCCGCAATGAGCCCTGTCGCCAACCAGGGCGCCCTTGCGGGATTGCGGGTGATCGAGATGGGCCAGCTGCTTGCCGGCCCGTTTTGCGGCCAGCTGCTCGGCGATATGGGCGCAGACGTGATCAAGATCGAGCCACCCGGCAAGGGCGATCCTATGCGCGAATGGGGCCAGGGGGAAGAAAAGGTCCAATGGGAAGTGATCGCGCGCAACAAGCGCTCGGTAACCTGCAACCTGCGGGTCCCCGAAGGGCAGCAAATAGCCCGCGACCTCATCGCCCATGCCGATGTCCTGATCGAGAATTTCAAGCCCGGGACCCTCGAGAAATGGAACCTGTCTCCCGAGAGCCTTCACGCGACCAATCCCGGCCTGATCGTCGCCAGAATGTCCGGTTATGGGCAGACCGGGCCCTATTCCTCGCGCGCGGGTTTTGGCGGAATCGGCGAGGCGATGGGCGGTTGGCGCTACATTGTCGGCGATCCCGATCGTCCCCCTGCGCGGATGGGTGTATCGATCGGCGATTCGCTGTGTGCAACTTATGGCGCGATGGGCGTTCTGGCCGCGCTCCATCATCGCGAAAAGACGGGCGAAGGGCAGGTGATCGACACGGCGCTTTACGAGGCGGTTCTGCAGGTCATGGAAGGTCTCGTCGCCGAATACGATTACAACGGCATCATCCGGGAGCGCTCCGGTTCGATCCTGCCCGGCATCGCGCCCAGCAACGTCTATTCCTGCAAGGATGGTCCCTTCATGATCGGCGCAAACAACGACGCGATATTCGCGCGCCTTGCGCAGGCGATGGGGCGGCCCGAACTCGCCGAGGACGAGCGATACAGCACCCATGTCGCCCGCGGAAAGCACCAGGCCGAACTGGACGAGCTGATCAACCGGTGGACCTTGACGCTCACGATCGACGAGGTCGATGCCCTGATGGTTGAATACTCGATCCCTGCCGGTCGTCTCTACACCGCGCCGGACATGCTCGAAGACCCGCATTTCAAGGCGCGGGAGTCCATTATCGAGGTCGAAACCGAAGGGCACGGAAAGCTCAAGATGCAAAATGCCTTTCCGCGCTTTTCAAAGACCCGATCGGGCGTGCGCAGGCCTGCACCGGTAACCCCCGGCCAGCACAACGAGGAGGTCTTTACAGAATTGCTCGGCTGGAGCGCGCAGGACGTTGCCGAAAAGCGCGAACGGGGCGTGATCTAATGCCCGATCGGGCTGCGCGGTTGGGCTTCTGGCACCGTAGAATGCCTGAGATTCACTAGGTTGTGATCGACGAGGTTGGCGAGGCTCGGACAATGGGCAGAACGTCTTACACTGGCCTCGGGAATGGTAGATTGGCAAACGTCATCGTTCGACGTTTTTCGCGGAAAGAGGTGGGCCGCCCGTAGCCTGATATAACCCAACCATTGCGGTGAGTTCATCTGTTCGCGTTTGGATGAGCGAAAGCTCAACTCCCAAAAGAGCCCGCTGCGCGTCGATTTGCTCGATGTAAGGTGTATAGCCGGCGCGATAGCGGTTTCGCGCATGCCGCAAAGCATCGGCCACCGCATCCAGTTGCGCCCTCAAGGCCGTTTCCTGATCCTCCAGATTGGAGAGAAACGCCATACGATCTTCGACTTCTCGCAACGCATCGAGAACCACTGATCGATAAGCCCATGCGGCCTGGTCTCGTCTGGCCGTCGCACCATCGAGCTGGGCCTTTAGGCGGCCTCCCTGAAAAATCGGAGCGAGGATGCTTCCTCCGATTGACCAGATACCGATCGGGTCGGCGAGCAGGTCGGAAATGGTAACGCCTGCGGTCGCACCAAGATTTATCGCAGGCATAAAGTCCGCGCGCGCCGCACGCATTTGGGCATCGGCCGCGGCGAGACGGTATTCCGCAGCAGCAATGTCGGGCCTGCGGCGCAGCAATTCCGATGGCATGGTATCGGGCGGCAAAGGCAGTTGCAATTCGGCAAGTGTCCCGCCGCGCTCGATTGCGCCCGGCAAATCGCCGGACAGAACGGAGAGCGCGTTTTCCTGTCGCGCGATCTGGCTTCTCAGCGGTGGTATGAGCTGTGCCGTTGCCTGATACTCGGCCTCTGCCTGACGCAGCTCAAGCTGTGAGCTGTAGCCCACTTCCGCCCGGTCCCGCGCGAACTTGAGTGCCAGCGCCCGAGCCTCCAGTGTTTGCTCGAGCACAGCCAGCCTTGCATAGAGAGAAAGGAGGGTAATGTAGCCACTGGCCGTAGCCGCAGTGACTGAAAGGCGCGTCGCCTCCTGCGCTGCGAGACTTGCCGAAACTCCTGCCTCTGCAGCATCGACGCGAGCCGCGTTCTTGCCGAAAAGATCGAGTTCGTAAGTGGCGCGGAAGGCGGGCTGTATTGCGGCTGATTCCTGCGCTCTCCCGAACGGCGAGACATCGCGCTGCAAGCCGCCTTCGACACCAGCACCGATCGCGGGGAGCAGGAAACCGCGCGATGCTTGCTCGGTTGCGCGGGCCTCCCTCACACGTGCGGCAGCTATCCGGGTGTCCGGATTGTTCAGTCGGGCCCGCTCGACCAGCCGAGAAAGCTGCGGATCGCCGAAGCTGTTCCACCAGTCAGCTTCTATCGGAGCCGTCACACCCAGATTCGAGCGCCATTCTGCTGGTGGAGCTACGGCCGTCCCGGCGGGAGCCTGCTGCAAAGCGGGAACGCACGCCGACAAAGCGAGAATTGATACGGTCAAAACGCAAAGAGATTTGTGCGCCACAGTCAGTCTTTCGTGTGGACGGTTGCAACAACGGACATGCCCGGCCCGAGCCTTTTGGCCGCTTCCTGCCCCTCGTCGAGAACGATACGCACGGCGATACGCTGCGGAACCTTGACGAAATTTCCGGCGCCGGTATCGGGTTTGACCAAGCTGAATTCGCTGCTAGCTGCCGGAGCAATGCTCTGTACACGGCCGGTTAATTCGATGCCATCCAGTGCGTCTATTTCAAGCGTGGCGCGCTGGCCGGCCGCCATGTCGGATATCTGGGTTTCCTTGAAATTCGCCACGACCCACAAATCATCCGGCACAATATACATGAGCTGAGACCCGGCCGTGACGAGCTGGCCTACTCTTGCCGTAACTTCGCTCAGGCGACCGGAACTTGGCGCACGGACTTCCGTGCGAGAGCGCTCGATTTCGGCAAGGTCTTTCGCAGCTGCGGCAGCTTCGACCTGAGCTTCCAGCGCGCCTTGGCCCACAATCACCGATCGGACATTCTCGGCCGCGATCGCGCGCTGCGCCTTGGCCTGGCGAACTCCCGCCCGTGCCTGGCGCAGCGCTGCCTGGGCCTGATCGCGTTCGCGCAGCGACACTGAACCTTCGTCGACCAATTCATTTATCCGGTTCATGTCGGCTTGCGCCTTTTGCAAAGCAGCGCGTGCGCTCGCGACGGCGGCGTCCTGCAATTCCAACTGGGCTCTGGCCGACCGGAGGCTCTGCGCACTGTTCGCAAACGTGGCCTCTTGTGCTTCTACATTGGCCAATGCTTGCTGGACCTTGTCACGGAAAGGCGCGTCGTCGATCCTGGCAAGCAGGGCGTCCTTTTCCACACGCTGGAAATCGGTCACCGGCACTTCGACCAGATACCCGGAAACCTGCGGGCTGACGACCGTTGTCCGCCCGCGCACATAGGCGTTGTTTGTCCTCTCCTCACCACTGTCGAAAGGTGGGAGGCCCCACGCATAGAGCGCGGTCAGGATGCCGGCGGCAACGAGCAGGACCGCAACCGCGGTGCGGCCACGCGAAAGGTTGGGTGACCAGCCTTTCTCCGTTTCCGCCTCTGGTGACGCATTTTCAAATCCTTCGGTCGCGGGGTCAGACTGCGAAAGCGAGTTCGTCATTTGCTGGTCCTTGCAAGCATGGCCTCAAGAAAGGCCAGTTCCCTGGCGAGTGGATTGCGGCCGCGGATCTTGTTGACGAGCCACGGTATGAAGATGGCGATAAACGTTACCGCCGAAAGTGAGCCGATAAGAAAGAAGACATCGTTGAATGCCAATACCGCGGCTTCGCGTCCGACCTCCTGCGAAATCCTGGATGCTGCCGCCTGCTGACGCAGGACCGGATCCGACTGTACCGGCGCGACTCTCTGAGCAGCATCGGACAAAGCCTGCGCAAGCGGCAGGTTGGACAGCGTAAGCGTGTTCCCGGCATCAATCAGATGGGTCTTGAGCCGAATGGTATGAAATGCTGAGAGCAACGAGATACCGGCAAGCCCTCCGACCGATTGTGAAAGAGAAAAGACAGCGATGAAACCTATTACGTAGCTCTGCCCGGCAGCCAGTGCTCTCAGCATGCCTTCCATCAGGATCGGCCCTATTGCGAAAACGGCGGCGAAAGCAATGGCGGCTTGGGTCATATAAAGATCCCGGGGGGGGGTCATAACCCCGGTATGCGTATCGGCAAATGCTGCGAGGCAAATGACGAAAATTGCAACGAGAACGGGCCGCGTGAGATCCATGGGATCGAGGCGGATCACCGACAGGGCCATGCCGCCAAAAGTCGCGCCGGTCAGCACCCAGAAGTAGTCCGTGAGTTGTTCGTTGCCGTAACCGAGTGCACCAAACATACCGCTCGCCCCAAAGCCCTGCTCAGCGACAAGGATGCGAACCGTTGCGCCGATCACAACGAGGCTGAGGATCGCCTTGCTTGATAGCCAGCGCAGGTCAAGCATGGGGCTCTTGCGGTTGGCCTCGATCAAGAAGCATCCGCCGAGACCGAAGATTGCAGTAACGAGCGCGTAGCCAAGCCAGGGAGTATCCCACCACTGAATGCGTCCCTGCACCAGAAAGGCGCACAGCGCACTCACGCCCACGATGAAGAGCAAGATGCTGAGAATATCGAGTTTCTCGAACGTATTCGTTCGCAAACCGGGTGGAAGTCGGAGCAGATAGACAAGCCCGAAACCGATGAGTGACAAGGCGAACTGAAATTCAAAGACATGTGTGATGTCGCCATCGATCGTGAGTAGCGGCGAGATAGCACGGGTCAGCGGAAAGGCCGTCTGTACGAGGCCCAGTGAAATGATGAGCCCGCCCACCCGCAGCCTTGGGGGCAGACCCTGCATCAGATAGTAGACCGACAGAGCGGACAGGCCGCTTGCACTGATCCCGGCGACGGCGCGTGCGGCCAATTCAGGATAATATCCCGGTCCGACCATCTGGACAAAGTTGGCCGCTACAAGGCCCGCCATTGCCCAGCGCACGAAAGGTTGAATGCCGAACTCCTGCCGTACCCGGAAGAGCAACATGCTCATTGTGGCATATGTCGAATAGAAAGCGACGGTCAGCCATCCGACCTCGACCGGAGTGATTGCGAACTCGGCCTGCAAGGCGGATGAATTTGCGAGCAAAAAGCCGTTTTGTCCGCCCCCCAAAAGACCCAGAAATATCCCGATTACCAGATAAGCCGCGCGGCGTGCCGGTGGATGATCCGGGTTTGCCGGTGATCCCGGCAGGATCGGCATTTCATGCGGCTTGAAGCGATAGCCATCGACTTCATCGACGAGAACTGCCCTGTCACTGGTTCCTTGGCGTCCCATCGATCACGATGTCCTTCAGCTTTTTTCGAGCTCGCCGTCTTTCTCTGGCCTGGTGCGATCGCGTACCGTCGCACCCGCTCCCGCATGCGCCGGGACATAGGTTCAAATCGTCGATTTGCCAAAGACTATGACACGTTTGAAGTCTCGCCATCATTCTGCCCATCGATGCATGGTCAATTCCGGAACACCTTCCGGCTCCTCGACCGGTAGACCTGATCCCCATGAAAGGGTGGCAATGGTTTTGCGGGCGGCGAACTGACCGCGCGAGATACGGATTGCACCCTACATGTCTCTGGAAAGGGCAATTTTGGCTCAGCCATTTATCGAGATCGGCTGGCCTAGATACGCTACGCCGATCTTGCAGCGCTTCATGCAACGACGGGGGAAACCAGCTAAACCGTTGAACAGATGGGATGCTGAGAGCGCTGTCGCATCTCGGTATATCCGTACTCGACCTTGAGGTGGCAGCAGCATTCGGCTGCGAAGTCCTCGACCCCAAGACCGCTCATTCTCCTCATAATCGCCTGCGGGGAGCAGCGGATTTCAACCTCGCATTCTCGGGCAGCTAATTGGAGGGTTCGAACAGGAGGACTTGATCTCTTCCGGGGTTGCGTGATGCAGGCAGGAGCGGGTTCGTCGAGTTTCGCCAGATGGGCGAAGCGGGCAATCGTTCGATGGAATTCGGAACCGGTTCACCCGCGGGAATGAAGACCATCGTGACGCTGTTTCGTCCGTTTCTTGCAGTCCCGGTCAGGCACGGAAGGGACAAGCTTCTCGCGGAGCAGGGCCTTGTTGTTGCGAGGTCAAAGGTTTCTTCGAGCAGTCTCCGCGCGCCGGCGCTGATTTCCCATAGCGTTTCCCGCGATCGAAAGTCCTCGGCAGTAAGATCGTTGTGGGGATGGTGCGCGCCAAAATACCACTCGACGCCAGATCCACCCGCCAGGAGGTGTCCCCATAGCGCTTCGCGAGCGAGGCTTGCGTGTCCGTCTATTGCTTCGGCATCGGTAATTGCGCCATCTTGCCACGGTCCGATCTCATCCATCGAGAGAACCCAGGGATTGCCGGCCTCTCGCGAAAGCCTGTCCCACTTGCGTGTCTCGGAATGGACCTTCGAGGGGTCGGATATCTGGAGCGAGAGGCCATCGAGGCCCGGATAGCCAAGCAAAGGACCCGCAATGGTGTCCTTGTCAGCCGGTTCGCTATGGGTGTGGAGCAGGATGGGATGATCGTAGGGATCGATGGCGGTCAGCCAGTCGATCATTGCCTTACGCTGTTCATCGTCCTGGCCCTCGGGCCGCCAGTGAACGGGGCCGTTCTCCTCTCCGAGATTCCAGACGAGAGCGTTGTGATGGCCGAATCGCGCGACGAGTTCGGCAAGGTAGAGTCTGCGAATTCGTCCGGTATCCCCGCCGTCCATCAGAAGTTCGTTTTCTGTTTCCTGCAGCACGAGGTGCAGGGCGATACCGTTCGCCTGCATGTGCTGGAAAGCGCGCTCCCACTGATCGAGCTTGCTTACATCGAAACGCGTGGGATCGGTGGGGTCGGCGAAGGGCCACACGTCCTTGCCGTCTCCGTCGATGTTCCAGGTTAGGAAATAGGCGGCGTTCACGCCCTTGCTTGCAAGGTAATCAATCGCGCCGATCAGCCCGCGTCCCTTGCCCGTTTGCCAGAGTGACACCGTGCTCGTCAGATCTTTGTAATGGGCGGCAAAGCGGTGGAGTTCCTCCCCGCTGCTCGCCTCTCCGTCGCGGGAATTTCCTCCTAGGCGGAACGTCCCGTCGAAGCCTTCATAGGCCAGAAGGTTCTCCGGGCTGTTGGTGCCCGATTTGAGCCACACTTCGCCGGAGCCCGAGCGGACATATCGGCCACCTCTGGCAATCAGGCGACCATTACCGGGAGCGCGCCAGTCATCCCCTTCGGCGTCGGACGGGTAGACAGTAAACCGGCCATTCGCGACCGCCAGCGGAACCTCGCTGCCATTCGACCAATCCCGATCGATCGCAATATCCGGCCCAGAGCTAAAGCGGGCTGCCCACCGCCACTCACCCAACCTATCCGGCGTAAAAATGGCGCGCCAGACATTGCCCGATCCCGCACTGCTGTTCGCTGCGTCGCCATCGGTGGCGTAGAATCCGCGCACAATGGTGTGGGTCTTCCCGTCAGGCGAAGTGAAAGTGACCGCGAGGCGATAATCGGTGAACGGATTAAGGACGCTTTCTTCGCTCGTTTGCGGACCGGTGAAGTCGAATGCAAGCGGGTGATGAAGCCGGGCCGAGGTCGGAATGACCGGTTGAAGCCCAGCGATGCATTCCATGTCGTCCAACTCGGGTTCGCCGCCACGATTGCCGCTGCCGGATGCCAGGAACCGGTTGACGTCATGCACGGCGATTCCGCTTCCGTGACGCCCGCGAGCGAGCGGGGTTGCGGTTCCCCATTCACCGCTTTTTGTGTCGTACACCTCGATTTCAGAATGAGCCGCCGTCTGCGCGCCGCTTTCACCGCCTGCGAATGCGATTCTGCCGTGCGCGCCATGCGCCATCAAACCCGCGCGCGGTGTTGGCAGGGTGAAACGGGGGTCGATAGGTAGCCAGGCGTTCGTGACGATGTCGAAGATTTCACCTTGCGCAACCGTCGCGTCAAAATCGCGACCTTGGTCATGCGCAGTGGCGCGTCCTCCCGCAGCGTAAAGGCGGTTCGCATGAGCTACCAATTGCCAATGATCACGTGGGAATTTCGCGTCCGGATGGGTTTCCCAACGTCCGGTCTCGAGATCATAGCTGTCGAGCCAGGCAACCGATCCTCTCCGATGACCGTCGGTGATGCCGCCCGCCCACCAGATCCTTCCGCCATAGAATGCGACCCCTCCCGCACCGCGCAGTCGGCCTGAAGGAAGCGAAGGACCCGCAACGAACCTGTCCTCCGAAGGGAGGTAACGCCAGATCCGGTCGACTGGCGTTTCGTCGGGCCATGGGCCGGTCATCGCGCCTACAATCCAGATTTCCTCACCCACAACCACTGGCTGGAAGTGATGCAATTCGATCGGAGGCGTCGCGCCGGTCGTCCAGTGGTTGGTTGCGGGATCGAAAATCGAAACCGGCTTCATTCCGCGACCGCCGATCAGGTAGAGCTTGTCACCCGATGCAATGAAACCAGCCTCGTGCCTGGGTAACAGGCTGCCGGTAACCGGACCGGATGTGCAGGCCGTGTCCGCTGCCGCGCCTTCAGTCGCGAGGGACTTCGGTTGGGACGCACACGCCGCCAGCCCGAAGGTGACGAGCGGCGCGGCAATGAATGCGAGATTCCTTAGCAATTCCAGCCGCCGTCTATTTGATTTCGACTGCACCATCTACCAGCCGAGCCGATCCTGTGCCCTCATTGCGGACGGCTTCGGGCAGCAGTTCTTGCGGCATATCCTGATAGCAAACCGGGCGGAGAAAGCGCTCGATCGCCATGGTGCCGACCGAGGTGGTGCGGCTGTCGGACGTGGCGGGGAAGGGGCCTCCGTGGACCATTGCGTGTGCGACATCGACCCCGGTGGGCCAGCCATTAGCGATGATACGCCCTGCGAGCTGTTCCAGAATGGGCAGCAAAGCGCTCGCCCGTTCGTAATCCGCCTCGCTCATCTGCATCGTTGCCGTGAGCTGTCCCTCCATCCCGCATAGGATCGACACGAGCTCGTCCATGTCCGCACACCTGACGATGATGGAAGCGGGACCGAAGACCTCCTCTGCCAAATGGGGATTTGCCATGAATTCTCGCCCATTGGCCGAGTAGATTTGTGCCTGCGCACAGGTTGGCACCCCGTCCCTGCCTTGACCTTCGACGGCAACGCCGTTTTGTGCGGACAGCCTGGCTATGCCCGCATCGAAGGAGCGCTTGATTCCGCTCGTGAGCATGGTCTGTGCGGCCACCTCTTCCACGGCTGATGATGCAGCGTCGATGAATCGATCGAGCGCCTTGCCCTCGATTCCGAGGACGATCCCCGGATTAGTGCAGAACTGACCCGCGCCGAGCGAGAGGGACCCGACATAGGCGGCGGCAAGGTCCTCGGCATCCTGTTCGAGCCGTGCAGGCAGCAGGACGACCGGGTTGACGCTGCTCATCTCGGCATAGACCGGGATCGGCACAGGCCGGCTCGCGGCGTGCTCCATCAGTGCGAGACCCCCGCTACGCGACCCGGTAAAGCCGACCGCTGCAATGTCGGGGTCCTTCACCAGGGCTTCACCAAGGGTGTTCTCTGTGCCGTTGAGCAGTGAGAAAACCCCGCCGGGAAGCCCGCACTCCGCGACAGCATCCGTAATGGCCCCGGCAACCAGTTCGGAGGTGCCCGGGTGGGCGGGGTGGCCCTTCACGACCACACAGCAGCCAGCAGCGAAGGCCGAAGCGGTGTCTCCACCAGCAACAGAGAAGGCGAGCGGGAAATTCGAGGCTCCAAATACGGCGACCGGGCCGAGCGGGATCATGCGCAGCCGCAGGTCGGGTTTGGGCGGTGTTCGCTCGGGGTCGGCATGATCGATCCGCACGCGCTGCCAATCGCCCCGCTCGACCACGTCTGCGAATAGGCGCAGCTGACCCACAGTGCGACCCCGCTCCCCTTGGAGACGAGCCTCCGGTAGGCCCGATTCCGCCATCGCGCGCGCTGTTAGCGTATCTCCAAGCGCATCGATCTTGTCGGCGACGGTGCGAAGGAAATGCGCACGCCTGGCAAGCGAGGTATTGCCGAAACGGGGCTGGGCGCTGGCCGCCTCCTTGCAAGCGTCCGCCACATCGTCAGGGGACGCGACCGCGAAGGGCGGGTCCATGTCTTCTCCGCTCGCAGGAGCGATTGCGTGGAAGGTTTGTTCACCGGCGCGAAGTTCGCCAGCGATGAAGTTTTTTCCGTGGAGCCTGTCCAAAGCTCTCTCCCCTTTGCTGTTATCAAGCCACAATGGCGGCTTGCCAATGTCCCGTACATATCCTTAAAGGTAGCGCTAACATTAATGAGACGGGAAGGCTGCGAAAGCAAGCCTAAGGGGAGTGGGATATGGAAAATTCGCAAAGCGGGACCAACGTCGCGTTGGTTTCGGCGATCGTTGCCGTGGCTACGATTGGCGGGCTGTTGTTCGGTTATGACAGCGGCGCGGTCAACGGAACGCAGGACGGCTTGGTCAAGGGCTTTGGCCTCGACGATGGTGGCCTTGGCTTTACAGTCGGATCGCTGCTTATCGGCTGTTTCATCGGCGCATTCTTTGCCGGGACGCTAGCCGATGCGATGGGGCGGCGGACGGTCATGCGCCTCGCGGCCGTCCTTTTCCTTGTCGGCGCGCTGGTTCAAGGGCTGACCGAAAATCACTCCGTATTCGTTATCTTCCGGATCGTAGGCGGCATGGCAGTCGGTGCGGCGAGTGTCCTTTCCCCTGCCTATATCTCCGAAGTCGCGCCGGCGAACCTTCGCGGGCGGATGGTTTCGGTGAACCAGATTATGATTATCACCGGGCTGACTGCAGCATTCCTGGTGAACTACGCGCTCGCGGCATCCGCGGGCGATTCCACCGGCGAATTCTGGGCCGGACTTCCGGCCTGGCGCTGGATGTACTTGATGCAGGCAGTGCCGGCGGCGATCTTCCTGGTAGCGCTGTTTTTCATACCCGAAAGCCCCCGCTACCTTGTTTCGAAGAACCGCGACGATGAAGCGATCGGTGTCCTCGGACGGTTGTTTGGCGAGACGGTTGCGGAGGCAAAAGCGAAGGAAATCCGGTCGAGCTTCCTTGCCGACCACCGCCCGAGCCTGCGCGATATCCTTGCTCCGGCAGGCACGGCGAGCTTTCTCGGCATCCGGCCCATCGTCTGGGCCGGTATCATGCTGGCAGTCTTCCAGCAGCTCGTCGGCATCAATGTGATTTTCTATTATGGCGCGACGCTCTGGCAGCTTGCTGGCTTTGCCGAAAGCGATGCGCTGATGATCAACATCATCTCGGGCGCAGTATCTATCGGGGCCTGCCTTGTCACGATCGCGGTGATCGACAAGATCGGTCGTAAGCCACTGCTGCTTGTCGGGTCGGCAGGCATGGCGGTGACGCTATTCGTGATGGTCTACGCGTTCAGCCAGGGGACGCTTGATGCAGAGGGCAATCTCGTGCTCTCCGAGAACATGGGCATCGTCGCGGTGGTTGCTGCGAACCTGTATGTGATCTTCTTCAACCTCAGCTGGGGCCCTGTGATGTGGACCATGCTGGGCGAGATGTTCCCTAACCAGATCCGTGGCTCTGCGCTTGCAGTTGCAGGCTTTTTCCAATGGTTTGCGAACTACCTGATTGCACAGACCTTCCCGCTGATGGCGACCGGCATCGGCCTTGCGGCGAGCTACAGCTTTTACGCTGTTTGCGCCGTTATCAGCTTCTTCCTTGTCCAGCGGTTCATCGTCGAAACCAAGGGCAAGGAACTGGAGGAAATGGAAGGATAGCGGCCGGGCGAGGGTGGCGCTTTGCCCGCCGCAGCGGTAGCGGTAACAGAATGAACGGACGCTCGCCCTCCGCGAAAACCCGTGTCGTCGTATTGGGCGGCGGCACGGCCGGGTGGATGAGCGCTGCGGGCATAGCGCAACTGCTTCCCGGCATGGCGACGGTCACGCTGGTCGAAAGCGAGGATGTCGGGATCGTCGGCGTGGGCGAGGCCACGCTTCCGCATATCCGCGCCTTTGTCGAACGGCTCGGCATCGACGAAGCCGAGTTCATGAAGGCCACCCACGCGACCTACAAGCTCGGCATCGAATTTCGCGACTTCGGGAAGATCGGGGAAAGCTACATCCACCCTTTCGGCAGCTTTGGCGAAGAGGTCGCAGGCGTCGGCTTCCACCACTACTGGCTGGAGATGCAACGGCAGGGAAAAGCCGACCGCCTTGGCGCATATTCGCTGGCGGTCGCGGCGGCGGAGGCGAACCGCTTTGCCCCGCCCGCGCAGGACACCTCGCTCGCCTCCACTTACGGCTACGCCTACCAGTTCGACGCGACGCTGTTCGGCCCCTTCATGCGTGAATTCGGCATCGCTCACGGGGTCGATCGTGTCGAAGGCCTGGTCACTTCTGTCAATCGCGATGCCGAGACGGGGGACGTCACGGCGCTGCAGCTGAAAGACGGTCGCCTGATCGAAGGCGATCTCTTTATCGATTGTTCGGGTTTCCGCTCGCTGCTGCTCGGGCAGGAACTGGACGTGGAGTGGGAAGACTGGACCCACTGGCTGCCCTGTGACCGGGCAGCAGCGATGCCGTGCACCCACCGGACCCACGATATCCGGCCCTATACGATCGCGACCGCCATGCCTGCCGGCTGGCGCTGGCAGATTCCGCTCCAGCACCGGATGGGCAATGGATACGTTTTCTCCAGCGCCTTCCTCGACGAGGATATCGCTTGCGAAGCGATCCGCAACGCGGCCGAAGGCGATCCGCTCGCCGATCCGCGCATCCTGCGTTTCCGGCCGGGGCGTCGCAGCCGCTCGTGGAGCCACAATGTCATTGGCGTGGGCCTCGCCAGCGGATTTCTCGAGCCGCTTGAATCGACTTCGATCTATCTTGCCCAGATGGCGATCACATACCTGATCGAAATGTTCCCAGAGACCGGCGGTATCGACGAAAAGGACCGGGAGGAATTTAACCGGCTGGTCGATATGGAATATGACCGCGTGCGCGATTTCCTGATTCTGCACTACCATGCGACTGAGCGAGACGATTCCCCGTTCTGGGACCATGTTCGCACGATGACGGTGCCCGATAGCCTTGCTGACAAGATGGAACTCTGGAAGCGGACTGGCCGGATCGAGAAATATTCCGATGGCCTCTTTTACGATGCGAGCTGGATTGCGGTTTACATCGGCCAGGGTTTCATGCCCGATCGCCATGATGCGCGAACAGGCCAGGTCGACCCCGATCGGGTTGGATCAGCACTGGACAGTCTGAAAGAGGCTATAGCCTCCGAGGTTGCGGCCATGCCCGGCCACGTCGAATATCTTGAGCGCGAGACGGGCAGGCTCGCTCAACCGGCATGAGCGATGCACGCGAATTGCTGCGCCGTATCGTCGTCGCTGGTTCCGGAGAGGTCGGCGCAATCTGCGCGATAGCATTGAAGCGAGCTCTGCCTTCCTGCGATGTCACCGTGCTTGAATTGCCGGTCCACCTTAACGCGTTTGCCGATCGCGCCAACACCGCGCTGCCGTTCACCAACAAGCTCCATGATCGCCTGGGCATTTCCGAGGAGAAGATCGTCAGGCATGCAGGCGGGAGCCACCGGCTGGTGACTCGCTATTTCGGATGGAGCGGGCGGGACAGTTACGGCGTCGCATCCTATGGCGCCGAGGTCGATCCGACCCTCAAGACCCGCTTCGCACAGGACTGGGGAGGGGGTTCGCGCAGCGCAGGCGCAGATATCCCGGCAGTCTCCATTGCAGAAGCGCTCGCGGATGCGGGCCGGTTCGCAATACCGCCGGACGACCGCGACACGCCGCTTTCCCAGCTTGACTACGCGCTGCGGTGGAATGGCCCTTCTTACCGCCAGCTCTTGGTCGGCCATGCCCGGAAGTTGGGAGTCGGGCACTTGCAGGATTCTATCCTTGCCATCGAGCCGGACACGCTCGGCGGGATCGCGGCGCTAAAAGTAGAAGGGCATGGGCGGCTCGAAGCCGATCTTTTTGTCGATTGCAGCGGGCCAGATGCGCTCCTGCTGTCTTCGCTGCCTGATTATGCCATCGAGGATTGGAGCGATGTGTTGCCTGTCCGGCGGATCATAGAAGCAGCACCCGGCCAGCCTATGCTTGTCCTGGAAGACCGCGTGACGCTTCTTCCCGAGGGTTGGCTGTTCGAGATCGCGGGCCGCGACGGTTTGCGGACGATGATCGGCACTGGTGCCGGAAAAAGCAGGGAACAGGCAATCAACGCGCTCGGAGCGCCCCCAGCCATCGAGCACGATCTGGCTCCCTCACGATGCCGGAAACCATGGCTCGGCAATGTTATCGCGATCGGCGATGCTTCCGCGCGCTTGGAACCGCTCGGAAGCCTATCGCTCGACCTTGCCCATCGCCAGATTTCGCTTCTGCTCGAGATGCTGCCGGGACGCAGCATCGAGCCACTGGAACGCGCCGAATACAATCGTCGTGCTATTCTGATGGCCGATGGCGCCAAAGATGTGCTGGCGATGCATTATGCCGCACCGCGCGCGCACGATGTATTCAAGAGCAAGATCCCGCTCTCGGTTGAACGGACGATCGATCAGTTCACGCGCAAGGGAAGGTTGCCGTTCCAAGAGGAGTTCCCTCTATTGACCGAGGAAGTGATGATTTTACTCGTCGCTCTGGGGTTTACGGCGGGCACACCGCCGCAGCATCGAAACACGGATGCGCGCGAGCTCGAGGCGAGAGGCGCGAAGGCAGCGGCGAAGGCGCGGGCGGCGGTCGAATTTGCACCGCCTTATACGCAGTGGATGGAACACGCGCTGGGGCGGACGGCCTAGGCCCTCAGACGCTCCTGCCGGTCAATCGCGCCGCCGCTTCTGGAGAGGAAATCGTCTTGAGTGGGCATCTGCGAAACCGCGCTTGCGACCACATCCCGTATGTGGATCAGGCGCCGCCGGGTTTCCGCGTCGTCGAGCAGCAGGGCCGCCGGATGATATCCTCCGGGCTTTATGCCCTGGCCCGCCATTACAGAAAGCCAGCTGGTTTCGGTAAATAGCTCGTTGTGATCACGGATCACGCGTCCCGAGCTTTCGAACATCTCCAGCTTTTCGGCGAGGCCTTCGGGCGGATCCAGCGCGCGGCAATAGCGCCAGAATTCCGAATCGTCGCGCTCGCTCGCCTTGTAATGGAGCACCAGAAAGTCGCGGATATCGATGTAGTCTTGCTCGCTCTCGCGGTTGAAGCGATCGATTTCCTTTCTGCCGAATGCTGTGGTCGGCCAAAAAGTGAGCAGCCGGGCGATTCCGGCCTGCACGAGATGGATCGCGGTGGACTCAAGTGGTTCGAGAAATCCGCCTGCCAGTCCCAGCGCGACGACATTTTTCTCCCAGGCCCGCTGGCGATGCCCGGCCGCGAAACGCAGCCTGTTCGGTTCGGCTAGGGGCTTTCCGTCGAGATTGGCGAGGAGCAACTCTTCCGCCATGGTATCATCCATATGTGCTGAGGAATAGACGTGGCCGTTACCGATGCGGTGTTGTAGAGGAATGCGCCATTGCCATCCGGCAGGCCGCGCAGTGGACCGCGTGAGCGGAACCTTTTCTCCACCAAGCTCGCATGGAATCGCTACAGCCCGGTCGCATGGCAGCCACTTGCTCCAGTCGGTAAATCCGACGCCAAGCGTTTGGCCGAGCAGCAGGGAGCGGAAGCCCGAGCAGTCGATGAAGAGTTCTCCTTCGACCACTTCGCCGTTTTCGAGCCTTACGCCAGTGACGAGTCCGCTCGCGCCATCCTGGCAAACTTCGACCACACGGCCTTCTACGCGCTCCACGCCTTGCTGCTCGGCGCGGGCGCGCAGGTACCGGGCGTAGCGACCGGCATCGAACTGGAAGGCGTATCCGAGTTTTGAAAGCGGTGAATTGGGATTGCTGCGGTCTGGCGGCATGTATTTGCCAGCCTTCCCGGCCATCGCAGCGATCGAATAGGCGTCGAGCTTTGTATCGTCGCCCAGATCGTGACCGCGCAGCCAGAAGTGATGAAACTCGATCCCGAGCATGTCGACGCCGTAGGTTCCGAACGGGTGCACATAACTGTGCCCTTTGCGCAGCCAGTCTACGAATTCGATACCGAGCTTGTAAGTCGCGCGTGTTTCCCTGACGAATTCGGCCTCGTCCAGTTCCAGCATGGCGTTGAACGCCTGGATCTGCGGGATCGTTGCTTCTCCGACCCCGACCGTGCCAATGGCCTCGCTCTCGACCAGGGTGAAGGACAGGCCGGGGAAGCCGCCGAGCACTTTCGAAAGTCCTGCCGCGGCCATCCATCCCGCGGTGCCGCCGCCGACGATGATGACCTTGCGGATCGGTTCGCCGCTCACTGGTATGCCTCTTCGGCCCACGCGCCAGCCTGCTTCAGAAATTGCTCCTGCGATGGCAGAGTCTGTGCAGCTGACTGGTAGGCAGAGCGCATCTGCGCCATCGCCACTGCTACCTTGTCGGGATCCAGTGTATCGGCAATCGGTTCGTGCCTCTCTGGCCAGATATTCTGCCCCAGCATTACCGCGACCCAGCTGGGTGTCGTGAAAAGTTCTGCATTCTCGCGGAATATCCGCCCGCGGCTGCGCCACAGCTCGATTTTCTTCGCGAGGCTATCGGGCACGTCCATGTCGCGAACGTAGCGCCAGAACTCGGTGTCGTCGCGCTGGGTTGCCTTGTAATGGAGGATGATGAAGTCGCGCACGTCCTCGTACACTTCACGCATGCCGCGATTGTATTCGTCGCGTTCGATCGGGTTCACCGGATGGTCCGGGAACAGCGCAAACAGTCTCGCAATCCCGTTCTGGATGAGGTGGATGCTGGTGGATTCGAGCGGTTCGATGAAGCCCGATGCGAGGCCCAATGAGACGACATTGTGATTCCATGCCTTGCTCCGCATGCCGGTCAGGAAGCGAAGCGTGCGTGGCTCGGCCAGCACGTCGCCTTCGACATTCTCGAGCAGGATGCGGCGTGCTTCATCCTCCTCAATATAGGCGCTCGAAAAGACGTGCCCGTTCCCGGTGCGATGTTGCAACGGGATGCGCCATTGCCAACCGGCCGAATGCGCGGTTGCTCGCGTGAAGGGGGGAGGTGGGGCGCTATTGGCAGTCGGCACGGCGATCGCGCGGTCCATCGGCAACCAACGGCTCCAATCCTCGTATCCGGTCTCCAGCGTATCTTCGATCAGAAGACCGCGAAAGCCCGAACAATCAATGAACAGATCGCCTTCAATCCTCGTGCCGTCTTCCAGATTGACCGAGACGACATCTCCCGTTTCGCCGTCCCTTTCGACATCGATGATGCGGCCCTCGCGGCGGATTGTGCCTTGCCGCTCGGCACGTGCACGCAGGAACGCCGCGTATAGCGAAGCGTCAAAATGGAACGCGTAGGCGATTTGCGCGACCGGCGTCTTTGCGCCGGCAGCAGGACGTCCGAAGCGGCCGAGCGCCGCCGCGACCGAGCTCATCGAATATGAAGCGATATTGCCTGCCGATTCCCGGTTGCGGGCTGCCTCCCGCAGGAAGAGTTGGTGAAAGGCGATACCGTGCAGATCCTGCCCATACCCACCGAAGGGGTGGAAATAGCGATCGCCATTTCTGCCCCAGTTCACAAATTCGATACCGAGCTTGAACGTACCCTTTGTCGCGCGAAGAAATTCGTTCTCGTCGATATCGAGCATCGCATTGAAGTTGCGAATCGGTGGAATGGTCGCCTCGCCGACGCCAACGGTGCCGATCGCATCGGATTCGATCAGCGTGACGGTGCGATCACCGTCGTCGAAATAGCGCGACAGTGCGGCGGCTGCCATCCAGCCTGCCGTTCCACCGCCGACGATGACAACCCGTCTGATGCGGTCCGTGGTAACGGTACCTTGCCCTTTGGACATCTGGTCTGCGGCTCCCCTCTAGGCAGAAATGCAACACATCTCTGGTAAACGTCGAAGTGTTGACTTGCCAAGGCCGATTGGTCGCGATATCCCTCAGGCTAACTAAAGAGAGAGCGCCTCACATATTTGTGGTAGCGCTAACATGGGGAGGTAGCCTGTGATCAAGGCAACAGCGTTTGGCGTGAATGCGCCTCGCGAAGATAAAACGTACCGCAATCTACTGAAGGCCAGCGCATCGGCATTGGCGCTTGGCGGTCTGCTGGCCTCGCAATCTGCTTACGCGCAGGAAGCCGAGGAAACGGAAGACGAGCCGGAGATCGTCGTTAGCGGTATTCGTCAGTCGCTCGAAAACGCGCAGAACATCAAGCGCGATGCCGACACCGTTGTCGATGCGATCACCGCCGAAGATATCGGCGCACTTCCCGATCGTTCGGTCACCGAAGCGCTCCAGCGTCTTCCCGGTGTCGCAATCAACCGCTTCGCCGGCTCGAATGATCCCGATCACTTCTCGGTTGAAGGCTCCGGCGTAGTCGTTCGCGGCCTCAACTTCGTCCGTTCGGAATTCAACGGGCGTACGGCGTTCGTCGCCGGGGTGGGCGGTCAGGCGCTCAACTTCGCCGACGTTCCTTCCGAGCTGCTCGGCTCGGTCATTGTAAGCAAGAATGCGACTGCTGACATGATCGAAGGCGGGCTTGCCGGTACGGTCAACCTCAACACTCGCAAGCCATTCGACAATTACGGGTTCAACATCGCGTTCAGCGCCGAGGCAAACTACGGGGACTTCCGCGAAGAATGGACTCCGACGCTCTCGGGTCTCATCAGCAACACCTGGGAGACGGATTCGGGCACTTTCGGCCTCTTGGTCAGCGCTTCGTATTCGCGGATCAAGAGCCGCGCTGATGGCCTTCAGATCACCAACTTCCAGACCCGCGACAATCAGCTCGCGGAAAAAGCGTTCGCAGGCGGGGCGCAAACCTGCCGCAATCCGCTGCCCCTCTCGGGAAGCGACAGCCTGACGCTCCCGCCAGGCGGATCGCCCTGCGGCACCGCACAGGGACCGGGAGCAGACGGTTTTGCCGATTTTGCAGACGTGCGCGTTGCGCCGATCGGCGGCCAGTTCCGCACACAGGAATTCGACCGCCAGCGCGATGGTATTGCCGTATCCGCGCAATGGGAATCCAACGATGAGCGCACGCGCCTTACGGCTGAGTTCATCCGATCGCATTCCACCAATGAATGGGGTGAGTACACCTTCGAGACGCTGCCGGATGGCTCCGAGTACAACACGTATCCGCTGGGCTGTAATCAGAATAATGGAGGCCCGGCAGAGCGCATACCGGATGGCCGGGGTGGCTTTGTCGATGGCGACCCGACCACCCGCGGCGAATGCCCGGTCGGCGGTTTCGAGGACTTCGTCTACGATTCAAACAACCTGTTCCAGTCAGGCTACATCACCCGACCGAGCGATGGTTGGCGGGGCAATGACGCTGCCGGCGGCTTCGTGACTGCAGGGGGGATGCAGCAGCAAATTTCCCGCAGGCAGGTCGATGAAGAGACGACCAACACCGATTGGAGCCTGCATCTGACGCATGAGCTTACGGATCGGCTCACGATCGATCTCGACGCTCAATATGCTGAATCGAAGAAAGAAAATCTCGACGTAAGTCTCTTCGGGTCCACCTTCGCCGATCAGGAGCTTGATCTCACCGGCGACCTTCCAAGCGTCATTCCGCACAAGCCCAATTTCCTCAGCTACAGCTGGGCGGGCGACAATCCGGAGCTCGCGGCGCAAACCGACGCGGAATACTTCATGGATCCGCGCTCGCAATTCTGGCGCGCTGCAATGGACCACATCGAGGACAGCGAAGGCGAACAGTTCGCATTCCGCGCGGACCTCGAATATGAATTCTCCGATGAATCCTTCCTGCGCTCTGCCAAGGTCGGCGCACGGTATTCAGGTGCAGACCAGCGGGTTCGCTACACGACCTACAATTGGGGCGTGCTCAGCGAGGTATGGTCGGGAACGCCGGTCTCGTTCGATGAATACGGGACGGACGATCAGGTCTTCTACGATTTTCCCAACTTCTTCCGCGGCGATGCTCCGGGCCCCGTCGGCGCATTCTACTATTCCGGCGACCTGACGGGCGACTACGAAGGGTTCCAGGATTTCGCCATCGGTGCGAACCAGGAATGGCAGAACCAGGGCGGCAATTCCGGCTGGGTTCCTCTTGCTCAACGTGGCGGCGCGATCGCCGGAACGCCATTCGTACCGAGCGATATTCAGGACATCCGCCAGGACGATTACGCGGTCTACGGGCTGCTGAATTTCGGAAACCAGTACGAACCGATCTTCGGTGACGTCCGGCTGGGCGGCAATATCGGGCTTCGATACGTCAGCACCACGGTTAACTCTCCGGGCATCTTCAGCCTTGGCGGAGCCCAGAACCTCGGCGTGCAAGATGACTTCGCCACACGTTGCGGCGGCACGATCCAGACGCCCACCGGAGAGACTGTCAGTCCGGGTGGCGTGTGCTCTCTCGGCGAAGCGGCGTACAACGATCTTCGCACGCTAGCGAACCAGCCCGATATCTCGGTGCCCAGCAAGACAACGTACGACTATCTGTTGCCCAGCCTGAACTTGAAGTTCGGCATCGGCAATGATGTGATCTTGCGCTTTGCCGCATCGAGGGTTCTGACGAGACCGGACAACGCGTTCCTGCGCAACTTCCTCAATGTCTCGATCGACACCAACAGCGGCGCGCTCTTCGCGCAGGCGGGCAATCCCGGCATCAGGCCGGCGACGGCCTGGCAATTCGACGCGAGCCTCGAATGGTATTTCGCACCAGTCGGATCGCTGACCCTCAACGGGTTCTACAAGGAAGTCGACGACTTCTTCTTCCAGCGGGTCCGGGTCGAAGAATATCAATTCGGAAGCCAATCGGTCGATATCCTGACGCGTGGACCGGACAATTTCGATGGAAAGGGCAAGATCAAGGGCTTCGAAGTCGCCTACCAGCAGGTCTACGACTTCTTGCCTTCGCCTTTCGACGGCCTCGGTGCTTCGGCGAACTACACCTACATCGATAGTGAAGGTTTGCCGAACACGTTCCTCAACGGCGGCAACCTTGCCAACAATACGGTGGAAAGTCCTTCGACCATCACGCCGGGCAACCTGCCGCTCGAGCAGCTCTCGAAGCACAACGTCAACGCGACGGTGTTCTACGAGAAGGGGCCGATATCGATGCGCGCAGCCTACAACTGGCGATCGAGGTTCCTGCTCACGGCATCGGACGTGATCTTCCCGTTCTACTCGATCTTCAACGAGCCGACCGGGCAGCTGGATGCATCCATCTTCGTGAACGTCACCGACAATATCAAAGTGGGTGTTCAGGGCGTCAACCTGACCAACGAAATTACCGAGACGACGCAGGCTTATTCGGGCGATCCCGATCTGCTGGCTCCGCGCTCGTTCTTCGTGAACGACAGGAGGTTTTCCTTCATACTCCGCGGAAGTTTCTGAGCCGGAACTTTCGCATCTCCCAAGTGGCCGCTGCATCGAGAGATGCGGCGGCCATTTTCTTTGCGGAATGCAAGCCAGCGATACTGCGGGGGTAGGTCAGCCGCTGGGAAGGGCTATGGAACTTGGCTGACGTCGGCGAGGACTGTGGCGATCGCTTCGCGCAACGGCTTTGGACGATATGAGCTGTCGTAGGGCGCGCCGCGTACCTCCAAGCCATCGGCTCTTGAGGCTGGGTCGAAATACTGCAGCCAGTTGTAGGCATCGACCATGCCCCAGACGAGGATGTCGTCGAGGTGCTCGTTATAGTCGAGCATGAGCTCGAGGTAATGCTGCGCGTATTCGGCAACCTTTGCATCGCGCTGCGCGATCGGCGCAGGCAAGGCTTTGTCCTTCACGTCGAATTCGGTGATGAGCAGACGGTATCCCATGCCGGTAACCTCATCGAGGAAGCGTCGCCAGCCAGCCTCATCATAAACACCAACGCCGGTTTCGGGATCGAGCTCGAACATTTCGATGTGCGACTGGATGCCAAGCGTATCGCACGGAACGCCGCGTGCTCTCATTCCTTCGAGAAGGCGCAGAACATCTTCGCAATGATGCGCGTGCGAAGGCTCCCAGCTCATGTAATCGTTATAGACCAGCCGCGCGTTGGGCAGGGCTTCTCGGGCCTTGTGAAATGCAAGGTCGATTACCGCCTCGGGGCTTCCCATCGCGCGGCTGAGGCTCGTCTCGATCGGCGCGCGTGCGGAGTGGTCGATGGCTTCGTTGACCACGTCCCAGCTCTTGATCTGTGAGCCATATCGGGCTGCCACTGTGTCGATATGCTCGCTTAGGAGCCGCTCGGCTTCGCTAGCAGGGCGGGCGCCGAAATCGTAGCTGTTCAACCAGTCGGGAAACCATTCGGGTCGATGCCACAGGAGGACGTGCGCGCGCAGCTCCTGTCCGTTTGTCGCAGCCCAAGCCGCAATCTTGTCCATCGCGGTGAAATCGTAGCTATCTGGTGAGGGCCGCAGAGTCTGCCACTTCATCTCGTTTTCCGGGACGATAACACCGCATTCTGCGTTCAGGATCGCGGCATAGGCCGGGTTACTGACCGACATCCCCTTACCCTTGGCATTCCACGCCACAGCGCTGCCGAAGCGCCTGCCGCTCTTTCGCGCGAGGGCATCGAGGCCCGGCCCCTCCGGCACTTCAACTGAGGGAATGTTGTCAGGCACGTAATCCTTCAGACAGCTGACAAGGGGCAGAGCTCCCAGTCCGGCGAGCACTTCGCGGCGTGCAATCGTTTTGGGCATATCGCCGCTCTCCTACGACCACGCTATTCGGCTATGGTCAGCGTGACCTCTTTGAGATCACGCGAATTCGGACCGACCATTATCGTAAAGTCGCCCGGTTCGGTAATCCGTGTCATGTCGCGGCCCCAGAAACCGAATGCTTGTGGGCGGATCGGGACGTCGACATTGCGCGTTTCGCCGGGCTGAAGGGTCACTCGCTTGAACCCGGCAAGTTCCTTCACAGGCCGGGTGACCGAGCTGATCTGGTCGCGGAGGTAAACCTGCACGACCTCATCGCCCGCCATGCTCCCCTCGTTTGTCACGGCCACGCGTACGGTGACGCCTTCGCCGGCAGCAATCGTCGGTGAAGACAGCGACGGATCGCCGAACGTGAAATCGCTATAGGATAGCCCGAAGCCGAATGGATAAAGCGGTGTCGCCTCATCGAAGAGGTATCCGCGGCGTGCGCTCGGCTTGTGATTATAGAAATGCGGCAATTGTCCCGCATTGCGAGCCACCGTCACAGGCAGTTTGCCGCCGGGATTGACGCGCCCGAACAGTGCATCTGCGATCGCGTTGCCCTGCTGCTCGCCTGCGTACCACGTCTCCAGGATCGCGTCGGCTTGCTCCGCCACCATCGGATAGCTTGGCGGTCGACCGTTCACGAGGACCACGATCACAGGCTTGCCCAGCGCCTTCATCGCCGAAAACAGCTCGTTCTGCTCACCCACGAGATCAAGGCTCGTACGATCGCCGAGATGCGCTTCTGCCCACCCTTCGCGGCTCGTCTGTTCCGTGTCGCCGATGAAGAGGACGATTGTATCGGCATCGCGTGCAGTTTCGACAGCTTCTGCAATCATCCGCCGGTTGTCGCCCGGGTCGGCGAGTTCGACTTCGTCCTCCCACCAGTCGTCGTCGAGCGTAATTCTTACGCCTTCGGAATGGACGATATTGGCCCGGTCGCCCACTAGCGCGCGAATGCCCTCCAGCGGCGATACCGTCTTGCGCGGAATGCCGTAATATCCCCCCAGCCGCGCGACCGCAGCATTGGGGCCGATTACCGCGATGGTCGGCTTGGCATCTCCCGCTTCTGGCAGCGAAAGTGGCAAAACCCCGTCATTCTTGAGCAAGATCAGCGATTTCTCCGCTGCCCTGCGGGCCAGCGCGATGCCATCTGGACCATTGGACGCAAGCGCAGGTGCGGCGTCTCTCACGAACGGTTCCTCGAACAGGCCAGCATTGAACTTCATGCGAAGTATCCGTTCAACCGCTGTGTCGACCTGTGCCTGCGATATGCGACCTTCGTCGACCAGTTGCTTGAGATACTTGTACGATGCGCCATCGGGAAAATCGATGTCGACTCCAGCACGCATAGCGAGGACTGCCGCCGCCGGGATGTCGGCGGCGATCTTGTGGCGCGATACCATTTCCTCGATGGCGAAATAGTCCGAGACGACCGCCCCGTCGAATTGCCATTCGTCGCGCAGGATGTCGCCCAGCAGCCAGGTGCTCGAGTGACTCGGAATACCATCGATCTCGTTATAGCTTGCCATGACTGCGTCGATAGCGGTCCGATCCACAACCTCTTTGAAGGGCGGGAAGAACATCTCGCGCAAGGTGCGCTCGGAAATCTGCGCAGGTCCGATATTGGTGCCGCTTTCGGGCTGCCCGTGGCCGGTCATGTGCTTGAGCGTGGCGAGCACCTGACCGTCCTTGAGCTTGGGATCCTTGCCAGCACCCTGAAGCCCCTCGACCGCAGCGACGCCCATTTCTCCCACGAGGTATGGATCCTCGCCGAAGGTCTCTTCTATCCGGCCCCAGCGCGGATCGCGCGCGACGTCGACCACGGGGGAGAGAACCTGGTGGACGCCGCGCGCTCTGACCTCGCTCGCGATGTAATCGTTGACTTCGCGCACGAGGCCCGGATCCCATGTCGATGCGAGGCCGATCGATTGGGGGAAACTGGTCGCATCGAGAGCCGCCAGGCCGTGGAGCGATTCCTCGTGCGTAAGGATCGGAATGCCGAGCCTTGTCTGTGTCTGTGCCCAAGTCTGCAGCGCGTTTACATAGGCGATGCTTTCCTCGATCGAGCGGGGTGTGTTCTTGCGCGGGCTTCCCGGTCCTTTCAGGTCGGAGGGGCGCGTGAAAAAGCCAAGTCCGTGCGGATATCTCTCGCTCGCCTTGGCGGGATCGAAGAAGTTCTCGTCGTCCTGAATCGAAGCCTTGTCGGTCCAGATGCTGACCATCTGCGCAAGCTTTTCCTCCAGCGTCATGCGCTGCATCAGGTCGGCCACGCGTTGATCGACCGGCAAATTGGAGTCCCAATAGGGTGCATCCGCCATCGGTCGCTCAGCCGATATCTCGATCGTTTCCTGTGCGGCAGGTGCACCCGGTGCCGCCGTCATAAGTAGGCAGGCCCCCGCCGCGAGCGCGGCCCGATAAAGCTTGGTGTTCATCTGTAATCCTCTCCCGAACCCCGACAGAGCTATTGCGCTCCATTTATGGTAGCGCTACCATTCCTAACTGATTTGCGGTTGTCAACGCTCTTGTCGATCGGCCGCTTGCGACTATACCCGGATCGTCGGTCTCCTTGCTGACACGGGGGAACTAGGGCTATGGCACCGAAAATGAGCAGTGCACCAAACGATGAAAAGCGCGCGCGCAAGCGCACCTCGCGCCGTGGTAGCGCTGCCCCGACCATTGCCGATGTCGCGCGCGAAGCGAAATGCTCGCCGATGACGGTTAGCCGCGTAATCAACGGCGAAGGCAATGTGCGCGAGGACACACGCGAGGAAGTTCTCGAGGCCATTCGCAGGCTCAACTATTCGCCCAACCGCGCAGCCCGCTCGCTCGCCGGCGGAGCGCAGCTGCGTGTCGGTCTGTTGTTTGACAACCCGTCCTCATCCTATCTCGCCGAGTTCCTGATGGGCGCGCTCGAGGAGGCGACCCGCCGTGATGTCCACCTCGAAGTGCAAAGCTGCGACAACGCGCCCGACAACGAATTGCTCGTGCGCAAGATGTCTGAGGGCGGAATTACCGGCTTCATCCTGCCTCCGCCTCTGTGCGACGATCAAAGCGTTCTCGACATGATAACCGAGGCAGGCGGAATTGCGATTGCCGTCGGCCCGGGCAAGGCGAGCGGGTCTCATGGCGCGGTGATGATCGACGAGTATCAGGCAGCCTACGATATGACGAAGCATATCATCGATCTCGGACACCAGCGGATCGGCTTCATCATCGGTAATCCCGAACAGGTGGCAAGCGGCCATCGACTGAAGGGATTCCGCGCGGCCATGAAGGACAATGGACTGGAAGTGGCGGAGAACCTCCTGGCGCAGGGGCAATTCACATATCGTTCCGGCATGGTGGCGGCGGAGAAACTGCTGTCTGCCGAGCCGCGTCCAACCGCGATCTTTGCCTCGAACGACGATATGGCCGCAGCCACGGTGGCGGTCGCCCACCGCCGGCAATTGGACGTGCCGAGCGACGTAACCGTGTGCGGCTTCGACGATACCGACCTTGCAAGCTCAATCTGGCCCGAGCTCACCACCATTCGCCAGCCTATCCGCGAAATGACGGCCAAGGCGGTCGACTTGATTGTCGATGCGAAGAGCTCCAGGCGAAGCGATCGGACCAGCCAGACGAAGATCCTGCTTCCTTACAAGCTCGTCAGGCGCAATTCCGACGCCGGGCCAAGCCTCGCGAGCAGTTCCGGCGAGAGCGACTGATCATGAGCGGAGCCGGGCCGGGCCGCAGGCTGCGTTCGCGCGACTGGTTCGACAATTTCGAACGGATGGACATGACCGCGCTCTATCTTGAGCGCTTCATGAATTATGGCGTTACGCCGGAGGAACTGCGCAGCGGAAAGCCGATCATCGGCATCGCGCAATCGGGCAGCGACCTTTCTCCTTGCAACCGCATTCATATCGAACTCGCCAAGCGCGTGCGCGACGGTATCCGCGATGCGGGCGGCATCCCCATCGAATTTCCGGTGCACCCGATATTCGAAAATTGCCGCAGGCCGACTGCGGCGCTCGATCGCAATCTTCTCTATCTCGGATTGGTCGAGCTGTTGCACGGCTATCCGATCGACGGAGTGGTTTTGACCACTGGCTGCGACAAGACGACGCCGAGCCAGATCATGGCTGCGAGCACGGTCGATATTCCCGCCATCGTCCTGTCGGGCGGACCGATGCTCGACGGATGGCACGATGGCGAGCTTGTGGGTTCGGGCACTGTCATCTGGCGCAGCCGGCGCAAGCTCGCTGCCGGCGAAATCGACGAGGAGGAATTCCTCGAACGCGCGACCAGCAGCGCGCCATCAGCCGGGCACTGCAACTCCATGGGTACCGCAAGCACGATGAACGCTGTCGCCGAAGCGCTGGGCATGTCGCTCACAGGCTGCGCCGCCATACCCGCGCCCTATCGTGAGCGCGGGCAGTACGCCTACCGAACCGGCAAACGCATCGTGGAGATGGTAGGCGAAGACCTGAAACCGTCCGATATCCTCACTCGCGAAGCATTTCTGAATGCGATCGCCACGGTCAGCGTGATCGGCGGCTCGTCAAATGCCCAGCCTCATATCCAGGCGATGGCCGCTCACGCCGGAGTGCCGCTGAAACCGCGCATCTGGCAGGAGCATGGCTATGATCTTCCGCTGCTGGTGAACATGCAGCCGGCGGGTGAGTATCTGGGAGAGCGGTTCCACCGCGCTGGCGGCGTTCCGGCTGCGATGTGGGAATTGCTGCAGGCGGGCAAGCTCCATGGAGACGTGGCGACGTGCACTGGGCAGACGATGGCAGCGAACCTGGCCGATTGTGAAACGAGCGACCGCGAGATGATCCGGTCATTCGGCAATCCGCTCAAGGAAAAGGCGGGTTTTCTCGTCCTTTCAGGCAACCTTTTCGACTTTGGAATTCTGAAGACTTCGGTGATCTCGCAGGAGTTCCGCGAGCGGTATCTGTCACATCCGGGACGCGAGGGAATATTCGAAGCTCGTGCCGTCGTGTTCGACGGATCGGATGACTATCACCACCGCATCAACGATCCTGATCTGAACATTGACGAGAGCTGCATCCTCGTCATACGGGGCGCCGGTGTGATTGGCTGGCCGGGAAGCGCCGAAGTCGTGAACATGCAGCCGCCCGATGCATTGATCCGCAGTGGCACCCAATGGCTCCCCACGCTCGGTGACGGGCGACAATCGGGCACGAGCGACAGTCCTTCGATCCTCAACGTCTCACCGGAAAGCGCGGCTGGTGGCGGTTTGGCCTGGCTGCAGGATGGCGACCTCATCCGGGTCGACCTCAATGCCGGAACCTGCGACGCGCTTGTCGAGCCAGATGAGATCGAGCGACGCCTGGCCGAGCTACCGCAGTCGGAAATCCCTCAAAGCAGCACGCCGTGGGAAGAGATATTTCGCGAGAAAACCGGTCAGCTGGGCGAGGGCGGTGTCATGGAGCTCGCTCTCAAGTATCGCGGTACCTCACGCAAACTGCCGAGGCACAATCACTAGTCCAGCTTGGCGCGAGGCTGGCTGAACCCTGCAACCGGCGATTCGAAGGCGAAAAGGCTTCCCGATTGCGGGAGCTCAGCCATGTCGGCAGCGCTCATGTTCTTGGTCGCGGTGGTGACGAATGCAGTCCCCAAGTTGCGCCCTCCGAAAGCCAGTTTGGTCACGTCACGGGCAGGTATTTTTACCGTCGCGACAAGCTCGCCATCGGGCGAAAAGCGCGCGACGCAGCCGCCGTTGTATAACCCGGTCCATAGGTGTTCTTGGCTGTCGACAACCGGTCCGTCTGGATAGGCATCGGGGAAGTGGCGGGAGGTGTCGGCGAACAGCATTGGCTCACCAATTCCGTCTTCCGCGAGGTCAGCCACCCAGATTGTTTTCGCCAGAGTGTCCGTGAAAAAGATCCGGTCTGATGCAGAGTTAACAGCCGGGCCATTCGTAATGCAGATGCCGTTCGGTCCCGCGGCGCGTATCTCCCCGCGGTTATAAACGTAGAAACGGCCGCTCGCCGCCTCCTCCGCATCGTCCATCGAGCCAAACCAGACGCGGCCCCATCGATCGGTGCAGGCATCGTTCAAGCGGTTCGTCGCAGGCTCTCCCGGCACCTCTGCATGCCACGTGAAGTGCGATGTATCGGGATCGAACAGGTAAAGCCCATCCTTCAGGCCGCACAGGAGCGGGCCTTCCAGGGTCGGCATAGCCCATCCAATCGGAGCGGGTGCTTCGAAATTCGAATGCGCGCCTGTTTCCGGATCCAAACGCCAAAGCCTCTGCCGCTTGATATCGACAAACCAGACGAGTGCTCTTTCGCTGTCCCATATCACACCTTCGCCGAGCTTCGCGTCGGCTGTGACGGCAATTCGGACCGAGAGGTCTATCTCCATCCAGCGTCGACCCAGTAGTTATGTGCGGTGCAGAAACGCGCGTCGTCCGAAGCGAGAAAGAGCACCATCGCAGCGATATCCGCCGGCTTGATCCGGCCTTCAAGACATTGGGCTTCGACCAGTTCCGCTTCGGCTTCGGGCGTATACCATTTATCCTGCCGCGGCGTTTTCACATTGCCGGGAAGGATTGCATTGACCCGAATGCTGTCACCACCGAGCTCGCGCGCGAGCCCTCGCGTCAATCCTTCAATGGCGGCCTTTGCCGTCTGGTAGACCACGAGATCTTTCAAGCCGAGATGCCAGCTGATCGATCCGAGATTGAGGATACTCCCACCACCCGCTTCGCGCATGGCCGGTACGACAGCCTTCGCTGCGAAGAACATGTGCTTAAGATTGACCGCCATGCGTTCGTCCCAATAGTCGGGCGTCACGTCGAGCGCCTGATGGCGATCGTCGTTGCCCGCATTGTTCACCAGCACATCGCACCCGCCGAGCTGTTCGATCAATTCGGATATACAGGCGCCGAAACGGTCCGCGTCCTTGATGTCGCAGTTTCGATAAATCGGCTTCGGGCCAATCTCCTCCAGCCGCTCGCACAGGGCCTCGCTTGCCTCGTCCTGCACGTCGACGAAAGCCACCGCGGCACCTTGCCGTACAAAGCCTTCGACTATTCCAGCACCGATCCCCGATCCGCCGCCGCTTACGATCACTCGCCTGTTGCGCAGGCTCGGATAGATCGCATTGTTTTCATTCACCCAGTTTCTCCCGACGGACCCATTGGGTCTCGTTCAAATCCTTTCGACAAGCCCGCGCTGCGCCAGATTCCTGACGAATTCGCCGATGCCAATCTTCCATGCCGGAGCATCACGTGATGTCGTGACCTCGTTAGAAAGCGTACCGATCATTTCAGAATGGATGGTCACCACGTCTCCCGGCTTGTGCGTGAAGCCTGCTCCCGGTTCGTCGCGGTCCTGCGTCGGTGCGAACAACGTTCCGCAGAACAGGACAAAGCCATCCGGGTAGTGATGCTCCGAAAGGCATTGGCGCACCAGGTCTGCCGGATCCCGGCTGATCTGCGACATGTCGTTCGTACCTTCGAGGTGATATCCATCGGTGCCCGCAATGCTCAATTCCACCTTCGCCTGGCGCACATCGTCCAGATCAAAGCTGTCGTCGAACAGGCGGATGAATGGGCCAAGCGAGCAGCTTGCATTGTTGTCTTTTGCTTTCGAGAGGAGCAGCGCGGAGCGGCCTTCGAAGTCGCGCAGGTTCACATCGTTGCCAAGGGTAGCACCCACGATCTCGCCCGAGGGGTTGCATACGAGGACGATCTCGGGTTCGGGATTATTCCATTCGGAGTCGGATCGCACTCCTATAAGATCGCCGTGTCCGACCGATGAAAGGACCGGGGATTTGGAGAAGATTTCAGCGTCGGGACCGATCGCGACTTCGAGATATTGCGACCACATGCCTTCTGCGATCAATGCCTCTTTAAGTCGCCGGGCTTCCTCGCTTCCCGGAATTACTGATCGAATTCCGGCATCGACCTTTGCCTCGAGCTGTGCACGGATGTCAGCGGCCTTCGCCGCGTCACCGCGCGCGCGTTCTTCGATCACTCGCTCGATTGCCGAGAGCGCAAAGGTGACACCGCTCGCCTTCAGGCATTGGAGGTCAACAGGTGAAAGGAGTTCCCATTCCTCAGGAAGACCCCCCGCCACCGAGCCGAGTTCGCGACCGCCGGCAAACTCACCGCGAGCGATCGCACCCGAAACCGTGGCGACTGTTTCGGTCAGGTCGAAAAGCCGTCCGTCGCGAATTGCGATTACGCACGGGCCGTCTGGAGACAAGGCGCGCCCGATAAACGTGCCCTGCGCGTGATCGCCGGGCAGGCACGCCGCGAGATCGACCATTATTCATTCTCCCCCAAACCGCACAGTTTCGCGTGATAGCGCTACCATTATGCCCGCTCGAGTGATTGGGCAAGCGGCTTGCTCACTCTGCAGGAGCGGGCAGGCCCATCGCTTCGAGAAGTTCCGTATGCCACTTGCCCCGCCCGAGATCGTAGAAGGGAAACGTGTTCGCGTAGCCCCATACGCAAATGCCCGTGCCCGTAGGCGCGAAGGCTTCCCGCACGGCGCGATGGTATTTGGCCCGCTCCTCGGTCGAGACATGTTTGTCATAGGCTCCGGTCTCTCCCATGAACGGCATGAGCCCAGTGCGCGCGATGTACGCCTCGAGCTTGGCAACATCGCGCGTGAGCTGCTCCATATCCTCCTTCGATCCGAATTTGCGTCCCGGCGCAGGTGGCTCCGGCTCGACCCAGCTTGCGCCCTGATGGGTAAAGGGGAAGGGGTCGTAATAATGGAACGTGGGATAAATGTTACCGTCTTCCGGAAGCGGCAAGGTGGCGAGGGAATCGATCCCGCTCCAATTCTCACCGCCATAGATTACCGGACGCGTCGGATTGCTTTCCCGCACCGCGGCGAGTGCGGGAGCGAGCGTTTCGAGCAAATTCGAATGATCGAATTTGTTATGGGGTTCATTCTCGAGCTCGAACCACAGCCGATCTTCGGGATAGTCCGCAAAGCGCTCGGCGATCTGTTTCCAGACACCACCGTGCCACTCGGCAACGCCCAGGGGATCTTCGTGAATCGGATCGAAGTGGTGGCTGTTGAGGATAACGTTGAGATCGTTGGCGAGCGCCCAGTCGACGACTTCCTGGACCCGGTTCATCCACTCCGGATCGACTGTATAAGGAGCGGTCTGCTCACTCTTGTTGTGCCAGCGAACAGGGAGGCGGACGGTGTCGAAGCCTGCGGCCTTGATGCGCGCGAAGTCCGCCTCGGTGATCGGCGCGCCGCCCCATCCCGTCTCGACCATCGGTTCAAGTGAATTGCCCATGTTGACGCAGGTTCCGACCGGCAGCGATTTCGGTTCGTCTGCCGGATTCGCCCCGCCTTCGGCCACGGCTCCCACCGAGAGCGAAAAGATGGCGGCTCCGGCAATGATCAGACGGTTCATTTTGTGTCTCCAGGAGATTTCAGGGTGAGGACAGGACTTGCACGACGAACCGGCGAATCTGCTCGTCACGTTCGGGTGAGGAGGGGCCGTTGACCCCCTTTGCGTGCGGAGGAAGGTGGTCCGCTGCATGGGCGGCGTCTTCCCCGAACACGAAATGATCGAACCACGCGCGCCACGCCTCGCGCTGTCCCGGCGGTTGGTCGCGGATTGCCAGCATGGCGTGGACGAGCGCGAGGAAACCGCCGCCATGGCGCGCGTCATTGTGCCAGTAGTTCACGAGCACATTGATTGGCTCGCTGGCCTCTACATGATGCCACCAGAGGGTCGGAATGTAGATCGCATCGCCCGGTTCGAGTTCTGCGGTCCGGGCCAATTCTCGCGCCGCGGCATAGCGCGGGTAGCGTCCGAGATCGGGATCGAGCGGATCGACCATACTGACGGGCTGGCCGGCGAGCGTTATGTTGAGTGGCCCGACATAGAGGTTTTTCGTCGCCTCCGGCGGGAAGAGCGTGAAGCGGCGTTTTCCCGCTGCCACGACCGCAATGTTGTCTGACAGGTCGAAATGCGTTGCCACTTGCGAAGCATTGCCAAGCCATACACGCGGTGTCGCGCCCATACCCTCGACCAGCGGCAGGGGATTGGCGGCATCGAAGCCGGGCAGGTGGGTCGCGGTAGATGTGGCGCCCGCATAGATGCCGATCGGCTCCGGGTGGTCGGCAATTTCGCGCAGGTGCTGCGCAAGTCCGGACAGCGTCAGCCGCTCACGGCGGAAGTTGAACCCCGCCATATCTTCGCGGTAGAAAAAGCGACCGCGCTCGGACTGCGGAGCAACCATGATATCCGTGTCCTGCCCACTATCGAAACGTTCGATCTGGTCGAGCGCGGCCGCTGGATCGTCTTTTCCCGCCGCTACGATTGGCCAGTGCCCGGCAAGATTTCGGATCACGACCGGCTGAAAGGAAGCACGCACCTCGCGCTCGAATTCCGGCGCGGTGCATGGTTCGATTTCCTTGATCGGCGTCATCGTCTCAGTCGCAGGGCAGGACAACCTCCGCATCCGTGCCGAGCCTCACTTCGCCTATAGCGAAATCGGCCGCACCTTCGGTTGAAAGCACGAACGGCATGGTCAGGTTGGTCATGTCGGCTCCGCGATCGCGGAAGCATTTGAGCGGGACTCCATACCTCACAAATCCATGGGTCTCAGCCAGATCAATTGGTATCATGGCACGGGTTTCGTCTCCGGCGACACCCAGCATTGCGGATTGCGGCGCCGACCATATGCGGGTCGTTACTAGGAGCAGCACGTCGGCGTTCGTTTCACGATCGAGATTGACCGGGTCGAAATTTCGCAGGGCCACCGAGGCGGGACCGCCGCTGACCGCAAACCGCCGAGCGCCCTCCTGCACGATGAAGTTCTCCGCCGTAACGCGGACGCGGCCGCCGAGCGCTTCTGCCGGCGTAGTTGTGATACGGGTCTGGTCTGCTGTTCCATCTCCCTCGACGAGCAGCGACCAGCGCGCGGCTGGCGAACCGGCGGAGAACCAGAGCCGGCTGTCTCCCGCGATTTCGCCCGCATCGACTTCGGCGAGTTCTCGCCACGGCGCAGAACCTTCAGCATAGGAGAGCCCGTATCCGAATTCCCAAAGCGCGCCATCGGACATGTCTGGCGTTTTCGGCCATGCTGCAGGCAGCTTCCCGCTGAAATCGAACCGTGGCTCGCCTTGCGCATCGCCTATCAGTACGTCGGCAATCCCTTCACCTTCGCTGCCCGGGAGCCACGCAACGACGAATGCATCGGCCGCATTAAGCGCAGGGTTCACGTAGAGCGGACGTCCGGTGATCATTACCGCGATGACAGGGATGTCCTGCGCTTTCAGCTTGCGCATGGTCTCATACGGACCGGTCAATTCGGCATCGAGGGCAAGCGTTGCGCGGTCGCCCTGGAATTCGGCATAGGGTTTCTCTCCGAAGACCACGATTGCTGCGTCGGGCCGCTCCTCGAAGCTGCCGTCGGGGGACAATTCGGTTTCACCCCCAGCTGCTTTTACGGCCTTTGCCAGGCCTCCGTAGATCGAAGTCGCACCGGGGAAATGACTGTTGTCGATCCCTGTACCTTGCCACGTGATCGTCCATCCGCCCGATTGCCGGGCGATGTCGTCTGCGCCTTCACCGGCGACGAGCAGTCTGCCGCCTGGAGCGAGGGGAAGCACGCCTTCGTTCTTGAGCAGGACGAGAGACTTGCGCACGGCGTCACGCGCCAGTTCGCGATGTTCCGGCGCGCCGAGCAGATCGTATTGTCCGGAAAGGGGGCGGTCCGACGGCTTGCCGGCTTCGAACAGTCCGAGCCGCATCTTCACCCTGAGGATGCGCGCAACGGCATCGTCGATCCGCTCGATCGGGATTTCGCCCGCTCCCGCGCGCTTGAGAAGGTCGGCGTATACGGCCCTCCACGTATCGGGTGCCATGTACATGTCGATGCCCGCCATCAATGCACGTGGGCAGCTTTCGTTGGTGCAGCCAGCGACCTGGCCGTGCGCATTCCAGTCGGAGACGACGAAACCGCCGAAGTCCATGCGCTCTTTAAGCACTCCTGTGATGAGCGAGTGGTTGCCGGTCATCTTGCGACCCTTCCAGCCCGAGAAGCTGACCATCACCGTGGAGACACCTTCTGCAATGGCTGGGCCATAGGGGGCGCCGTGAATGTCGCGCAATTCCTCCTCAGAGATCGAGGAGTCGCCCTGGTCCACCCCGTTGTCGGTCCCGCCGTCGGCAAGGAAGTGCTTGGTCGACGCGATGACATACGGGCCTGCGAGAAGATTGTCGTTGTCGGGCGGGCCCTGGAGCCCACGGACCATTGCTCCGACATAGGATGCAACCAGCTGAGGGTTCGAAGAATATCCCTCATAAGCGCGGCCCCAGCGCATATCCTGGGGTACGGCGACAGTCGGGGCGAAAGTCCATTCCTGTCCGGTGACGCGGATTTCCTTCGCGGTTGCCGCACCGATCTTCTCGATCAGGTCGACGTCGCGTGCCGCGCCGAGACCCATGTTATGGGGGAAGATTGTCGCGCCGATGATGTTGGAGTGGCCGTGAACAGCGTCAGTACCCCAGACAACAGGTATACCCACTCCGCCGTCTTGGGTGTCGACGGAGGCAAGATGAAACTCGTCCGCAGCTTTCAGCCATTCGGGAGCGGGGGCAAAATCGTTTCCGTAAGGTCCGCTATTGCCGCCGACGAGGATCGAGCCGAGATTGTACTTGCGCACGTCTTCCGGAGAGACGCAGCACAGATCGGCCTGGACTAGCTGGCCGATCTTTTCGGGCAGTGTCATCCGCGCGATCAGGGCCGTGATCCGCTCTTCGTCGTCGGGCTGGGTCGGGACCGGGTATTCATAGGCGGGCCAAATCGACGGATTGGCGGTCGCGGCACCATCATCGAGGGGCGCGACAGGCGCAGATGCCTGAACGGGTGGGGAGCCGCTCGCGCCGACTTCGTAACCTGCGCAACCACCCACGGTCGCAAGCATGACAAATCCGACAAGCGCCTGCTGCGCAGCTTTCATATCCCCTCCTGCACTCGATATCCGAGTGAACGTTATCAATTTGCCGCATGGTAGCGCTACCATACAAGCCTCGCAAGGCCAAACTTGCCCGAGGAGACTATCAAGTTGTTGGTCAGAGACGGCTCGAGTGGTTCAGAAGGTCGCTGGTCGCCCCATGTACCACCGCAAAAACATCAAGATCAGAAAATCCCGTACGGACAGGCCGGAACCCGATACAATAATGTCTAGACGACAAGCTTGCTCGAGCGAAGCTCCGACAAGCTCGTTTCTCCGCGATCCACGGGCTTGGGTGCCGTACGTACCCATTCGATCAATTCCGCCATGCCATCCTCGAAGTCTCTTGCCGGGGGAAGGCTAAAAGTTTCGCGCAGCTTTTTCGTGTCGGCAAAGCAGTGACGAATGTCGCCGACGCGGTACTGTTCGAGGATTTTTGGCGAGATGTTCTTTTGCAGCAACCTGGCGAGCGTGCGGGCGATCTCGTTGACCGTAACCGCATTCCCGCTGCCCACGTTGAATACGTCCCAGATTTCCCTGTCGCTTTCCAATGCTGCGGAAAACGCGTTCGCCACATCTTTCACATGAACGAAGTCTCGCTTTTGCTCGCCATCCTCGAACACCAGAGGCGCCTGATCGTTGAGCAGCCGCGAAATGAAGATTGCAGCGACCCCGGTGTAAGGGTTGCTGAGCGCCTGGCGCGATCCATAGGCGTTGAACAGACGCAATGCGACGACCGGAATATTGAGCGCACGACCGACCGCCAGAAACATCTCTTCGTGGTCACGCTTGTTCACTGCATAGATCGATGCCGGTTCGAGAAGCTTTTCTTCGGAAGTGGGGATCGGTTCTAGCTGCTTTTCGCCGTCGCGCAGTTCCCATTGCTTTTCGGCGAGCTGCTCGCGTCCACGCAAAGCGCCCCCGACCCGCTTCCCGTCCGGGGCCATGTACTCTCCCTCGCCATAGATCGACATGGATGAGGCCACGGCAATGCGCTCGATCGAGTGGGGCACTTTCGACAAGGTTTCGAGCATGATCGCTGCGACCATGACGTTGTTGCGTGTGTAATCGACGATATTGGTCATGCTCTGACCAACACCGACCGACGCCGCGAGATGTGCGAGATGGGTCTTGCCCTTGAGTGCGTTCTCGAAAACACCATCGTCCAGCAGGTTGCCCTTGATGCGGTGGGCCTTTGGATTGAGATAGGTCGGCCAACCGTCTTCATCGAGCTCCCCATCGGCATGGACTTGCGGCAGCAGGGCATCCAGAATGGTGACCTCATAGCCCCTCTCCAGAAGATTATCGACGAGATGGGATCCGATGAATCCTGCACCGCCGGTCACGAGTACGTGCTTGTCTGCCATTGCGCTAAGTCCTCACAGTTGCTTTCGTTTCACATGGCCTTCGATTGACTGAGATCGATCTGGTTTGCGGGCTGCAGGTGTTCCACGCCGAGCTTGCCGCGCACGATCTTGTTGTTTGCATCGATCTTGACCGTACGCTCCCAGACGAGCCCGCCGTCGGTTCGATACATCCGCCAACCGATCCAGAGCGGAATGATCCAGATGAACCAATGGATTACGAGAGAAAGCGGGTTGACCCGGATGAGGTACCAAAGCCGCTGCAAACGGCTTGGCAGAACCACTCGCGTCTTCCGCCACGCATTGATGTAGAACCAGGTAAACAGTGTGAAGAGAGCGACGGCATTCGCTCCCGCAAGCCACAGCGACCATTCGGGCAGCGGGGTGGTCCCCATCCACCACGTCACTCCGGCCCAGATTCCCAGAGGAACGCCTACGGCGTTGAGAATAAGCGACAGGCACGGCAGGAAGTTGAGCCAAGCCTTCAGGCGCTCGATAGGGGTGTATCCCATTTCCTTGAGCGGCACGTCGAGCGACTGGAGGAACCCCGCCACCCAACGTTTGCGCTGCGTGATCCCGTTTTCGAGGGTTTCGGGGACTTCCTCGATTAACGGCCGCTCGATGAGCCCGAGCTTCCTGCCATTCTTCCAGAAGCGCATGCCGACCTCGGGGTCTTCGATCGTCAGCCACGGATGAAAGCTGCCGAGTTCATAGAGATCGGAAGCGCGGAAAAAGAGCCCTTTGCCCAGCACCCAGAATGGATGGGTGCCGTTCGCCGTTAGATGCGCATACTTGCTGGCGTCCCAGGTAAGATGGTCGAACGCATACCAGGTTGCTGGCATCGAATGAAGGAGATTGCCTGCGATGTTCGTCGCCTGGAGAACATCGTAGTCGCGCATTCCGATCGCGCCTGCGGTGAAGTGATCCGGGCCGGGCGCGCTGTCGGCATCGATGTAGTTGACGAGAAAGTCGGCTCCCTCCCGTTCCTTGTGCACCTTGTAGAATGCGTAGATGAGTTGGCGGGTCTTCTTAGGCGGCAAATCGCGAAATCCCGCGCGAGGACCGTGGTGGAACCAGTAGGCCTTGGGATTGCTTTCCCAGCCATCCCACACCGGTTGCCAGGATGGATCTGTGGTTGGCGGGACTTCGATAATCGACAGGAAATCGAATTCGCGCTGCAGCCTGCGCAGGCTTTCGACGGTTTCGTAATCGTTCGAATTCGGTATCGCGATGACTGAATAACGGTCGCGAGGGTACTCCATGCGAGAGAGCGAATGGAAGGTCGTCCGCATCGTTTCTTCCAGCTCTCTGAGGACCGGATAGAAAAGAACGATGTAGGGAGTTTCATCCGGTGTCAGCGGCGCCGCGTTCTCAACGTCGACCCGGTTGATCGGCCGGGTGTAGAAATACACTTCGACCAGCATGCACAGCAGGTAGAGAACCTGCACCGCGATGAATGCCGTTACCAGGATCGAAGTTAAGCTGATCACCCCATTTGCCCCAAGATTTGCACTCGATCGCGGATCAGACCCGCGAAAGGAGCTCCTTCTCTTTCGGTACGCGCGCATTAGGCGTCGCAAAGTGTTCGATTGTGTGCGCGAGACCTTCGGCAAGAGGGACTTTCGGAACCCAGCCGAGTAATTCGGTCGCGCGCGAGATATCTGGACGACGGCGCTTTGGATCGTCGACCGGCAGCGGGTGGCGCACGATTTCGGATTTCGATCCGGTCATCGCAACAATCCGTTCGGCAAGTTCGCCGACCGTAATCTCGTTCGGATTGCCGAGGTTGATGGGACCTTCGGCCTCATCGCCCGCAGCCATGACCTTGAGAAAGCCGTCGATCAGATCGTCGACGTAACAGAAAGAACGCGTCTGGCTCCCGTCGCCATAGATCGTGATCGGCCTTCCTTCGAGTGCCTGGACGATAAAGTTCGAAACCACGCGGCCGTCATCTGCCAGCATTCGCGGACCGTAGGTATTGAAGATCCGGACCATGCGCAGGCGGACGTTATGTTGCTTAGAGAAATCGGTGAGCAGTGTTTCGGCAAACCGCTTGCCTTCATCGTAACAGGAACGCGGGCCTACTGGATTGACGTTGCCGAAATAGCCTTCCTGTTGCGGGTGAACCTCTGGATCGCCGTAGATTTCCGAGGTGGAGGTATGGAACAGGGCTGCTCCGTCCTCTTTACTTCGTTCGAGAACGTGTTGCACGCCGATCGAGCAGACTTGCAGCGTTGCGACGGGATCGTGCTGGTAATGAACTGGCGACGCGGGACAGGCGAGATTGTAAATTTCATCGAACCGCGGGAGGCTGGGGAGCGGGTCGACAAGATCGTGGTCGACGAAGGTCAATCGGTTGCTTTCAACCAACCCGTCGAGGTTCGACTCCCTGCCGGTATGCAGATTATCGAGGCAGAACACGTGATGCCCGGCATCGATGAGCCGCTCGGCCAAATGCGATCCAAGAAAGCCTGCGCCCCCGGTGACGAGGATGGTCTTGGTCTTCTTCTTGTCAAAGATAATCATGGTCTTCTCTCGGTATTCCGGGCAATAGGCTGCGCAGTTTCGATCATCAGAACGTGAACCAGAGACCGACCAGCGGCCCCCGCTGTCTCAGGGCGTTCTTTCCAAACACAGTCGCTGTGTATCCGGCCTGGACCCGGACATTCGGTGCGACGCGGTAGGCCGCACTCACAAACACATCCCCGTAGCGATAATCGTCGTCGAACGGCCCTTCGCCCGCTCCGTCGGAGATCGTGTTTGTGCTGGTTATCAAGAGCAGCAGTTCTTCGGAGACATTGGCCCCTACGGTAAGGTCGACGCGAAATTCATTCGGCAGGTTTCCGCTGCGCAGGCGGTACCCACCTTCTGCCGATGCGAAGAAGGTTGCATCGAAGTAGGCAGCGCCGATACGACCGTCGATATCGGTGCTGTCATCGGTAACCTGTGCGGGACCTTCTATTCGCCCTTCACCCGGAATACGGACCAGGCCCTGAGTGGAAATCAGCCAGTTCGATCCTTCAGCAATGCGATACCGCGCACCGATTTCGGTGTATCCCAGACCTGTCGTATCGGGACCGTTTTCGATATCGACGTCGCGATAACTCGTCCCGAGAATCAATGTGAGCCCATCGGCGACGCCATACTCCCCATTGATGTAGAACTGGTCCTGGTCGAAATCGTTGATGTCGATCACGTCCCCAGTGGCGTCGAAGCCTTTGGAGCTGTCGGTCAGTATTCCGGATAGGATTATCCTGCCTTCGCCTTCTTCCTGCACGAATGTATCCGCGCTGGCGGGCGAGGCGGCGCAGCAAGAAGCAACCAGAATTATCGTTGACAGCGATTTCATTTATAATCCCGTCTCCGTCCATCGAGCAGCCATCGAATCGATGCACACCCTTTGAATTGAAACGGAAATTAACACGCCTACCGATTGAAATTACCGGATAATACTAGGTAATCCGTACTAGCCATTACGACTTTCGCCGATCTCTGCTCTACGGCTCAGGGAGAGGCAATTTGACAGACCACCCGCGAATCAGCCGCCGAACGGTCGCAAAGGCATTGGCCGCTGGAGCGGTCGCAGCATGCAGTCCCGGCGGTTCCGTCGCGATGCCCGGTCGCAGTGGTGCCAAATTCGGAGCAGCGGTTCAGACCCGGCACATCCTTGTCGACGAGACATATCGCGATCGGCTCATTCGCTATTGCGACACGCTGGTGCCCGAACTCGAATTCAAGTGGAATTTCGTCGAGGTCGTGCGCGGCCATCTTTTCCTGCGCCCGGCAAACCAGCTGGCCGAATTTGCCCGGGCAAATGGCCTGCGAGTGCACGGGCACGCATTGGTTTGGCATCAGGGGGCCCCCGGTTGGGCCATTCAGGAAATCCTGCAGCAGCGCGACTGGTCGATCGTCCGGCGCTTCTTCGAAACAATCATGCCCAATTTTCTCGACATCGCCGACAGCTGGGACGTGATCAACGAACCGTTTCTTGTTGGCCCCCGCGAAGATGGTCTGCGTCCATCCTGCTTTCTGGAAGCCTTCGGCCCGCAATACATTGAAATCGCATTCCGGGAAGCGCGCGCAATCGCGCCGCATGCCGATCTTTACCTGAATGAATTCGGGTTGCTGGATGCGAGCGAACAGGCTGGGCGCAAGCGTGCAGTCGCACTTCGGGTCCTGCGTGAGAATGTCGAGCGCGGTGTGCCGATCACCGGCATCGGGTTGCAGGGCCATATCGACCTGTCGCGCACACAAATCGATCCTGCATTACTTGCCGAGTTCATCGACCATATCGCAGAGCTGGGTCTGAAAATCAGGGTCAGCGAACTCGACGTTCTGGAAGACGAGGTTGCCATCCCCGTCGAAGAACGAGACCACCGGGTTGCTCAGGCTGTCGAACGATTGCTCGACGTTCTGACCGCATCGCCGGCGTTGTCGAGCATCACCTGCTGGGGGCTGACGGATCGCTATTCCTGGCTGCATCCACATAGCATCAGCGCAGGGCTCAATCGCGGCCTCCCCCTCGATAGCGATCTGCGCGAAAAACCAATGTTTGATGTCATCAATCGGGCCTTGGCACGGATGGGCTGAGCGAGGGGCGCGACCCTCTAGGTCTCCGGGGAATGACATGGTTGAAATCGCGACAACCACGTCCGGAATCGCGTTTCAAAGGGTTTATGATCCATCCGGTCCAGAACGGATCTTTGAAGCGCGCAACCGATGCTGACACGGCGGTCGATCCAGGCCGGAACGGCAATACTGCCGACGGCGTTCAGTGCGGCACAGCCGCCTGGCGCGTCTGTTTGAAGATCTCGCAGCGACGGGTGGGAGATCGCGCTCATGGAAGTAGATGTGCTCGGATCGAACAGCGGTTCGCCGGAGTAGCAACGCGACGCAAAGGTTGGCGACTACTTCTCTTCGCTGCTGCATGTCGTCCACGGCTGCAACGCCTTGGCCAGTACGGCAACCTGTGGCCCAGCGATCGACACAGTTGGCTTCAGGGACGTGACGAGGAGGCCATGGCCGCGCACGATCGCGGCGTGGTGGACGCAATCCGGTTGAACAGAGGCCTGCCTTTCGACAGCGCGATGAAGCTCAAGCCATCGGGAAGAATCCTGTTTTCACGAATTGGTCGTACGATGGCACGCATCTGAATACTCCGTCATCGGCGATTGGAATGCGCCATACTAGCCGTCGCGTACTTATTGGTACCTGTGGGGTCGATGCAGGCGGAGGCGTCACTCTTCGCCAGTGCCGGTAAAGGTCGCAACTCCGCGGCCGCTATTGCACCGCGCCAGATTGGCCTTCACACCCGATCTCAGATTGGCGACATACCCGCGCAGGTCGCCGGCATCATCCACTTCGCCCATGTATTTCTCGGCTTCATCATAGCTTTCGCAGGCGCGGTTTCTGCGTCCCGCCCGGCGAGCTATGTCCGCGAGGACAACGTGGCCGTAGGCAAGGTCGCTCTTCCGGCTGGAGGTGGGATGTTCCGCTGCAATCGCCGCACGTTCGTCCACGATGGCCTGCTGACCGGCGATAGCCAGATCGAAGCGACCCATGCGGGCATCGAGATCGGCGCGCGCTTCGCGCAAGAGCTCGGAAAATCTTGCCAGAGACTCGTCTCTTTCTTCGATCAGCCGCAGCTGAGCGATAGTCTCTTGCGCCTGGTCGAGCATCCTGCTCGCTTCGGGAAGGTCATCATTCTGCGCAGCAACCGCATGGCCGTAATACGCGTTCCAGGCTCGCCAATAGAGGGCGTAGGGTTCGTTCGGCCGCTCCTTCAGGAACCGGGCGAATAGCTGTTCGGACTTGCGATACTCCGATAGACTTCGGGCAGGATCGAGCGCTTCGCCATAGGAGAAATGCGTGGCGAGATAATATTGGCCAAGCGCCCGGTCGATCTCCCCGCGTTCGGACTTCGAAAGGTCGGACGGCCAGCTATCGAGTTCGCTTTGAAACATATCGACGAGCTTGCCCAATTCGCCTCCGGCCATTTCGAGATCGGCCGCTTCCATCTGCGCACGCCGTATGTCGCTGCGCGCTGTGTGCCATGCTGCATCGCGAACAGCACGAGGCGTTGCGTCCAACTGTGCAAGCCCTGACGAAATGGCCTGTTGCGCCGCGTCCATATCGCTCTCGGCATGCATCTGGATCAACGCGCGATAAGCATTGAGTCGCGCCATGCCCGCAGCAACCTGCGGAGTTGACGCACCGCCGGCCTGCTTCAGTAGTGTTTCGGCCCTGTCGAGGTTCGCTTTGGCGAGATCGTGTTCGCCGAAATTGGGCTGCGCGGAAACCCCCTGGATACGAGCGAGTTCGATAAATCCGAAAGCGGTGTCGATTTTCAGGGAAGGGTCGCCTTCGCTGAGTTCCGAGAGTGTCAACAGATAGGATTGCGCTTTGTCGACAAGGTCCGATCTCGCCTCGCCATTGCCGATAACCTGGGCAAGATCCTCGTTGTGGTCGAAAAGCATGTAGTTCGCGAGTTCGCGAAGTTGGACCACGCGGGTTGCCTCTGCGGCGCGCGCGGACTCGGCTCTAAAATAGGCTCCGGCTGCCACCAGAAGCGCTCCGAAAAGCACCATGAGACCGATGATGCTCGCAATCACGGGCAAACGGTTCCGCTCGTAGAATTTGCGCGCCACCACAGCGTTGCTGGCCGGGCGTGCATTGACCGGAAAGCCAGCGAGATACTTCCGCAAATCCGTCGCAAGGGCGTTGGTCGTGACGTAGCGCTCTCCCGGTTCCTCCGCTGTGGCCCTTGCGATCATCGCGGAAAGGTCCGGGTCGTCGCCAGCGCCGGGTACGATCGCTTCGAGGAGCTTGCCGAGCGAATAGATGTCGCTCAGCGTCATTGCGGGCGCTCCCTTGTAGCGCTCGGGTGCGGCAAATCCCGGCGTGAGGCTCAGTTGCGAGAGCGATGAGCCTTGCGCCTCGAGGCCGCTGTCGTCCTGCGGCTTGGCGATGCCGAAGTCGATGAGCTTGGGAACGCCGTCTTGCGTCACAAGCACATTGCTAGGGGTCAAATCGCGGTGAATGACAAGGTTCTGGTGCGCGAAGGACACCGCTTCGCAAACCGCGATCATTAGCTCGATCCGCGCACGGCGATCGAGCTTCTCCTGCTCGACCCACTTGTCGATCGGGACGCCGTCTATGAACTCCATGACGATATAGGGCGCGCCGTCCTCGGTCGTGCCGCCGTCATACAGGCGTGCAATTCCCGGGTGGGAAAGCCCTGCGAGCAATTGGCGTTCGCGTTCAAAGCGCTCCACCAGTTCGGGCGAAAGTATGCCAGAGCGCACCAGCTTGATCGCAACGACATGCTCGAAATCGCCCGCGTCACGCTCCGCCTTGAACACCGCGCCCATGCCGCCGCGTCCAAGCAGTTGCACGATCCGGTAGACGCCGATGCGTTCGGGTGCCTTCGCGTCTGCGTCTATTTCGCCGGGGGCGCCTGTCGAGATCCTGCTGGAGGCCGAGCCCATTTCCTTAAGCAGGATGGCTGCGCGCTCCAGAACTTCGGGAGAGCGGTCCGTCTGCTCCCGGATCCACTTTTCACGCGTTTCCTTCGGCCGCATGAGGGCTCTTTCAAGCAAGGCCATTGCCTCGACATCGAGCTGGGCGTCAATCATTGCATTCCCCTAAATGCAGTTCTTGTCGTGCCGCGGCCCGTTTGCTGTCTTTTCTTTTAATGGTATCAAAAGGGCAGGGCGCATTAAAGGTTGGGGGCAATCGGCATTCCTTTCGCGCTGGATTCTTTGGTTTTTTCATGGATCGTGTCCGGTCTTTCCGGTCGAACGATCGCCGGGGGCGGGGCTGCTGCTCCAAGGAGCGGGCATGCAGATTGACGAGGGTTTGCTCCGCGCGATCGATCCTGACCTGCGGCGAATTGCAGCGGCGAGGCTGTCGGGCGAGCGCAATTGCTCGCTCGCCGCACAGGACCTCGTGAACGAGGCCTTCGTTCGGATACTCAAGATCGATGGCGTCGAAGAACTTGGCCGGGCGCGAGTGCTTGCGCTCGTCTCGCACGTCATGCGGCAAGTCTTGATCGACCATGCGCGACGCAAGCAGGCGGACAAGCGTTCGCATCAGAAAGTCACGCTGATGACCGGGATGGCCGAAGATCCCCCGCTAGATCTGATCGCGCTCGATCTGCTGCTGGAAGACCTCGCCGAACTCGATCCGCAGCGCGCAAAGTTGGTCGAGATGCGGTTCTTCGGCGGCATGACGATCGAAGAAATTGCAGAGGTGACAGATTTGTCGCCCGCAACCGTAAAGCGCCGCTGGGCCGCTACGCGCGCTTGGCTCCACACCCGCCTTTCGCCTAGTTGATGCCAGTCAGGTTCAGCGATGTGGGCAGGGTGTCGGAGCTCTTCTGCAGGTTCACCAATTGCTGCACGAGGGCAATCACCTGCAATCCGCGGGCTTTCGCCTTCCCACTGGCAGGATCGGGCGCATCCTCGTCCGCACCGATGAAATAGCGCGTACCCCTAAAACTGGTTTCGACGAGGCTCTCTCCCCGGCCTTTGCGAAGCGAAATGATCGGCCGGGTGAGCGCGGTTTCGAGATCGCAGGGATCGTTGCAGGCGGGCAATTGGTAGACTGCCTCCGCTCCATATTCCTCGCTTGCGCGGGCATATTCGCCGAGGAAATAGATCAGGCCCAGCGTCGAGCGGAACCGGACACGGAGGGTGCGATCTGCCAGGCGTGCAGGCGCCTCGACACCCGCGCACTTAGTGTTCTGACGTTTTACGAGCCGCACGGCGTTGGTCGATCCCTCTATCACCAAGGTGTCTCCGGTCAGCCGGACGCCGTCCTTGGCGAGCAGGTCCAGGAGGCTGGTAATCTCCTTGCGCCGATCGGCGCTCGAGGTTCCGCTGTCTGCCATCCTGGCGCCGTCGATCAGGTCGTTGAATCGCGCAAGCGGGACCGATGACGATGTCGGCATGGACCGCAGCCCGTAGGTGCAAATCAGCTTTGCAAAGTCCCCTCTTCCATCGGAGGCGTTCACAATTGTAAACTCCGGCTCGGTGTCCTGCGGTGAGCGATATGCCTCGACCCGTTCGATCATCAGCGCCATGATCAGCTCGTCGCGCCAGCCCTCGTCAAGATAATAGGCCACAAGCTCCGTCGGAATGGGCGCCTGGATCCCCCGCTGGAACTTGTCGGTCGCAAGAACGCTGGCGCTGAAATTCGGGCTGGTCGAAATCGCGGCGCCGGTCGCGGCCGTCTCGGGGTTGAACCCAGGATCGAGAGCCACTCCGAGCCTTGCATCGAGCGCGATCCGCGCATTTCCATTCACCTCGGTCACGGCGGTGAAGTGGAGCGGATAACGCCGACTTGCCCTGACGATGTTGAGCAATGCCAGCTCGTTCGCGCTCTTGGCGACCATGCGGTTGTGATCGACAGCGACCTGGCTCAGCTGCTGCGACATCGCGCATCCACCCAGCAGCGCAGCGCCCAGTGCGCAGGTTGCGAGGCGGAAGAAGGACTTAAGCGTAGGCATGATCAGAACCCTTCCACGCCGAAGTCGCGGCGGGCGGAGATGATCGTCACGACCATACCGGCAAGCGCATCGACCAGAACCATCGCCGTGATGATGAAGAATGTGCCGGTCGCAAAGCTCGGAAACATCAGGAACTGCATGAGGCACAGAACGAACAGCACCATCGAGAGGATGTGGTTCACTATTCCCGCCGATGCCGTGTTGGTCGACTTGATGACTTCGATGAACAGGAACACGACCGCGAAGATCACCATCAGCTCGCCCCAGGTGATCCGCAGCAACGCCCCGCTCAGCATCGGAATGTCAAAGGCAGATGCGTTGAGCGTCGATTGAATCCCAGGCTGGTTCGCGCTGGTCACGTCGCCTGAGAACGCCGCGATGAGACTGTACACGACGACCGGCACCAGCAGGTACGGGAAGACGTCCGAAAAAAATTTGAGCCGGTTTCCTGACTTCCTGCGCCTTTTCTCACTGAGAGCTTCGATGTTCTGTGACGTAACCGGGGTGGACATTTTTCCCTCCTTATTCAGATCAGGAAGCCGATAAAAATGGCTCTCGATACGATAATAGGCGGAAAATATCCGAGAACAGGGTCAAAAAAATATTGATTGTAAGGACTACGAATACTGTTTCGTAGCGCGTTATGACTTGTCTTTATTAAAAGGCAAATTCCGTTTTTAGAGGATTGGAGGGTGTTTTGAGCTCAATCCAGGATCAAGCAGAGGCGGGCCTCAGGGCCGCGCAGCAAGGCGCCGAGCAGGTGTTCGAACAGATCCCTCCTGATGCCTGGCCGATGATCGACATGATGTTCAGGATCACGATCGGCCTGACGATCGTGTGGGTGATCCTGTCGCTGATCGGCTGGTGGCGGCGACGGGCCTATAACCTCACCATCGCTTCGACGGCCAAGAAGAGGAAGAAGGCCCAGCCTGATTTCCTGAAGGTCGATGAGAAGGCACGCAAGGAGGCGATCAAGGCAGGCGAGCGCCACGAGGACAGCCTCGATGACCGCGAGAAGGAAGAGGCGCTCGCTGCGCTGAAGGCGGCAAAGGGTCCGGTGGCATGGAGCGAACGGATCGCGTCCGCCGCGACATTCCTGATGTCGATCTTCACCCTGCTGACCGGATTCTCCGGAGCGATCTTCGGGGTCAAACGCCTCGACGGATATCTCGCCGATGCCGGGACCGCCGGAAGGCTCGAATACCTGCTGCGAGAACACACGATCGGATGCATCGTGGTGGTCTTCGTGATTGGCTATCACACATGGCGTTACTTCGCTGAAAAGAAATGGAAAAAGGCGTAAAGATCATGGAATCCCAACCGCTGGTTCTCACCGACCCGAACATGCTCGCGGAGTTCGTCCGCCAGAAACAACTCAAGGCGTTTTTCGAAAAGCGTTTTGCAGCTCCCGCCGACCTCGGGGCGATCCTGTTCCGCGATGGCGCGGTGATCGATGGCTTCAAGGGCACCCAGTTTTCCGTCGGCGGCTTCTGGGAAAACGTGAAAGGCCTGATTGGTGGCTCGCACCATTACGAAATCCTTCTGGTCGATCTCAAGCCGTTCCAGGCGGTGATCCCGGTCCGCGCGATGTCGAAAGACCATGTCGAAATCGTCGGCGAGGCGACGTTCGAGTTGCAGATCAATCCCGACAAGCCGACCAACGCGCTGGGCCTGATGCGCGGCGTTTCGCGCAATGAGAGCGAGCCTGACGATGCCGACAAACGCGCATCGAGCGGACGCAAGGCGTTGACGGTGCCGGATGTCATAACCCGGCTTGAGCCGCAATTCCGCGAACGCATCTTCGGGGCGATCCTCGGACGCCACAATGCCGACGAGATCCGGGGCAATCGCGGGCTGCAGGACCAAATTCAAGCCGACATGATGAAGGAAGCCGAACGCATCCTCGGCGACCTTGGCGTGTTGGTCCGAAACGCCACGACCAATTGGGCGGCCAACGAGGTAGAGCGGCAGGAATTCGAGCGCGCTCGTATCGCCCGAGCCGAGGAAATGAAGGATTACCAGCTTGAGTTGCTCAAGCGGCAGGTCTCGCGCGAGGCGGATTCGACCGCCTTCATGCTCAACACCACGCGCGATCAGACCAAGCTCCAGCAGGCCAATGCCGACGAGCTGAGGCACATGGTGCTCGATAGCGAGGTCGAATTCATCGATGCGCGCGAGGCCCATGCCCGCCGTCAGGAATTCGAGGCGCTCGAGCACGAGGCCAGGATCATCGTTGCCGAAAACGAGGCGAAGACGCAGATCGCACTGGGTGAAATCAGCGACGAGACTGCGAAGGCGGAAGCGAAAATGGCGCTCACGCGGGCGCAGCAGGACTTGCAGGTGCTGGACGGCGATTTCCGCATCAAGCGCGCAGAGATCGATGCCGATTTCAGGCGCCGCGAGGAATTGAAGGGAGCCAAGCACGGCGCGGCAATCGCCGACATCAATCGCGGTACCCGCCGCGAGGACGGCGATCTCGATAAAAAGGACGCGAGCGACTGGAACAAGATCGCTGCCGAAAATCTCGAGCGGCTCAACGAGATCGAACTGGCGAAGGCCAAGGGCGAGTCCAGCATCCGCATCCAGGAGGAAGAGGCCGCAGCCAAGAGCGAGATCGACAAGATGCTCGCGGCTGGACGGCTCACGCCCGAACAGCTCTCGCAGTACATGCCCGGCGTCTCCGAAAGCGCAGCTCAGGTTGCGATTGCGCGGGCGCAGGCCGAAAGCCGGAACGCTGACGAGATGATCCGCATGGTGCGCGAAATCACCGCCGAGGGCCGCGAACACGAGCACCGCATGGTCGGCACCGGTATGCAGGGCGGCGTCGGAATGGCCGCCGGGCTCGGCGGCAAAGGGAATGCGGGCGGCACCGGTTCGTCGGCCACCACGGTCGAATGCCCGAACTGCAAGACGGTCAATTCCGCCAAGGCCAAATTCTGCAAGTCCTGCGGGCAGCAACTGCGGAATTGAGGCGGGAGCGCACGAGAATGGTAACGTCACCTCTCTCAAGTTCCACGGAAAACCGACATTCATGCTGCATTGCGAGTGCGCTCGAAGACGCGGACGCGACATATTGCATCGAATGCGGCAAGCCATTGATGCGCTGCATGGCGTTTCAGGAGTGCGGCGGCATCGTCGATGAAAGCGGGTTGTGCCCGGTCTGCGTCCAACCGCACCTGGAGATCATCCCCGGCGCGACTATGAAGGCGGCGGTGGGCGGCTCTGTTGCCGTCCCGTTCTACCTCAAGAACGATTCCAAGGTCGATCGTCCGCTCTTCATCAAAGGTATCTGGAGCCGCGAACGCGGCGAGTGGCGCGAGGAGCGCCTGGGGTGGGAAAAGCTGGCACCGGGGGAGCGGGCGCAGGCCTCGGCAACCGCCTGCGAAATGTCGCAACCCGGCCTGCACGAGATCGAGATCATGTGGGCCGTGACGACGCAGTGGCGAACACGCGAGGAGCATTACGCCTTTTCGACCCGTTTGCTGATCGAGATCGCCGAGGCCTCAAGCGACCAGCCGGCCAATATCCAGATAAGCTCGCAGAACCAGATGAACGGGACGATCATCCAGATCGATCCGCACGGCAAAGGCGGCAGCGGTTCGGAAAGGCTCGTCGAGGCGATCGACATGAAGGTCCGGCGGCTGGAAAAGGAAGAGCGCCAGCTTGGTTTGCGCAGTATCGATGGCAATCTTCGCTTCAGCCGCGCTGCAAACTTCGAATTCACAGGGTTCGCCCCGGAGCATGCTCCGACGCTCAACCAGCCGATCGTCACCCCCGACGCGATGCTCGTATTCGGACGCGCACATTCGCGTGCACAGGGCGGTGATACCGACGTCCGCCTGCTGGTGACCAACAGTGACGGCGAGATCGACGAGGAGAAATCGGTCGCGATCTCGCGTCGCCATTTCGAAGTCTACGCCGAGAACAGCCGTCCCATGCTTCGCGTCGCAGGCGGCAACGGGCTGCGCGTAAACGGCAAGGCCTTTGGCCCGGACAAGAAGGTCATGCTTCAGGACGGAGATGTCATCGCGCCGCTCGTCGATGCTCCTGAGGCCTTGTCACTGAGCGTCGGCTTCCGCCGAGAATTGAGCAGGGTCACCCAGGTGGTGATCACGCGCACCCCGCCAGGTCGGGGAACAAATCCATGATGGGTCTGATCCAGTCTTCAGGGAGCCTGAGATGGCGATGAAATGCGAACATTGCGGCGCTGCGAACGAGCGGGATGCCAGTTTTTGCGAGGAATGCGGCAAGCCACTGCGGTCGACCGACACGGTCGGGGGCCTTCAGACCGAACCATATCCGCAGCCGGGCAGAACTTCAGGTGGGAACAGCGGCAACGATGCTTTTCACTTGGAGCCGGGCGATATCTTCGCGGGGCGATACACGATTGTGGACACGATCGGCCAAGGCGGCATGGGCGTCGTCTACCGGGCGACCGAAGAGCTCGCCGGGAAGGTCCGCGAGATCGCGCTCAAGCTGATCCGGGCGGACCGGCTGGCGGACGATCGCGCGGTCGATCGGCTCATCAGCGAGGGCGCGCTCACTCAGGATATTCGTCATCCCAACGTGGTTGCCGTCTATAATGTCGGAAAAGCCGACGATCAGCCGTTCGTTGCCATGGAATTCGTCGACGGACTGGTTCTGCGCGAGTGGCATCGCCGGAAGATCAACGCCCGTGAAGAAATCGCAGTGCCGATCGTGGGTTCGATCATCAACGCTTTGCTCGACGGTCTGGAGGCCGCACATGCCAAGGGCGTAATCCACCGCGATCTCAAGCCGGAAAATATCGTACTGACCGGCGAACCCACGGGCGAAAAGGCTTCACTACAGATACTCGATTTTGGCATCGCACGCGCTCCCGGCACGACTGACAGCGCGACCGGGACCGGACTTGGAACGCCGCGCTACATGGCGCCAGAGCAGATCACGCAGCCCAACACAGCTGGGCCGGCAGCCGATCTCTATTCCCTGTCCGTGATTTTCTACGAATTGCTGATGGATGTGCTCCCGCACGGGCACTGGCAACCGCCATCCGGCGGGCGCACGGACGTGCCGACGATCTTCGACGAGTTGATTGAGCAGGGACTCTCCAACCGGCCGGCCTCACGACCGCAGACCACACAGGAATATCGCGAAAGGCTGGCCAAGGCGATGGCCCAGGTCCAACCGGAGGAAGAGCAGAAACCTGATCCCGTGCCCGGGCCGACACCGCGTCCCCCGGTCCCGCCGCCAACCCCGCCGAACAATAACCTGCGCAATATTTTGGTCGGAGGAGCCGTCGGCCTCGTAGGGCTCGCAGCGATCGGCGCTGGAATCGAGGAACTCTTGAATTCGGAACCGACCGCCGAAGATAACTACACGTACATTGATGGTGTCGCATATTTCGCAGATGGCAATGGCGACCTGGTTTCGGTCGATACAGGCGAAATCTACGATCCCGACTCCGAAGCCGACGCGGACTCAGATACGGAGATCGATCCTCCGCCACCGCCGCCTCCCCCACCGCCTCCTCCTCCGGAAGAGCCGCTTGTCACATTCGCCGACATGGCGGGACGATGGAATTTCGGAGTGGGCGGATACATGGATGTCACCACCGACAATTCGGGCAATTTCGTTGGTGGAGGCCAGGATGGTTTCGGCAATCCCCAGGCGATCAGGGGCAACCTGCAGACCCTGACCTACCTCTACAACGAGGCGAGCCAGGGGAGCTTTGAGTGGGATGGCGGCTGCCATCTCTATTACTACGACGCGACCAATACCAAGCAGGCAATCCATATTGATCACGCGCCGGGTGCCGCCTGCCCCGCGCGCTTCAGCCAATGAGCAAGTCGCGCTTTCTGCACAATGAAATCCGGGAGAAAACCCATGTCTGAATTCGACGATTATGTCCTGACCGGATACCGGTTCGAGGAAACTCCCTCAGCTGCGCCGGAGATCGGACTGTCTGCCGGGCGCAGCGCCCAGAGCGACACGGCAAGCTCGGATGCGACGATCCCGCCGCGGGTCGATCTGCGCAAGTATTGCAGCGAGATCGAAGACCAGAAGCGCACCAGTAGTTGCGTCGCCAATGCGGTGGTGGGGGCGCTCGAACTGCTGCAGGCGCGGCAGGGTCATCCGCGCCGCGACCTTTCCCGTTTGTTCGTCTATTTCAATTCGCGCCGCCTCCACAGCGCCGAGATCAAGGACGAGGGCACGTACGTCCACACAGCGATGGCCGCGCTGATCGCGCACGGAGTGTGCGAGGAGAAACTCTGGCCACTGTCCGAATTGACCGTCAACGACCCGCCGACACAGGCCTGCTACGAAAACGCGCAGCATTACGGAGGGATCGAATTTGCACGAATGAAGGCAAGCGTGCCGATCGAATACGTCCTCGCTGAGGGCATACCGGTTGTGATCGGCGTTACCCTTCCGCGCGAATGCTACACCGAGGCGCACAAGACCGGCGTGATGCCGCTGCCTGAGAATGTCCAACAAAGCGGCGAACCCTTCAGACATTCGGGCCATGCCATGTGCGTTGTGGGGTACGACCTTGAGAGCAAGCACTACATCATGCGCAACAGCTGGGGCTGCCGATATGCCAAGGACGGCTATTTCATGATGCCGTTTGCGATCATGGACAAGCATTCCGAGCCCGAGAGGAACTGGGCGATCGGCGGTCTCACAGAGGCCCCCGGACTGGAGTTACTCGGGCGGACGGTCAAGGAAAGCGTCGAGGGGATGGTTTCGGCTGCGGTGTCGCCGCGAGTGGCTGATACGTCCGGCTTGCGCCAAGGCGTGCAGGGCGAGTTCGAGACCCGACTCGACAAGGCGAAAAAGGGCTTCCGAAGCCGCCTTCGCGGGAACTAGGGCCAGAGACGCGGGCGGATCATGAAGCCGATCAGCAAGTCTGATATCAGCGCAATGGAGCTATACGAGCAGGCGCTGGAACTCGACACCGATGCCGAACGTCAAGCGCTGATCGCGGGCGCGCCGGTGCCTACTGCGATCAGGCTCTCGGCGCTGGACCTGCTGCGAAACAAGACATGATTGGCATGGGAGATGGGCGAGATCTCCGTCACCGGCCCTGTCGGAGGCGGATTACCCGCATCAATCCGTGATGCATGAGCCGATCGGGTCCACCCGCTTGTTCAAACACGACAAAATGACCCGTTTCGGTTGAGTTAGTTGCAAGTCAACTTGTGTTCGTGCCGGAATGTCCTACCGTGCTTCACGGGGTCGATCCGCACGGATTTGAGGCGAAAGAGTCGTCGTTTTCCAGTCTGCGGGAACTGCCGGTTCGCGTGTTCGCGGTCCAGGCAATGGTGCATATTCGCATGTGCATCAGCGGGGGGGAAGTTTGTCGAGCACTGGCCGAATTGCGCATGGATTCCTTGATGAAAGGCAGGGGGTGCGGTCCGTCCGCTTTGCCCGCGAAGTATCTTCGGTGGCCGTGCCTGCCATTGCCTTCGCCGCAATGGGCGGGATTATCACGGTCGATCCCGCGAGCGCGCAATCTCAGGTCACTCCTCCAACGCGAGGCGAACTGTTGCCACCCGACCGCCGCCGGACAGAATCCGGTGCGACGCTAACTATTGACGGCGGATTGGAGCGCGCGCCCTGCGCGCTCGACCAAGAGGAATATTCCGACCTGCGCTTCACCTTGGCGGGCGCGGATTTCATCGGCCTCGATGCGGTTCCCGGCCTTTCGCTCGATAACGCGTATGTGTCCTACGTCGGGCGCGAGCAATCGTTATCGGTCCTGTGCGACATACGCGCACGGGCCAATTCGATCTTGCGGTCCCGGGGCTATCTCGCGACGGTAGAAATTCCCGAGCAAAGCCTTGCGGACGGCGTGCCCGACTTTCGAGTGGTTTTCGGACGGCTGAAAGCTGTGCGCGTGCGCGGCGATGCCGGGCCTTCGGAAGCTGTTGTCGCCGGTTATCTCGAAAAACTGACCGATGGCGAGGTGTTCAACACCGAAGATGCCGAGCGTTACCTGCTGCTGGCGGACGATCTTCCAGGCCTTGATGTGCGGCTCTCGCTGCGCCCCGCAGCGGATGGCGATCCGGGCGACCTTGTCGGCGAGATTGCAGTTTCACGCCAGCGCGGACAGGTCAGTCTTAGCGTTCAGAACCTCGGGTCGAACGCTATCGGGCGGTTCGGGGGGCTCATTCGGGGGGAGCTTTACGATCTCACCGGTCTAGGAGATCGCACTTCAGTCGGGGTCTACAGCACGCTTGAATTCGAAGAGCAGCAGACCGTTCAGATCGGTCATGACTTCGCGATCGGCAGCGAAGGGCTGCGGCTGGGGGGGCAATTCGTCTACAGCCAGACCGACCCGGACGTGGGCCTGCAAGGGTTCGAACTCGAGTCCGAAACCGTGCTCGCTGCGGTCAAGGCGACCTATCCGCTGAAACGCTCGCGCCGCGCCAGCATTTTCGCCGATGTCGGCTTCGAATATGTCGACCAGGATGTGACGGTAAACGATGTCCCGCTCACTCAAGACAGGGTGCGTACCGCCTTTGCACGCGTCGAAGGCGACTGGACCGACGCGGCAAGCATCCGGCGCGTCGATGGCTATACACCCTACGAGCCGAAGGTCCGGGCGCGTCTTGCTCTCGAAGCGCGCCAAGGTCTCGGCGTCTTCTCCGCCAGCCCCGATTGCAGGTCCAACCCTCTCGGCTGTATAGCTGGTGGCCTCGCTCCACCGAGCCGGATCGAGGCAGACCCCACGCCATTCGTCGCGCGCGCGGAAGCCGGGGTCGAGTATCGCCCGATCCCCAACATTACTTTTTCACTGCAGGCGAATGCTCAGGCAAGCGATGCGCCGCTGCCCGCGTTCGAGGAGTTCGCCGCTGGCAATTACTCGATCGGGCGCGGTTATGATCCCGGCGCCGTTCTTGGCGATAGCGGGATCGGCGTCCAGTTCGAGCTGCGCGCAGGCAGCCTCGCGCCCAAGGATGTCGATGCGGTGGCGGTGCAGCCTTACGTTTTCACCGACGCTGCGTGGGCGTGGAACAACGATCCGAGCCGCATCCCTGGCAATCCCGACAGGCTTTGGTCGGCAGGTGGCGGCGTGCGCGCGGCATGGGGGTCGCGCGTTCAGGCCGACCTCTTCGTCGCCGCCCCGATAACCCGTCCCGACCTTGCGCCCCGATTGGGCGATGTGCGCGTGCTCTTTACGCTGACTGCCCGCCTTTTCCCGTGGAGCTACTGACATGCCGAACCTGACGAACAACAATCGCGCGCGGCTGCTACTCGGTTGCGGGAGCGCGGCGCTGGCCCTCTCTCTCGCAATCGCGCCCGAACGTGCGGCGGCGCAGGGCATCCAGGCAACGCCGAACGTGACGCAAGGGGCGGCAACGATCGATCGCGCAGTACAAGGTCAGGATACGATCGCGGCCGATACGCCGACCGTGGTGATCGACTGGACGCCCGATCAGGACAATTTCGGCAACGCGCTCGATTTCCTGCCGACCGGCAACACCGCAATTTTCCAGAACGGCGACAATATTCCGAGCACAACTTTTTCGGTTCTCAACCGGATACTTCCTTCGACCAACGGGAATATCGCAGTCATCGACGGGACGGTCATCTCCCAGATTATCGACGGCAACGGCATGGCCACTCCTGGCGGTTTCGTCGCGTTCTATTCACCCACCGGCATCCTGATCGGCAATAACGCCGTCTTCGACGTCGGCAGCCTGATGCTGACCACGCTGGATCCGGACCCTTCGGTTTTTGGGGCATTCGCAGGCGGCGGTTCCCCGCTGAACCTGAATGGCGCGGCTGGCAACACCGCCCAGATCATCATCAATCCCGGCGCCGGGATCGTTGCGAGCCCCGAGAATTCCTTTTTCATCGCCGCCGCTGCGCAAGTGCAGATGCTCGGGACCGCGCTCGTCAATGGCAGCCATGCCTATATCGGCGGCGAAATCGTTACCGTCACATTCAATAACGGTCTGTTCGATATTCAGGTGCCAGTGGGAAGCGCCTCGGCAACCCAGATCACGATCGACGGCGACGTCGGCGGACCCTCAAGCAGCGGCGCTGGCGACAATCACATCATCTACGCGGTGGCGCGCGCCCAGGCGAACCCGATCAGCATGCTGTTCAGCGGCAATCTCGGATTCGATCCCGCTGCGGTAGCAGGCGTCGTCAACGGCGAGATCATTCTGTCGGCAAATTTCGACGTTTCGGGCCGGACGGCCGCTAGCGGATCGATCACGGACGGGATCAATGCCGAGTTCCTTCTGGATGCGCCCGGCGCGCCGCCTGCGAACCTTGTGGTTCAGGACATCGCGGCGAGCAGCAGCCTGCTAGCGGTCTCTTCGGACACGGTGGATGTTGTCAGCCAAGCTAATCCCTCGTTCTTCGATGGTGACCTTCTGGTCGCAGCGGCGAACCTTGCAAGGGTCTCGGCAAATAACGGTCTCCCGATCAACATTCTTGGCGACGCGCTCGTCTATTCGCGCGATATCGGCGTGATCGGCATGGCGCTGAACGATCCCACTGCGATCAATGCTGCCGGTGGCACAGCCATCATCGAAGCAGTAGGTTCGGCTGTTTCGATCAGCATCGCGGGCAATGCGCGGGTCGATGCTTCGGCCATTGCGGGTCAGGATCTCGACACGCTTGCGGTGGGCAGTGCGACAGGCGGTACGGCGCAGATCGATGCCCGTGGAGGCACTATCGACATAACGGGCTTCGCGGTGGTCGATGCTCAGGCGGATGTGACCATCGCCGTCGCTCCCTTGAGCGCGGGTGATATAACCGGCGGCAATGCCAATGTTCTGTCGCGGTTCGGCGGTCTCTTGGGCGTGGGCGGCAATCTCGATGTGCTGGCCAACGCGTTCGGCGTCGATGGCGATACCCTGAACACGTCGCGCGGTTCAGCCGCATTTGGCGGGATCGCCGGAATAGTCGCGGCACAGGGCGACGTTTCGGTAGGCGGCGATGTCCTCGTCGAAGCGACGGCCTTTGCCGGGGGATCGAATGATCTCGCCAAAGGCGCGGATGCGGACGCCGGCACCGCCATCGTCATCGCGCAAAACGGGAACGCGGCGTTTGCCGGGCAGGTATCGATAGACGCCTCGGCCAGCGGCGGCGAAAACCAGCTGGGCGAGGGCGGCGACGGTCTTGGCGGAGTGGCGCGACTGGAGGCCGATAGTGGCGCGACGGTCTCGGTCGGCGGCGACTTCGCAGCTCTTGCCTCTGCCGAAGGCGGCGATGGCACAAGCGGCGGCAATTCCGAAGGCGGTTCGGCGGGCGTGCGCCTTGTCGATGCCGATGCCGACCTCTTGGGAGCGGCCATCGCCGATGCAGGTGCATTTGGCGGCAGAGCGCTGTTCGGCTTCGGCGGAACGGGCGGCGATGCGCTTGGCGGAGCCGCCTTCCTGCAGGCCGAAGCTTCGCTCGTCACGACCGCGTCGCTGACGATTGCCGGAGATGCGACGGTCGCTGCCGACGGGATCGGTGGGGCTGGCGGATTAGGTGACGGATCGGGTGTCGCAGCGGGGAATGGCGGTAACGGCACCGGCGGCAACCAGCTGGTTCTCAATCAGGCAGACGCAACACTCCCAAGCGGCGCGTATATCCTTGCCGATGCCGATAATGGCACCGTCTCGGTCGGAGGAAACACCAGCCTCAGCGCGATCGGGCAGGGCGGCGAAGGCGGTGCCGGGGGAATTGCCCAAGCAGGCGGAGCGGGTGGCGACGGTACAGGAGGTGATTCCACGGTCGGCCTCATCAACTTTTTCGGGGATGGATCAGTGGGGCTGGGGTCGGCCGCTTTTGGCTCCCTGGCGATCGACGTAACAGGCCAGGGCGGCGAAGGAGGCTTCGGTGGTTCGACCCTAGAACCGCGCGGCGATGGCGGCACCGGCGCGGGCGGTTTCGGGTTCCTCGAGCTTATCGCAGGGAGTATTTCCACCGGTCAGGCCAGTCTTGTTGCAGATGGCAGGGGCGGCGACGGTGATAACGGTGGCGATGGCACTGGCGGCGGGGCAGGCATGGGCGGGGCCTTGCAAGGCAATGGCTCGATCGCAGAACTTACTGCTAGCGCGATTGGCGTAGCTGGATCCGGTGAAAGCGTAGGAGGCGATGGCTTCGGCGGCGACGCGTTCATCGATATCAACGATATCCAGATCGCAGTCGCCGGAGACGTAGTGCTCGACGCCAGCGGTATCGGTGGCTTTTCCGGGAATGGCGATGGCGGCGATGGGACTGGAGGGTTGACCGGTATCGGCGCGCTTGATCCGAGCGCGCCCGGCTCGGCGGTGGTTGGCGGAAACGCATCTATCGCCGCCAATGGATTGGGAGGCGACGGAGGCCCCGCCTTCACCGGTGGCGTAGGACAGGGCGGCAGCGCATTCGTGCAGGCATTCCTGGGAAGTACGGTTTCGCTTGGCTCGGCACAGGTTACCGCGAGCGGCCTGGGTGGCTCGGGCGACGATGCGGGCGGCGGAGCCGGTACCGGCGGCAGCGCGCAGATTTTTGTCGATGGTGCGGGCAGCACCGTGACTGTGCTCGACACCGCCGACGCGTCGTTCACGGATCAATTCAATCGCGGCGGGATCCTCGCGGCAAACGGCGAAGGCGGCGAGGCGACCGGCGGCAGCGGCATCGGCGGGACTGGAACGGGCGGGCAGATCGATTTGCAAGCCGACGCGGGCGGCACGATCGCCCTGCCTTCCGATCCGGGCGCAACAGCCGGGACTATCGCTGCGAACATCCTTTTCGCGCGCGGTTATGGCGGAAACAGCGCTGTCGATGGAGGCTCGGGTGGATCGGCTCTCGGCGGCAATGGCAACCTTTCGGCGGATGGCGGTTCGGTTTCAGCCGGGCTCTCGTCCTACTCGGTCGCAGCAGTCGGCGGGACTGGGGCCGATCCCTCCCTCAGTGTCGATGGAGGCGATGCAACGGGTGGGACCCGCGCCATCAGTATCAACAATGGCAGCACGGTCACACTTGAGCTGGCAAGCGGCGGTGCGACCGCGATCGGAGGCTCCGGCAGCGGAACCGGGAATGGCGGCAACGCTACCGGCGGGATGAATCAGACCACGGTAAACGACAGCACGCTGAGCCTCGTCGGGCAGTCGATCTTCGTCGCATCGGCGAGCGGTGGTGACGGGGTAATCGGTGGCAGCGCGAGCGATGGGACGGTCGATTTCGCCGCCAACAGCTCGGTGATAAACATCCTGCCCGATACAGGCGGCATTGCCGAGGTTCTCATCGGCGGCAAGACGATCGGTGGCAATGGCAGTGACCAAGGGGGAGATGCGCAGGGAGTGACTGCGAACGTCTCGCTCAGCCAGACCGACGTTGTTGGCGGCAGCCTTGCAATCGATGCCAGTGCAAGAGGCGGCGACGCCGACCCGGCAGCAGGTATCGGCGGTCAGGCGACAGCAGGAACTGCATCTTTGAGCGCAGTTACCTCGGGGCTTGGTTTGGCAGGGCGCAACCGCATACTCGCCGATGCAACAGGCGGGGCAGGCGCGACCGGCGGCAACGCAGCCGGAGGGACTGCAAACGCAGATCTCACCAATTCCGATTTGATCATGTCAGCGGACCTCGCTCCCGGGTCACTCGAGATCACGAGCAATGCGGTCGGCGGTAGCGGAAGTCCGCAGGATGGCGATGCCACTGCAGGTCTCAGCGAGATGCTCCTCGACAACAGCAATTTCGCCTCGGACCAGCTCGCAATCGCTTCGAACGCGAGCTCGGTCGGTGGAACCGCCATCGCCGGCGATGCGTCGGCAGCGATTGACGGGAGTTCGACCCTTGCCGTCGCGAACTTAGCCGACCTTTCGGCAAGTGCGACCGGCGGGCCGGGTGGTTCCGCGAGCGGCGGTGAGGCTGGCTTCCGCGTCGGCCCGAGCGGGGGGGCTACGGCCACCATGACGGCGCTCGCGCTCGATGCGAGTGCAATTGGTGGCGACACCAATGAGACGGGCCGCTTCTTCATCGATGTCCAGACAGGATCGATCAGCGTTACCGACCTCGCAGCGAGCGCCCTAGGGGATGCGGTTCCCGCCGGCCAACTGGAGTCGACGCTGGTTGCCGAAGGAGGCGACCTGCGCATCAGCGGCACCGGACTGATCGACGTGCTCGACGATTTCGTCGTCCGTACTTCGGGCGGTGGAGTGGTAGGTGATCCCGACGCGAGCACTCCGACAAGCGCGATCGACATCAGCTCGCAAGGGACGATCACAGTCTTTGGAGACGACGAAAACGTCGTTGCGCTTGGCGGGGACTTCCTCGCTCTCCGTGCAACCGAGCTGAATATCGAAGCGGGCGCGCGGATCGGTGCGGCGACCATTGAGATACAATCGCTCGAAACGGTGAATCCGGCAATCCTTGGTGGGACGACCGAAGAAATCGGCTTCACACTCACACAGACTGAGGCGGATCGCATCGATGCCAATCAGGTTTTCCTAATCTTCCCCGAGGTCGACCAGGCCAATCTCGATGCCGCCGACCTTACCATTCGCAATCTTCCCGTTGCCGGTTCGCTCGATGCCGGATTGACTCTGCTCGACATCGATGTGGGAGGCATAACGCGTGTCGAAGGCTCGCTCGATTTCGCGCAGGCTGCACCGACAGACAGACTTGTGCTTTCAGCAACCGACCGGATCGAGATCGTCACTCCCGGCGGTATCCACGTCACCGCTCCCGATGGTTCGCCCGGAGGGACGTTGCAATTGATCAGCGGCGATATCTGGTCTGCTGATAGCGCCATGATCGCGCAACTTGTCGCGGACCCGCAATTCGCCGGGCGGGATGAGGACCTGGCTGTCGCCGTTACCGGTAGCGATGATCCGGGAGGCTACATTACGGCAGATACAGTAGAGCTTGTGGTCGATAACTCGCTCTTGGTGCGCAACACCGGAAGCACGTTTGAACAGGGCGGCATCACCGTAGGTATAGGCGGACTTTCGATCCGCACCGGCGGGCAGCCCGACCCGCTCGACGTGTTCGCGTATGGACGTCGCGATGCCGGAGGGGGTTCATTCATTACCGGTGAGGCGTTCTTTGACGAGGTCAACTACAATTTCGCTGGCGTCGATCCGACCGCTTACCTCGACGTCGCAGCCTTCAACGATTGCATCATCAACACCGGCGAGTGCCCGACGAGCGTACCCGAACAACCGGAATTGCCAGTTACCAACCCGACGGTCACCATCACGCCTGTGAATGTTCCGCCTCAGGTGACCTCAACCGAGCCTGAGCGCAACGACCGGTTCGGGCCCAACTTCCCCGGGCTGATCAGCATCGGCGCGTTCCCGCGCGGACCTCAGGGTGAGCCCAGCGTGAATGTGCCGGACTTGCTCGTTTCGGGCATCCTCGCAGGCGGAAGGCGGGCAGGCTTCGCGCTCGAAGTACCGGGTCTTTCCGAGGACCCGACTTTGCCATCCCTCCCCTTGCTTGACGATCCGGTGGCATCGGGCGGCGATGCGACACTCTATTCGGGCGGTGGCGCTTCGGCTGACGAAGGTAGGGAGCAGTAAGATGAAGAAATCGCTCTTTTCGCTCGTTTCTGCGGCAATCGTTGGCGTAGCGGCTCTTTGGGCATCGCCCAATATTGCCCAGTTCGCCGACCAGCAGAGTTCGCTCAGCCTGCGTGACAGTTTCCCAATCGGGGACAATGGCCTCTGCGAAGCGCAGATTCAGGCTCCCGAACCCGGCGCGGGACTTTTCGACCGGCGCTATGCTGTTCTTTGTCGCGACGCCGCTGCGCCTGTCGGCACCTTGTGGGCTGTGCGTGGACGCGTCGCCAGTGAAGCGGAGACGCGCTTCGGCGGTCCGAAGGCCTCCTGCTCGCCGAGCGACCTTCAGGCCTCGCCCAAAGGCTTGTCCGATGTCCGCGCGCTGATGTGCTCGCGCGAGGGGAGTATCGTGCGGCGGCAATTGGTGGTCGGAGAAACCGGTAACCGAACCTATGCGGCTAGCGGATTGTCCGCCTACCGCTCGGCGCTCGAACTTGGCATCGCATCTCTGGCAAGCGACAGGATCGTGGCGGGCACGGTCGATATTCCGCTGACCCAGACGACCGACGCAGTCGCCTTTGCGCGCCAGCAGGCCGAAGCAATTGCGCCGGACCAGGCACTCGCGGAAGCCTACCGTCGCAGCAATTCGGGCGAATTTGCAGAAGCAGCCGAATTCTTCGCCGCGTCGGCGGAAATTCTTTCCGGCAATAATGCCTTGGATGCTCGGCTCAATGAAGCATTGCTGCAATCCAACCTCGGCAATTACGCAGAGGCAGCGCGGCTTTTCGAGGAGACACGGAACGGATCGAGCGCCGATCCTGTACTCGCCCGCCTCCAGCGCAATTACGAGACGATCAACGCTCTGAACCAAGGCGAGAGCGAAATGGCGCTGGACCTTGCCAACTCGCCGCTGCCGAACGATTTTGAAGCGCGCGCGGAATTGGGTGAATTGCGGATCGGCGAAGCGATGGCAAACCGCCTTTCGGCTGAGGGCGACCGCGCGGCCGGATCGGCTTACGCGCTAAGTCTCACCCCACTGGAGCGCGCGCAGTTGCTCGATGGTCAGGCCCACTTTCTGCGCGCAACCGCGCTGCGTCTCCAAGGCCGCATTGACGAGGCGCTGAGCTGGCTGCGCAGCGCCAACTCCACCCTGGCCGAGGTGCGCGAGGGACGAGTTATCTCGATCCTGTGGCTACGGGCGCAGGTGCTCGGCGAGATCGCCGAGATTGCCGAACGGCAGGGCAGGGTATCTGAAGCCGAAGATCTGCACAGGCAGGGAATTGCCTTGCTTCAAGCGACCTATCCCGGCTCCCCGGCGCTTCAGAGCGCCCGCGGGCTATTGGCCGGGCTTTACGCGCGAAACGGCCGCGAAGACGAGGCGCTGACACTCTATCGCGAGATCATTGCCGATGCAGAAGGCCGTCCGCTCACCGCCATCCGCTCGTTGATGACACCCTATTTCAAACTTCTGCTCGCGACGGAAGACGAAGCAAGGATTGCGGCCGAGATGCTTGCAGCCAGTCAATTGCTCCAGCGCCCGGGTCTGGCGCAGACGCAGGCAGTGCTGGCGCGCGAGCTTTCGGGCGGGAGCGACGAGGCATCCCAGCTGTTCCGGCGGACTACCAATCTTGCCCGCTCAATCGAACAGCTGCGTGTTGGTATTCTTCAACTTAAAGCCAACGCAGAGAGTAATTCGCAGGTGGCGGCACTCGTTGCAGAACGCGAACAGCGGCTGGAACAATTGCTGTCGCAACAGGCTGAAATCCTCGATCAACTTGCGCAGTACCCCCGGTATCGCGCAGTATCGGGCGGGGCGGTTGCGCTGCCCGAATTGCAGGCGATCCTGCGACCGGGTGAAGCCTATGTGAAGCTTGTAGCGCTCAACGAAGATACCTTCGTCATTTTCGCGACTGCCGACAGCGCCCGCGCCTATCGCGCCTCGCTCTCACCGGACGATCTCGATTACCTTGTGGCCCGGCTGCGCGAAAGCATCGCGATAGCCGAGGACGGGCAGGTCATGACGTTCCCGTTCGATCTCGAGGGTGCGCGCGAGCTTTATGTCGGGCTGTTCGGTCCCATTGCTGACAGCCTGCCCCAGAACCGGCATATCGTGTTCGAGCCCGATGGAGCGATGCTCAAGCTGCCGGTCAATCTGCTCGTAACCGATGATGCCAGCGTCGAACGCTACAAGGAGCAGCTCGCCCGCGATGACGGCGACGAGTATGACTTTACCGGCACCGCGTGGCTTGGGCGCAGTTCCGAGATCAGCACATCCGTTTCCCCAGCTGCATTCCGCGATGTGCGCGCTTCGCGCCCCTCCGGCGGTTCGCGGGCCTACCTGGGGCTTGGGCAGAATGTGCCGATAGGCGAGAGCCGCGCGACCTCGTCGCGCACGCGTTCAGCGATTGCGGGCGGGAGCGATTGTCTGTGGTCGCCCGATATCTGGGCCAATCCTATCAAGGCTGACGAACTCTATGACGCGGCAGAGCGGCTTGGGTCTTCCTCGCTGGTCCTCACCCGCGCCGATTTCACCGACAGTGAGATCAGGTCGCGCGAGGATCTCACCGACTACCGCATTCTTCATTTTGCAACGCATGGTCTTGTCACCGCGCCGCAGCCTGAATGTCCACCGCGGCCCGCTCTGCTTACTTCGTTTGGCGAAGGACAATCGGACGGCCTGCTGAGCTTTGCCGAGATTTTCGGCCTCAGGATCGACGCCGACCTGGTCATCCTTTCCGCCTGCGACACTGCGGGCAGCGCCACGGTGGGGGCTACACGCGAGGCGGGCGTGACCTCGGGCGGCGATTATGCGCTCGATGGTCTGGTGCGCGCCTTTGTCGGGGCGGGCGGGCGCACAGTGCTCGCCAGTCATTGGCCGGTGCCCGACGATTACAATGCAACCGAGAGGCTGATCTCGGGCCTATTCGACCAAAGCGATTTCGAAATTGCCGAGGCCCTGCGACGTTCGCAGATCGGTCTGATGGACGATCCGAAGACCTCGCATCCATTCTACTGGTCGGCCTTTGCCGTGGTCGGCGATGGAGCCGTCAAGGCGACCCGCTGATCGTATGCGGGCGAGGGCGTAACGCGAATGGCCGAAACTCCACAGGATAGCACGACGAGCCGGGGCCTGCTGCGCGGCTGGCGCGACCTGCGCGAAGCGGGTGCGATCCAGCTGATCGCGACCGCCCTGATGGTGGCGTTTGCGCTTTTCATTGCGCGCTATAGCTGGGTGCTGCCGTGGAACGAGGAGCCGACGCCTCTCACCAGCGAGGCGGAGCGCGCATTCTACGACCTGCGCAGCTATTACTCCGCCGATATCGTCGAGCAGGATGACCGCATTGTGATGGTCGTTTACACCGATCAGGTCCTGATCGACCAAGGCAAACGCTCGCCATTGCCGCGCGGCGTGCTGGCCGATGCGTTGCGCAATATCGACCAGATGGGGGCAAAGGCAATCGGGATCGATATCCTGTTCGATCAGCCGCAAGACGAAGATGCTGAACTCATTGCAGCTTTGCGATCGATGCAGACACCCACGGCCGTCGCCTATGCCAACGAATTCACGAACCAAGCGGATATCGTTTACGAACAGCGCGTCTTTCTGGACGACTTCATGGCCGCGCTCGAAGGCAGCAATGCGCGCCCCGCCAGCATACGGCTCGACAACGAATTCGGAGTGACGCGCAAATGGCCCAGTATCGAGCCGGACATTCCGCCGCTGCTTGGACGGGTCATGCTCGAAGATTCGGGCGCTCCGATTGAGCGCTTTGAAACCTATGAAGGCGCGATCGAATATCGCCGCAGTCTCTTCGCGGATTCAGAACTCTTCCCGTCGATTTCGATCGACACATTCACCGATCTCGATCCAGAAATCGTGCCGCCCCTCGCTGACGCGATCAGGGACAAATATGTGCTGATCGGCGGCGATATCGTCGATTATGACCGGGTCGAGACATCGTTTACATCGGTCACCGGGGAAACGCCGCCTGGGCTCGCGGTCCATGCCGAGATCATCGCGCAAATGCTCGACGGCAAGGCAATGCCGCAAATCTCGCCGGTCATCCTGTGGGCGCTGGCAGTGCTGGTAGTGGTGACCGCGATCCTCACCGCGCTTCTCGAATGGCCTGCGCGCCGGCTCGTGCCGCTGTTGCTGTTCCTGATCGTGGTGTTTGTCGGACTGCCGGTGGTGCTGCAGGTGCGCAACGTCGACACCTATGGTCTGCCAGCGGTGGGCTGGCTGGTCGGGTGGATCATCGCCTTCACCGCGGTGACGGCAGCGGCGCGCTCGGTCGGTCGCAAGCAGCGCAACTTCGCGCACGGCGCGCTCGGCAAATACATTCCGCGCGATATCGCGCAGGCGATCATCGACAAGCCCGAATTGCTCTCACTCGGCGGTGAAAAGCGCCAGATTTATGTCATGTTCTCCGATCTCGAAGGCTTTACCAAGATGAGCCACGCTATCGAACCGGAGATGGTCGCCAAGTTGCTCAACCGCTATCTCGAGATGCTGAGCCAAGTGGTGCTCGACCACGGCGGGGTGATCGACAAATTCGTCGGCGATGCAGTCGTCGCCTTCTGGGGCGCGCCCATCGCCCGCGAAGACGATGCCGAGCGCGCGGCGAAGGCGGGCTATGCGATCTGGCTGGCGGGCGAAGCATTCCGCGCCGAAGCTGCCGGAATGGGCGAAGACCTCCCGCCGATCGGCAAAACCCGCGTCGGCCTCCATTTCGGGGAGGCGGTGATCGGCAATTTCGGCGGTGACACGCGCATCCAGTACACCGCGCTAGGCGACAGCATGAACACCGCCGCGCGGCTGGAGGCAGCGAACAAGCCGCTCGAAAGCTCGGTCATGGCGAGCCGCGAATTCGCCGAACGGTCCGGCCTCGATTGGTGGCGGCGCATGGGGCGGGTGCAGCTTCGAGGACGCGCGCAACCGGTCGATCTGTACGAGCCAGCTCCGGATTTTCCCGAGGTCGACCGCGTTAAGCTTGCAGAAGCCTGCGATCTGGCAGAACATCATCGTGGAAAAGCCGTGCGTCTGGCGCAGGAGGTGGCAGCTCGCCACCCCGATGATTTGGCATTACAGAATTTCGTCAAACGTTTGGAAAATCTGGGGGAAAGAGGAACTTATGTTCTCGGCTAGCATCAAAGCACGGATAGCGGGCCTCGCTCTTGCGGGAGCGGTGTTCGTGGCGCCAGTCACCGCACTTGCGGGAGTAGTCGTCAAGTCGACCGGTCCTTCGGCTTCGAAGTATCCGGTCGGTATGAAGATCGACGATAATGCTTCAGTCACGCTCAAAACGGGCGACAGTATTACGGTCCTGACCTCGCGCGGGACAAAGGTCATGAAGGGCGCAGGCACGTTCAAGGTGGGCGAAAAGCCCAAGGCGACCCGTGCACGCTTTTCCGCTTTGACGCGTAAGCGCGCCGCAAACCGGGTGCGGACGGGAGCCGTGCGGACCGGCAACGACGGCGGACCGGCGCGCAACCCGAACCTTTGGTATGTCGACGTGTCGCAGCCGGGGACGATCTGCCTTTATGACCTCCAGGCTGTGCGGCTTTGGCGACCAAACACGGAAAGCATCGCCACCTACGCTTTGAGTGAAGCTGGAAGCAGCGATGCTGTCGATGTGACGTTTGATGTGAACGAAAGCGTGGCCCCGCTCGATCCGGCATTGCTGACGGTCACACCCGGCACCGCCTATTCGATCACCGCACCGGGTGACGGTTCGCAATCGGTCGAGGTCACTTTTGCGCTGCTTGCCGCAGATTATGCTCGCGCCGACCAGCTTGCAGAAGCGCTTGTCGCAGAAGGATGCACCGCGCAGGTTGAGCAACTCGCGGACCGGCTTGGCGGTTAGGCTTCATTCCGAAGGGATAAGCGTCAATTCTGTCTGACGTCCGTCGAGGAAACGCACGGTCTCGCCATCGAAATAGGCGTCTTCTTCGGATCGGAAATCGACCTTCTGGCCGCCCCATTCGGGGACTTCGGTGTAGCTTGTCAGCTCGATCGACCATGTCGTACCCCCATGCACCGGGTACGCTCCGCGCGGGTCGTCCTCCTGATTGTCCCAGAACCCGATTGCAGATCCAGCGCCATGGCCGTGGAGACCGATGGGG